>JBARBN010000064.1:0-12795 GCA_049793155.1 Nitrospirota bacterium
AGACGTCGATCACTATTACGCCTACAGCGGCTGATGCAGGTGCAACGATCACGGTCAATGGGGCAGCCGTGGCATCGGGACATCAGTCTCAAGCAATTTCACTGAATCCCGGTCAGAACACTGTGACCGTTGCTGTGACTGCGGCGGATGGGGTAACGACGAAGAACTACACGATCACCGCGAATTTGCTGTCGCAGGAAGCATACGCCAAGGCATCCAATACTGATGCAGCTGATTTGTTTGGCTGGAGCGTAGCCCTATCGGGCGATAGTCTCGCGGTAGGCTCAGTTTGGGAGGCAAGCAACACTACAGGGATTGACGGTGATCAGACTGACAATACTGAATGGCAGACCGGGGCGGTGTATGTTTTTATCCGGACCGGTTCGACCTGGACCCAGCAGGCTTACATAAAGGCGTCGAATAGCGGTGGATTAGACTGGTTTGGATACAGCCTGTCCCTCTCGGGGGATACGCTCGCAGTAGGGGCACCGTGGGAGGGCAGCGATGCTCAAGGTATCAACGGCGACCAGGCGAATAATAATGCACCTAATAGCGGGGCGGTGTATGTGTTCACCCGAAATGGCACGACCTGGACTCAGCAGGCGTATATCAAGGCATCGAACAGTGAGCACGACGATAATTTCGGCTATAGCGTATCTCTCTCGGGCGACACGCTTGCTGTAGGGGCGCCTGAAGAAGACAGCAGTGCTACAGGTATCAACGGCGACCAGTTGGACAATAATGCATACGTGAGCGGGGCGGTGTATGTGTTCACCCGCACCGGTACGGCATGGAACCAGCAGTCATATATCAAAGCATCTAATACCGATGCATATGACTGGTTTGGATACAGCGTGTCACTCTCGGGAGATACGCTTGCCGTAGGGGCGCCTGAAGAAGCCAGTAATGCTCAAGGTATCAACGGCGACCAGACTGATAATAGTGTACTTTATAGCGGGGCTGCATATGTGTTCATCCGGACTGGTACGACCTGGACCCAGCAGGCGTATATCAAGGCATCGAACAGCATGGAAGGCGCCTGGTTTGGCCGGAGTCTATCTCTCTCGGGCGACACACTCGCTGTAGCGGCGCCTGATGAAAGCGGCGGTTCCACGGGGATCAATGGCGATCAGACGGTTAACGGCGCAATGTCTGCGAGCGGAGCGGTGTATGTATTCACCCGGACCGGCGCAATCTGGATCCAGCAAGCGTACATAAAGGCATCGAATACTGGTCAAACCGATACGTTTGGCATAAGTGTGTGCCTGTCGGGTGACATCCTCGCCGTTGGTGCTCCTAATGAAGCCAGTGTTGCAAAAGGGATCGGTGGTGATCAGGCAGATAACAGCGGGGTCGGGGCGGGAGCTGCTTACTTGTTCACCCGGACCGGCACGACCTGGACCCAGCAGGCGTATATCAAGGCATCGAACACTGATGCACGTGATACCTTTGGATTTAGTGTTGCCATTTCAGGTGACACGCTTGCTGTTGGAGCACCTGACGAGGGCAGCAATGCTAAAGGAATCAACGGCGACCAGACGGACAACAGCGCTTTCATTAGCGGTACCGGTCAAGGGGCAGGAGCGGCATACATTTTGCGCTAGCGATGAAGGAGTGCGATTGCATGTAAGAAGCGGATAATGAATGGAGTGCGGTCATTGCAGGAGGAGAGAGCGACCCGCTCTCTCCTTATTTTTATGATGAGGGGATTGGGGAATTCGACAGAGCACGCAGTTGTCCGCAGGCTGCATGAATGTCACGGCCCCGGCTGTTCCTGACCACAGCCACACATCCGTTATTGAGTAGGAAGTTCCTGAAGGAATATACCTGCTCCTCGTCAGGCCGTACGAAGGTGCTTCCGGGGAAGGGGTTGAACATCAGAAGGTTGATCATGCACGGCAAGCCTTCGAGAAGGTCTTTGAGCCGCTTTGCATCTTCAAAGGAATCATTTACGCCTTTGAACATCACATATTCGATCGTCAAGGTGTTTCCGGTGGTTTCGCAGTAGTGATGAAGGGCCTGCATCAGCCGAGCGATCGGGTAGGTCTTGTTCACGGGCATGATCCGGTCCCGCACATCATCCGTCGTTGCGTTCAGCGAAACGGCAAGGCTCACGTCCACCCCGTCATCCGCGAGTTTCTCGATCATCGGAGCGAGTCCGCAGGTTGAGAGCGTCACCTTCCGGGGCGAGAACCCCATCCCGCTGCGGTCCGTAGCGATCTCGATGAACGATCTGACTGCTTCATAATTGCTGAGCGGCTCTCCCGTGCCCATAAGAACAATGTTCGAGATCGTTTTTTTGTCAAGCATGTGTCCCGCGGAAAAGACCTGGTTCACGATCTCCGAGACCGTGAGGTTCCGCACGAGTCCGCCCGAGCCGGTGAGGCAGAAGCCGCAGCCCGAAGCGCAGCCGACTTGTGAAGAGACGCAGAGCGTGAGCCGTCCTCCCGGACCGGGAATGAGCACTCCTTCAACGGCATTCCCGTCACTCAGCCGATAGAGCAGTTTCCGGGTCCCATCCCCGGAGGCGCTGCACTGTTCAATGGTAAGTGTCGATATCGAAGCATGCCGCTTCAGGTCCTCGCGGAACGGACCGTTCAGATCGGTCATCGCATCGAAATCCTCTGCCTTTCTGCGATAGAGCCACACGGCGGCGCGGAGGCCCTGGCCTGGTTTCCGGCCCAGCCTGTCTGTACAAAACCGGTCGATCCCGCTGGGAGTGAGACCTTTAAGATCGATGAAAGTGTCGGATGATTTATTCATAGAGAGGATTTCGAATTTTAATCCCCTCTACCGGACAATGCAAGCGGATTGTTCGAAAATCAATTGACAGTCCCGTTGTAAACATGCTAATAATTGATCAATGGATGCGCTCAATAATACGTCCGCATATTCACTGCCCGCACAAAAAATCGTTTTTCCGTCCGCCTTAATTGCCATTTTCCTTGCAACTGTCCTTCTTACCCCCGGCTGTACGCACCTTTTTTTCAAACCGTCAAAAGAGATCATGATGAGTCCAGAGGTCCTCAGGTATTCACCCCGTGATATCTATTTCAAGTCTTCTGACGGTCTGACCCTCCACGGATGGTATTTCAGGGCCAAGGAGGAGCGAGGCACCATCCTCATTTGCCACGGCAATGTGGAGAACATCAGTACCCATGTAAAGCTCGACCTGTGGCTGATCGACGCCGGCTATAACCTCTTCATCTTCGATTACCGCGGGTACGGAAGGTCGGAGGGTGCGCCGGATGTGCAGGGGATCAATCGGGATGCCGAGGCCGCGCTCGAAACGCTTCTCTTTACATTGCCACGCACGAAAGACGGCAAGATCATTGTTTTCGGCAAAAGCCTCGGCGGCGCCGTCGCTGTCTACACGGTCGCGAATTCGCCTTACAAAGACAGGGTAAAGGCGCTCATCCTGGACAGCGCCTTCTCGAGCTATCGCGTAATCGCACGGGAAAAGATCGCAGACTCGATCATCGGCTGGCCGTTTCAGTATCCGCTCTCATGGCTGATCAACGACGATTTCAGCCCGATAAAATTTATAAAGAGGGTCGCGCCTGTCCCGATCGTGATCATCCAGGGGAAGGCCGATGATATCGTGCCCGAACATCATGGCCGTATCCTGTATGATGCCGCCCTGTTGCCCAAGGAATTCTGGGAGCCGGCCATCCCCGGTCATGTGAAGGCACAGGCCGATGAAGGCACGAGGAAAAAACTGCTGGAATATCTCGCCGAGCTGCCATAATAATCGAAAAAATCGAATACGCGTCGACGCAATTTAACTGCCATCCAAGGTCTGCCGGGACGTAACAACCCCCACGCGCGGGGAAAAACTTCCTTGACAATAGCGGGCTTTCACCTTATTATGTCACCCGTGCCGAAGTGGTGGAACTGGTAGACGCGCTGCGTTCAGGGCGCAGTGGGAGCAATCCCGTGGGGGTTCGAGTCCCCCCTCCGGCACCATATTGTAAACAACAAATTCCGAATTTCGAATCTCGAATAAATTCAAATTATCAAATTTCAATGACCCGGAGTTTGAAATTTGGTCTTTGATTCTTCTCTGGGCTTATTGGCGATTTGGAGCTCGTTATCTGGAATTTCCCCATCTTATGAAAAAAATACTCGTCATAATGCTCCTTTCCTTTCTCGCCGGTTGCGCCGCAAAAGAACCGCCTTTCGACGCGGTGGTCGTGTTCAAGGAAGCCGAAGAGAACATGCGCACGCAATCGTTCGAAAAGGCGCGCAAGGAATACCAGCAGATCCAGGAACGGTCTCCGGACAAGAGCTATGACGCCGACCTGATGATGCGCGTCGCCGACACCTACTACGGCGAGGAGAAGTACAGCGAAGCATTGGTCGAATACAAGGCCTTCCTGAACTATCATCCTGTGCATAAGGACGCACCCTACGCTCAGTACCAGATCGCGATGTGCAACTTCAGGGACCTCACCACCATCGACCGCGACCCCGCGCCTGCCCACGCAGTGATCAAAGAGATGCGAAAGCTCTTGGAAAAATATCCGCGCAGCGGCTACGAAGAACAGGCGAAAAAATATATTGCCATCTGCACGGACTGGATCGCGGAGTACGAACTTTACGTTGCGCATTTCTACTACAAAAAGGGGTCATACAAGGCGGCTGCGGGAAGGTGCGAGAACCTTTTGAAGGAATACCCGGGCTCGAGCTCGGAGAAGGACGCGCTCTATTATGCGGGTCTTTCGTATAAGGAACTTGGCGAGAAGGACCTGGCGCGCGCCAGGTTCGAGACACTCTCGCAGAAATATCCGGCCATGAAGACAACGGCGCTGTCCCACATCCAGAAACTGCACCTGTAATGAAATTTTACCCCGTATATCTGGACCTACGCGATCGGCCCTGCGTGGTCATCGGCGGCGGCACGGTGGCCGAGCGCAAGACGCTCGCGCTCCTTGAAGCCGGGGCCGATGTGACGATCATAAGTCCGGCGCTCACTCCAAAACTGAACGAGTTCTCCGACGCCGGAAAGATCACCCATTCCAAAAAACAGTATGAAGAAAGCGACCTCTCCGGCCAGTTCCTCGTGATCGCCGCTACGCCTTCGGTCGAGGTGAACACCCTCGTAGCGCACGCATGCAGGAAAAGGCATGTGCTGGTCAATGTAGCAGTGCCTCCGGAGGAGAGCAGCTTTATCGTACCCTCGGTGGTGGAGCGAGGAGATCTTTTGATCGCGATCTCCACGAGCGGCGCAAGTCCGGCACTGGCGAAGAAGATCAGACAGGACATCGAACAGCGGTATGGCGCGGAGTACGGGCTTTTCCTTGATAAAATGTCGGCGATCCGTCACCGGGTACTTGAAGAGGTTCCTGATGGACGGAAAAGACATGAGGTGTTTCAGGCACTCGTGGACTCGGACGTCATCGACCTCATCCGTCTGGGAAAGACGCATGAGGCTGACTTGCGAATGGCTGAGATCGCGGGATTGAAGCACCGGGGGTAAGGGCAGAACTTCGGTCATTGTATTGGTTTAATTTATCGTAACTACTCAGATTGGTCGCAAAAGAACGCAAAGAACGCAAAGAAAAAACCTGAAACCATGTATTTCAGTTTTAATTCTCTCTGCGATCCTTGCGTTCCTTCGCGGTTTCAGATTTTGGCCTGAATAGAGACAATCTTTCTAACGGCTATGCTCCTTTCTTCGGTTGGCTCTGTCTTCTGGTCCAACCGGTCCATAATCAAGAGAGTGAGGATGGCCTTTTTCGATTTTAATTGACGCTGATTTGCTTCGTTAGCAGGTTGTTGAAAGGCCCTCAGGCATCGAAAACGCACCCTAAAGGGTGCAGCTACCATGAAACAAATCAACGTATTGGGATTTGGTAGCCGCAGGCTTTAGCCTGCGAGAATATTTTTATTCAACAGTCTGTTAGAGGTGACAATCCTCGACAGGGTGAACCGTGACCGCATCGTGATGTATCATGATTATTCATTTGGGGGAGGCATGAAGTCTGTTCCGAAAAAAGGATCAACGATCTGGCAGAATGAAGTAAAGCGCGTTGCCGCAGGCATCCGGAAACGCGTGCTGGAACATGCGATCATGAACAACGGGGGTTATCTCTCACAGGCCTGTTCATCAGCGGAGATCCTGGCGACGCTCTACGTGAAGATCATGGACCTCGGCACGATCAAGGCCCCCCTCGTGCCCCTGCCGTTCCCGGGAGTTCCTGGCCCGAACAATCCGGGTTACTTTACCGGCGCCTCTTTTAACGGGCCGGGTCCTGACCATGACCGCTTCTTTCTTTCTCCCGCCCAATACGCCCTGGTGCTCTACGCGACCCTGATCGAAACGGGACGCATGGCGGAGGAAGGGCTTCTCCAGTTCAACAAGGATGGAAGTTCGGTCGAAATGATCGGCGCCGAGCATTCGCCGGGAATGGAGACCATGACCGGCTCTCTGGGCCAGGGCATCAGCCAGGCGGCAGGCATTGCCATGGCCAGAAAGAGGAAGGAAGAGAAGGGCAGGGTGTTCATCTTTATGTCCGACGGCGAGTTCCAGATCGGCCAGACCTGGGAGGCGCTCCAGTCACTGTCCTTTCACATGCTCGACAACGTGATCATCTTCGTTGATGTGAACGGCTTCCAGTGCGACGGCAAGATGTGCACGGTCATGGACATCGAACCGCTGGACAAGCGGATCGAGTCCTTCGGGGCGCGGGTGCTCAGGGTCAATGGGCACGATATCAAGCGTCTTGCGGATGCCGGATCGCTTACCCCTGACGGACGACCGGTTGTCGTCCTTTGCGACACCGATGCCGCGCGCGGACTCGATGTCCTCAAGTCGCGGGCCCCGAAGATGCACTATGTCCGCTTCACCAGCGAAGAGGAAAAAGGCCGTTATGAGGCCGCCTATGCGGAACTGTGCGGCAGGGAGTATTCGCCGGGACAAAAGAAGGGGGCAGCACCCGCAAGAGCCTCCATCGGTCCTGAGATCGTCACCAGGGTCCATGCAAAGAACCTCGTGCGCTGGGCGGCGGACAAACCAAAAGTGCTGGTACTCTCCGCGGACCTCACGAGTTCCACGGAGATCGATCTGTTCAGGTCCACGTATCCCGACCGCTTTCTGTCCATGGGCGTTGCGGAACAGAACATGTTGAGCTTTGCCGCTGGCCTCGCGCGGGAAGGCTTCATTCCCTTCGTGCATACCTTCGCGGTCTTTATCTATCGCCGCGCCTACGATCAGATCGCTATGTCCGTTGCCTATCCGAACCTGCCGGTCAGGATGATCGGTTTTCTTCCGGGCATCACCACGCCGGGCGGGGCGACCCATCAGGCGATCGAGGACATCGCGATAATGCGCGCGTTGCCGAACATGACCGTGCTCGAGTGCGGTGACGCGACCGACGTGGAGACCGTCCTCGAACTGATGCAGGAAATCAAAGGACCGGTGTATGTGCGCATGCTGCGCGGCGAGATCCCGCGGCTCTTCGACAGTCCGATGAAATTGGGCAGGGCGCGCGTGATCTCGGAAGGGGACGACATTACGGTCCTGTCAAGCGGCATCATGACCGAAGAGGTAATGCGGGCGGTGCAGGTCCTCAAGAAGCGGGGCCTCTCGGTTCAGCATATGCATATCTCCACCTTGAAGCCGTTCGATGACAGGTCCGTGCTCGATGCGATCAGCCGGTCGCGCTTCGGCGTCATCACCATGGAGAACCACACGGTCATCGGCGGCCTCGGCAGCATCATCGCGGAGAAGATGGCGGAATCCGGCATGTCTAAAAAACTGGTCAGGATCGGCCTGAAGGATACGTTCAGCCACGGCGCGAGCAAACAGTATCTTCTGAAGGAGCACAAGATGGACGCGCTTTCGCTGATCAGCGAGGTTGAGGCGATGATAGGCCGGAAATTCAACATCCCGGAAGACGAATTGGCAGGGACGCATGTAGCAGCTGTCCATAGCAAGGCCAAAGCTGAGGCGCTGTAGATAACAGCGTGGATTTCAGATTTCGGATTGACAAAGTGTTGTGTCTGTTTTATATTCAACACAACAGACAGACAGATGGATGTGCCCGAACGAAATCAATAAAATGCGGAGTACTCACGTGGTTACCGTAAAAGATCTGGAAAAAGCCGTTACTGATTTGTCCTCCGATAAACTTGCAGAATTTAGGGCGTGGTTTGAGTCGTTTGATGCTGAGCAATGGGACAAACAGTTTGAGGAAGATGTGAAGTCAGGGAAGCTTGACCGGGTTGCTGAGAATGCGATCAAGGATTATGGCAAAGGAAAAGCAAAACCATTATGAGGCATTTTGCCGGCCCGTCGTTATGGGAATGTTACGAAAAACTTCCCCCGCATCTCCGGGAACTTGCTGACAAGAATTTCGTTCTCCTCAAGGAAAATCCGCAGCATCCCTCCCTCCACATAAAAAAGATAGGCAGGTACTGGTCAGTGCGAGTCGGCATGAGACATCGAGCGCTTGCCGTCGAAGTTGAAGATGGGCTACTGTGGTTCTGGATCGGGACGTATGCCGAGTATGATAAATTGCTTAAATAAATTTTATGATAATTCAAAAAACCTGTTCTCCCGAAACTCTATTCTCCGGTGATCGCTTCTCCGTCACCTACCGACTGTTCGGGGGCGAGAAAGTGGCACACGCCAAAGCCGAGGCCATTTGCATTGAACAGACCGTGGAATTTCCCGCCGATGAAGTGCCCGAGGGGATCATCAGAGACCATGTCTTCGGAAGGATCGAATCATTCGAGCGTTACGACAACGAAAGCTTCAAGGCGGTCATAAGCTATGCCGTGGAAATAGCGGCAGGCGAACTGACACAGTTCCTGAACGTTGTTTTCGGCAACAGCAGCATCAAACCCGGCATCAGGGTGGAGCATCTTGATCTCCCTGAATCGCTTCTTCGCTCTTTCAAAGGGCCGCGCTTTGGCAGGGCGGGGCTCAGAAGTCTTTTGAATATTCCAACGCGACCGCTGCTTTCCACGGCGCTCAAACCCATGGGCCTCTCATCACAGGAGCTTGCTGACCTGGCATACCGTTTTGCCCTGGGGGGGATGGACATCGTCAAGGATGACCATGGCCTGACCGATCAGAGCTGCTCGCCTTTCGAGGAGCGGGTAGAACGATGTGCTGATGCAGTGAGAAAAGGAAACCAGGAAACGGGCCGGCGCTCTCTCTATATCGTGAACATAACCGCTCCGAACAGCGAAGTCATGAAGCGTGCCATGATCGCCAAGAATGCAGGAGCAGGCGGGCTGATGGTTGCGCCGGGGCTGATCGGTTTTGATCTGATGCGGGAACTGGCGGAGGACAACAGCTTCGCTTTGCCGGTCCTGACGCACCCCGCGCTGCAGGGGAGCTTTGTTACGGGAAAGGGCGGAATCTCTCACGGCGTCATCTTCGGCCAGCTTGCGCGTTTGGCCGGCGCGGATGCGACGATCTTCCCGAACTTCGGCGGGCGTTTTTCATTCAGCCGGGAGGAATGCAAAGAGATCGCCGATGCAACTGCGGAGTCGATGGGGCATCTCAAATCGATCTTCCCCGCGCCGGGAGGAGGCATGAACCTCGACCGGGTGCCGGAGATGATCGAGACCTACGGCCGGGACTTGATATTCCTGATCGGCGGGGGGTTGTTCAAGCATGGCCCCGACCTTGTTGAGAACTGCCGGTATTTCAGAAAAATGGTGGAGAAACTGCAGTAGGCTCCTGCCCGGTATCAGACTATCGCAAGGCGACCCTGAGATATTAGAAAAAGGATGATCCTATGACTGTCTGCCCTTTTTGTTCCATAGCAGCAGAAAAAATAGCGGCCCAGGATTCGCTTTCCTTCACGATCAGGGACACACTCCCGGTCTCTCCCGGTCACACGCTTATCCTGCCGAAACGCCATATTGCATCGATCTTCCAGGCAACAAAGGATGAAGTAGCCGCTTTGTGGGAGGCCGTGCAGCAGGCGAGAAACGGGCTGATCAGGGAATACTCTCCCGACGGCTTCAATATCGGCATCAACGACGGTCTCGCGGCCGGTCAGACGATCCTCCATTTGCATATCCACCTTATTCCGCGGTACCAGGGCGATGTGCCGGACCCGCGGGGCGGCATCCGATGGATCTTTCCGGACAAGGCGGTTTATTGGAAAGACTGATCCCAATTGCAGCCGATCTTCGCAGTAACTCACTATTCTCTGAATTAAGACCCGCATAGAATATTTTATCGTTTTCCTGTATCATGGTATTCGTGCAAAATAATGATGACGTTGGACTTATTGAAAGATTCAAAAGCGGCGATACCTCCGCATTCGAGGAAATCGTCGTTACCTATCAGGACAAGATATACAGCCTTTGCAGATACATGCTTGGGAATGCCCACGATGCAGAGGACGCCGCCCAGGACGCATTCCTGAAAGCCTATCAAGCCCTGCCTAAGTTCCAGCCAGAAGCCTCTCTCTATACATGGTTATATCGCATTGCGACCAATACCTGCATTGATTACAAGAGAAAGCCTATCTTTGAATCTCTCTTCGGCGATTCCGGGGAAGGGGAAAAGCTTGTTCATGATCGAGCTTCGGATGCACCTTCACCCGAGAAACTCTACCAGTCAAAACAGATAGACGAAGCGTTGCGGGAAAGCCTTGAAAAGTTGTCTCCGAAGCTGCGGGCGATCATCATCCTCAAGGAAATTGAGGAGCTGTCTTATGAAGAGATCGCGGATGCCCTTGAAATATCGATGGGAACGGTCAAGTCCCGCATAGCAAGGGCGCGGGAAGAGCTGCAAAAATTAATGCAAAAATTCAGGGAACAAAATCCAAAGTAGATCGTTTAACAAGACAGGAGATAAAAATGAGTTGTCCAAAGACAAAACTTATCTCGGCCTACCTTGATGCGGAACTCCAGGGCAGCGACAAGGCCGCACTCGAAACCCATTTGCAGGGCTGCGTTCAATGTGGAACGGCCCTTACAGACCTGCGGTCTTTGCGATCCGCATTTGCGAACACGGAGCGCCACCAGGCTCCCTACGGATTTGCTGCAAGGGTCATGGCGCGAACCGCAGTACTTGAGAAAAAGAGGGCGCCATGGCATGTCCCGCTTTTCGTTAGATTCGCGGAGGCAGCGGTATTGCTTGTTGTCATAACGGTGGGCATCCTCGCGGGAAAGGGCATGACGAACAGTTCTTCGGCTGCACCGACGATGAACATTACGTCGTCTCTTTCTCTCGATATGTTCGACGCAGCCCCTCCCGGCTCACTGGGCGGCGCGTATCTTGCCATGACGGAGGCCGGAAATGAAAAATAGCCTCCTCAAATTCACTCTGGCAGCTTCCCTGATACTGAACCTGACGGTATTCGCCACCGCCGGATACCATTATTATCATCAGTCCCGCTCATGGGTTTCACCCTTCGGGAAGGTCATGGAGAAGGACAAATTCCTGTTCGAAGAGCTGTCCCTGAAGCCCGAACAATTATCCGCGATGAAGAACAAGGCCATGCCTTTTCGTGCGGAGATCGACCGGCGAAGGATGGCGATAGACGTGAGGAAAAAAGAACTGGTGACGCTCATGCGTGATCAGACTCCCGATAAGAAGGCAATTGACACCATAATCAAGGAGATAAGCGGAAAACAGGAAGAGATGCAGCGGATGATCGTCGGCCACATGCTTGAGATAAAGTCATCTCTCGACGAAGGCCAGCAGCGGAAGTTCTTCGATCTCATAGAACGCAATATGGCCGGAAGCGGGCAGATGTCCTGTCCGCCAACGCGTGGGCCGATGCAGTCAAACTGAGATCTGGAATGCCCCGCATCAAGTGATCGATGCAGGAGACTGAAATGACAGCTTGATTCAGATCAACTCCTCGCTTCACCTCTTCCCCCGATATTGCATCTTTCCCGTTTCCCGCCTTCGTTCCGAGTGAAAGGACAACAACCAAGATGGTACGCTCTCAGATATTGGCTATTGCCGCCGCATTCGTGTTGGCAACGGCGCAGGGTCATTATGCATATTCGGCCGAGGCGCAGAAGTTGCCCTTGCCCCTGGATAAGACGGAAGTGCAGATCGTTCCTGTTGAACTGAAAATCCTTACCCTGGAACAATGCATCGAATCGGCGTTCAGGAACAATCCGGGCCTTCAGATCGAGCAGGAGAAGATCATAGAACTCGAGAACGACTATACCATTGCCGCATCAGGGTTGTATCCGAAACTCACGGCGAGCGCCTACTACACAAAAGTGAATTCCGACCGTGTCGGTATCCAACCGCTCATGCGGTATAGCGAGGAATCCCTTGGGCAGATCAAACTGAAACAGCTCCTGTATGACGGTGGAAAGACCAGATACAGCGGCCGCGCGGCATCAAAGGCAGCCGATGCTCAGCGGGATTCCACCGAGGCGACCCGGCTGGATACGGTCTATATCGTAAGCCAGGCATATTACAGGGTGCTCGAAGCACGGGAACTATTGCAGGTCGGGGGAAATTCAAGGTCCCAACGCGAGGCATTCTTCAAACTGACCGATAGCTACCAGAAAGCGGGAAAGGCCACTCGGATCGAATCGCTCAAGGCAGAGGCCCAACTCCTGGATGCCGAGAGAAGCCTTGTACAAGCCCGGGAAGCCTTGCGGATCAGCGAGCTGATCCTCAAAAAAACCATCGGCGTTGGCGTCGATGCGAAGATCAACATTGCTGATGGCTTGCCGGTGACATTCGCTGAACCGGAAACCGATGAGGTCCTGCTCGCGCAGATGTTTGAAAACAATCCCGACCTCAAAAAGAGCGCGCAATTCAAAGAGCAGGCCAGATTATCCATAGATTCGGCA
>JBARBN010000065.1:0-4680 GCA_049793155.1 Nitrospirota bacterium
GCATCCCGGAAGAGGCCCCGGTCCTGATCACGGTTTCAGCCCTTCAGGGACGGAAGGGCATCGAAAAAGTACTGGACGTGGTCGGGTGCCTGAAACAGTCAGTGCCCGATATCCGGTATATCCTGTGCGGCGACGGGAACAGCAAGGACCGTGAGGCCTTCCATGCAAAGGTAACTGCTCTCGGGATCACGCCGAATGTGCGTTTTATGGGCAACCAGAAGGACGTATCAGGATTCTACAACGCTGCGGACCTTTTCGTATTTCTTCCCGAGTTCGAAGGATTCGGCATCGGTGCCCTGGAAGCCATGGCCAGCGGGTTGCCCCTCATTGTGTCACAGGGCAGCGCCTTCCCGGAGATACTCTCTGAAGGCGGCGGCATCATGGTCGATCCGGACGCCCCGGAGGACATTGCCAGGACCATTCATGCGCTTCTTCAGGACCGGGAACGAAGATCAGCGATGGGGGCAGCGGGACGCGCGGTGGTCGAAAAAAAGTATTCCTGGGATGCCATCGCCTCGCAGTTGGAATCCATATTTTTGGAGCAGATCAAAAAATAGGGAATGATCTCCATGCCAAAGATCACCGCAGCCATCATAACCTATAACGAAGAGCGCAAGATAGAGCGCTGCCTGAGAAGCCTGGTTTGGGTGGATGAGATCGTTATCATCGACTCGTTCAGCACAGACCGCACGGTCGACATCTGCAAGCGCTATACACAGAAGATCTTTCAGCATGTCTGGCCGAACAATTACTCCGAGCAGAAAACAAGGGCCCATGAGCATGCATCTCACGACTGGATATTGTTCATCGACGCTGACGAGGTAGTCACCATGGCGCTGCGGGACGAGATCATTGACTCTTTCAAAACCGTTCCGGTTGCCCAGGCATTCGCCATCCCGAGAAGGGAGTAGTTCGGCGGCAAATGGATCAAAGCAGGCGGCTGGTACCCTCAGTACAAGACCATCCTGTATCGAAAGTCCATGGGTGAATGGGTAAATCCGATCCACGAAAAATTCGTAACGCGGGGAACAACGGAATATCTTGTAAATCCCATCCTGCACGACGGCTATGGGAATTTCAAGACCTTTATGGACAAGTTCAATTCCTACAGTACGTTGGAGGCCGAGAGGACCTTTCGTGAAACTCGCCGGACAAAGTTCAGCTTACTGAAGGCGCTGTTCAAGCCTCTTGAACGTTTTTACGGGAGGTTCATCAGACACCGGGGCTACCAGGACGGAGTCCATGGATTTTATATGGCAGCGGTGATCGCCTTCAACTATTTTCTGTTGGAGTTGAAATTTTACGAACGCTTGTATGAAGAACAGAACCAGGAGAACTGGGAAGCCGTATATCGCCGGGAAGCCGTGGGATCGGACCGTGATGGCACGGGAACAAAATGAAGGTACTTTTTGTGAACAACTTCAGGTACCGGGGCGGGGGAGAGGAGTTCCTGATGGAGCTGATGCCCGGCCTGATACAAAAAGGAGCCTCCGTCGGCATTGTCTGCCGTCCTCATACGCCGCTTACGACGATGTTCAAAGGAATGCCGGTCGAGGTCTATTCCATAGAAAAGTCAGGTCTGAGAGGGCTGAGATCTTTTTTCAAGATAGCGAAGATCATCAGGGACGGGGACTATGATATCATTTGCATTCAGCGCGGACATGATATCGTGCAATCGTGGCTTGCAGGGCTTCTGTCCGGGCGGCGGCCGAAGCTGATTTATATCGTTCATGTGGCGGATTTCATCGATTCGCGCTTTCTCCTGGGTCGCATGAACGAGATTGTGACGATATCCCGGCATATTGCACAAAAGGTCCTGTCCTTTGCTCCACGACTATCCAAAAGGATTTCGATCATTCACCATGGCATCGATCTCAGCACTTTCAATGCCTCAAAGAGCGTAAAGGGCTATATCAGGAACAAATTTGCTCTCTCGGCTGATACTCCTCTTTTAAGCTCTTCAGGGAGCATGTGGAAGAACCAGATAGAGTTTCTTGACGCGTTCGTCCAGATCAAAAAGGAAATATCGGGCGTGCGGTATCTACTGCTTACTCCCTTGGCACCCATGCCCCAGCTTCAGGCGTTTAAGGACCGAGCGGACCAACTGGGTGTGACGAATGATCTCCTCTGGCTGGATACGCTTCGAAAAGAGGACATGCCGTCCTATTATGCCGACCTCGATATTGCGATCAGCACTTTCAGGAATGAGGGTTTCGGTCTCTGGATCGTGGAGGCGCTGGCAATGGGTACTCCGGTCGTTGCCTTTGATGCAGGGGGAGTGCGTGACTCTCTTGAGGGGTGTCCTGCGGGTGTCCTGGTCAGGAATGGGGCACGGGAAATGGCTGTTGAGATAGTTCGTATTTTGAAGGACAGGGAAGTCAGAAGACGCATGTTCGAAGCCGGTCCTCAGTGGGTAGCCGAACGCTTCAGCCGTGAGCGGATGGTGGGGGAATACTTTCGGCTTTTTGATTCTCTTGTCAAGAGACAATCATGAGTTGACGCTCATCGCTGAGATGCATGGTAATTGTTAACTGGTAATAAATATGCCGAAAGCCATTATACTCATGTATCATAACATTGATAATCCTCCGAAGAACGCGAGGATTCCCAATTTGTACGTCACGCCCAGGATGTTCCGATTCCAGATGTGGTATCTGAAAACAGCCGGCTTTAAGGTCGTCTCCATTCAGGACATGCTTGCCCTGGCATCAAAAGAGGACAACCGCGGCAATTTGGCGGCCATCACTTTTGATGACGGGTACATGGATTTTATCAGAAACGCATATCCGGTCCTAAAACAATATGGTTATCCTTCCACGGTCTTCGTTGTTTCGGGTCTCGTAGGCAGGGAGAATGTTTGGGATCATGCGAATGAAAGTGTCAATAAACCGTTAATGGACTGGGAACAGCTTCGTGAAATAGGCAGGAACGGCGTTGAGATAGGATCGCACACCAAAACCCATCCGGAACTGACCCGTATTTCACCGGATGCACAAGAAGAAGAGATCACCGGTTCAAAAAGATATTTGGAAGAGCAATTGAACCGGCCGGTCAATACCTTCTGTTATCCCGGGGGCGATTATAATCAACAGGTGAAAGAGATCGCAGAAGGAGCCGGTTATCGCTGCGCTGTCACCACGCGGCGCGGACATGTGGAAAAGGGAGCCGATCCCTTTGCGCTGCGCAGGATCCCGATCAAGCTTATCGCCGACCCGTTCTCATTTCTCTATAAGGTCCACACAAACTCGGAAAAAAGAAAAGGGAAACAGCGGTAACATGGGGGCAATGGCATGAATAAAACAGCGCTCTATCTCCTCTATGCATTCGCGGCAGCAACGGTGCTCGCTATGTCAGCGACAACGATCGTACTCGCGCTGCTGTTAATTGTATTCATCAGGGACTTATACCGGAAAACGGTCCGCCGCGAAGATTTTAAAAAAGATTCTTTGCTTTACGCAGTCCTCTTCGCCTGGAAGGCCTTTACCCGCGCCCTTGCCACATCGGTCAGGGAGATCCCGAAGATCAAGGGCGTGTGGGACCGAGTCCCGTATGTCGTCATCGGATTTTATAAAATTCACCGTGAAGCCGTCATAAAGATCGGTCATATCCTGTTCATCGCGAACAGCCTGATCATTCTCTATGCCCTTGGCCAGCACTTTCTCGGGATCCCCCCGATCTATAAACCGCTTTTTTATGAAAACACCGGCCGCATGAGCGGGTATTTCGGCCACCCCAACCAGTACGGCGGCTGCATCTCGATCATTCTTATCATGAACATCTGTCTGGCTCTTTTCCATAATAAACGGTTCTTCTATTACTCCCCGTTTCTACTCACGGGGCTCGTATTCTCGGGCTCGCGGAGCTATTTTCTCGGGGTCTTCGTCTGTTTCCTTGTCCTGTTGGCGCTTGCAAGATCCTTTAAGACGATCCTGAAATACTCGGTCATCGCGGCGCTCGTCATCGCCGTCATCATGCTCACGGTACCCTGGTTTTCTCAACGAATATCGGACAGTTTTTCCCTTGAAAAGAATTCCTACCGTTTGAACAACTGGAAAATCTCATGGAACATCTTTCTCCAGCATCCCCTCGTTGGGGTGGGGAGCGGCATGCTGCCGTCCTATCTGGAACCCTATAAAGAAAAAGGGCTGATCGACTTCACCTCTCATGCGCACAATATGTATATCCACGAACTTGCCGAGGATGGGGTGCCTGGTTTCATCATTGTGATCGGGACACAACTCTATTTTTGCATAAAGTATTTCAGGGTCCACCACAGCGCATCGGAACCGCTGCTTAAGGCAGTCAGCCTCGGTGTGGCATTATCATTATTGAATATTCTGGTGGCAGGGATATTCGAGTACAACTTCGGCGCTGCGATCGTTGCGCTCAATATTAATTTTCTGATGGGTGTGTTGGAAGGATATCGGTTGACAGAGCGGGAAACTCACGTCTGAAAATCGAGTACCGTCAACTATGAACTCCGAACTTTTCGCTCCCACTCCCACGCAGTTTTTACAATATACTTCAAGTCATCATACTTGGGCTTCCAATTCAATCTTTGCTTAAGCTTCAAACTATCAGCGACCAGTATCGGAGAATCACCCTCACGCCGCTGCGATTCCTTGACCGGAAAATCGATGCCCGTAACGTTGCGAGTGACATCCAGCACCTCTCGGACCG
>JBARBN010000066.1:0-34743 GCA_049793155.1 Nitrospirota bacterium
TGCGAGACCTGCATATCAGGGCTGAGGTACAGTATATATCCCTGCATGCTGCGCGGCCGAGCGATGAGCTGCCCAAAAAAACCGATGCACAAGTGGGACAATTGCCAACTGAGATAATCTTCAGATAACAGACTATTGATGTTGAATAAATAGCGGTACTTGCTATTAAACGACCCACATAAAGTCAGAAGATTCTTTTTTATTAAGTGGGGGCATATGAATTGTTCACTCCATGACCCGGTTTTTTCATGCATTCTTAACTGGATCGTCATCATTCTGTAATAATGCCATGTTATATTCTTTTACTTTAGGGTACTTTGCTGACTTGGTGTTTTGGGAGCGAGTACCAGCGTAAACCCGCAGCGAGTACGTAAAACATGAGGAGAGAGACGTGCTTCAAAAAATCATGCTTCTTATGATTATCGGTATGCTTGGAATATTCTCATCGACTCTGTCCTGGGCTGCGAGCGCGGAAGGCGGGACGCCTGAAGCGGATCCGGCTATGTCCAAAGGGATCGCATCCGGTGATGCTTCACCGTCTGCAAAAACGACTGATGAAACGGGCTACCTCATCGGTCCGGGCGATGTGCTGGATATTTCAGTCTGGAAGGATGAGGCCCTGACCCGGTCCTGCGTCGTCCGGCCGGATGGCTTTATTTCCTTTCCCCTTATTGGAGAAATTCCGGCAGCCGGCAGGACCGCGTTGCAGCTGAAAGCGGCGATGGAAACCAGGCTCAGCCGTTACGTGCCGGGCGTTGAACTCTCTCTGGAGTTAAAGCAGATCAACAGCCTGATCATCTATGTCATCGGCAAGGTGAACAGTCCGGGACGATTCGCCCTGAGCGTCGACGTCAACGTTCTTCAGGCCCTTGCCACGGCCGGAGGTCTCAATGTTTTCGCGAAGAGGGACAAGATCAAGGTCTTTCGGCAGGGGACCAATGAGACCACCATATTCCCGTTCGATTACGACAGCGTCGTAGAGGGGAAGCGCCTGGAACAGAACATTCATCTCAAAAGGGGCGACGTTGTCGTCATCCCATGATTTCTCTCAGGTGCTTTTTCACCGTAGCTCTGATACTGCTGCTGTGTCCATGGCACGCATGGGGAGATGAATTCCGTCTCGTACCCTCCCTCGGTGTTAAGGGGGAATACAACAGTAATATACTGCTCTTGACGGAAGCGGCAGGCGTCAAAAAAGACTTCGTGAGCATCGTTTCTCCCGGCATCGAAATGGTGGACCGGACCGGTCGACTCGATACGGACCTGTCGGCCCAACTGGATCGACTCGACTATTCCAAACACCGTGATCTCAGTGCGACAAACATGACATACGGAGGCAAATTCGCATACCGTGCAACACCCCTGCTCAACATCTCAGCCGGGGGAGGCTACTCGATAAATTCCAATCCTACACTGGATCCGGGGATGGCCGGTCCAGGAATTCAACCCGGTACTATAATCACTACCCCGTCGAACCAGCCGGGAGATACCCAAATGCCGCCCCCGTCTTCATCGTCATCATCCACTTCTTCCAATCCACCGGGTACCGGTCCATCGTATAACCTCCCGGCAGGCGCTCCACTTCCCGTAGTATCTCTGTCGCAGAAACGACTTACTGCTTCCCTGTCTGCGGATTATATGTTTACGGAAAAAACATCGGCAATGACGTCCTATACTTACGGAACTACTTCCTACGAAAGACCGTCATATCGCGACACGTCCCATGACGTGAATGCAGGGCTTGTCTATGATTTCGGTACGTATCTCTCCACGCTCAAGGGAAGGTTGAATGCGGGTTACAGCGCTTATTATGTAACCGATGCCCGGACAGAAAGCATAACGTGCACCGTGGGTTTTTCCCGGGATTTTGACGAATTCTGGAGTGTGCTTGTCGACGGCGGCCTTCGGCGCACCTGGTCTGAAATCTTCGTCACAGGACTTGTCCAGGAGACCCCCACCACTCAGATGGCGGTTCGGGAACGGCAGGACAACCGAGGTTGGGGCTGGGTAACAAGGCTTTCACTCAATTACCGGGGCGAGCGTATGCAGGAAGAGTTCGCGTACATCAGAGATCTTTCTCTGGCTGCCGGTCTGAACGGCGCGGCGGAGCGCAATTCCCTTTCGCTCACAACCCGGTATCGGCTGACCTATGAGGTTTCCGCCCTTTTATCAACGAGCTATTCTACGTACAAGGCGGATCCGTCAAATTATTCGGCGCAGGTCATAGACCAGCGGCCCTTCGATATCAGCGCGGGTATCCGGTTCGAATTCTCAAAAGATACGGCCCTTGATGTTTCTTATGACTACACCCTGGTCCGCTATCCGGCCTCGGATGCAAACGCGCGCAGACAGCTTGTTTTTATCGGACTGAGCGCGCAATTCCCTTTTTGGGAGTAGGACCCAGCGGGAAAATGGAAAGGAGTTTTTATGGAGCAGGATAAAATAATGCAAGCCGGAGACGTCATCAAAATAATCAAGAGGCGGCGGTGGGGGCTTATCGTACCGGCCCTTGCCATTTTATTTCTCGCTGGGGTGGTCCTCATTGTCTGGAAGCCGGTATATCGCTCCACTTCAACCATTCTTATCGAGGAGCAGGAGATCTCCCGTGATTATGTCATGGCTACCGTGACGAGCTTTGCTGAACAACGTTTGCAGAGCATCAATCAGCGGATCATGAGCTCCGCGCGTCTTCTTGAGATCATCAAGCGATTTGACCTGTATGCGGATAAGCGCAACAGATGGACGACTGAGGAAATTATCGAGAACATGCGGAAAAAAGATATCAAGTTTGACACCGTTATGGCAGACGTAATAGACCGCAGGACGGGCGCGAAAACAGTAGCGACTATCGCTTTTACTGTTTCGTATGAGGGGGAAAATCGCCAGGTGGTCCAGCAGGTCGCAAATGTTCTCGCATCTCTCTATCTGGAGGAAAACATCAAAGTAGTAGGCCAGCAAACCGAGGGTACCTCGAAATTTCTTGAGGAAGAAATGAATTCGGTCCAGGCTAAACTGGCCGCATTAGAGAAGAAGATCGCCCTGTACAAGGAAAGAACCCCCCGTGCCCTGCCGGAACTCCTGCAGTTCAATCTCCAGTCCCTGGAAGCGGTCGATCGAAATTACGAACAGTTGAACGATCAGCTCCGATCGAATCGGGAGAAGGAGAGCTATCTGAAGACTCAATTGACGACCATGGCGCCCGACGCGACAAATCAGGATAAAGAACGGTTAAAGGAACTCCGGGTCAAGCTCATCGGCCTGAAGGCGCGGTATTCGGGCGAATATCCTGATGTAATAAAGACAAAGGCGGAGATAGTCGAGCTTGAAAAAAAGCTTCAAGCACAGGGAAGCGAGGGAACGGTCTCGGACAAACCGGACAATCCTGCATATGTCGCGCTCGCTGCGGAGTTGGCAAGCGTGCAATCAGATATCAAGTCCCTCAAACAACAGATCGAAGACCTTGATAAGAAGAGAAATGACTATCGGCAACGATTGGAAATGTCTCCCCGTGTCGAGGAGGGATACAGAAACCTGATGGCAGAAAGAAACAACACCCAGTTGAAATATGACGATCTTATGAAAAAATTTATGGAATCGAGGGTCGCTCGTGGGCTCGAACAGGGACAGATGGGGGAGCGTTTTACGTTGATTGACCCGGCCAGGCTTCCGGAAAAGCCGGTCAGGCCTAACCGGCCCGTTGTTCTTCTGCTCGGGCTCATTCTCGGGATAGCCGCCGGTGTAGGAACGGCGGCAGTGCAGGAGACAGCGGATCATACGGCTCACGGGGCCGAGGACCTGGTGAAGGCTTTCTCGTTCCCGGTTCTTGTCGAGATACCGGAGATCGTTACAGCAGAGGACGATCAGAGAAGGAAGAAACGCCGGAAAATGGTTGTCGGAACAGCGGCCCTCTCAGCGGTCGTCCTTGTCCTCATTGTTCAATTCTTCGTGATGGACCTGGACGTCCTTTGGGCGCGCGTGATGAGATATATGGCCTTTTAGCGAACCGTAGTAATTGAGAAGGAGTGATGCAATGATACAAAAGATGAAAACAGCCTTATCGAATATCATTCCAAAGCGGAGGGATGAAATAAATGAAATCCCGGTTCCTGCCGCACGGAATAATGGCGACGGGGAACATAAGGAGAGGGCAGGATGGATCTCACCGAAATATTCCCAGTCCCGGACCGTTCATCTCGATCCGGGTTTCATCGCAAAAAACCGGTGTCTTGCCTATTCGGACGATGCCCGCGAGACGGAGGCCTACAGAATCCTGCGGACGCGGATCCTGCATCGGACCCGGAACTCAGGGAGCAACACGATCCTGGTAACCAGCGCTTTGCCGGGCGAGGGGAAAACGATTACGGCCATCAATCTGGCCGTCACCTTTGCGCGCGAGTTCCAGCATACGGTCATGCTGGTTGACGGCGATCTGAGAAGACAGAGTATTCATAAATACCTGGGATGCGCCGGTGAAAAAGGGTTGATAGATTATCTGGCGGACGATGTCCCCTTTTCAGAGCTGATCGCGTGGCCGGGCATCGAAAAAATGACGCTCATTTCCGGGGGGCGACCGTACCAGGAAAGCGCCGAGATTCTTGCATCGCCCCGCATGAAAGCGCTCATCCCCGATATAAAAGGGCGTTATCCCGAACGATACATTATTTTCGATGCCCCTCCAATTCTTACGGGAGCGGATGTGCTGTCATTTGCCCCTCTTGTTGACCAGGTAATTGTCGTTGTTGAGGCGGGAAAGACGTCGATGGACGTTGTCAGGAAGGCACTCCAGTTTCTTCCGCAGGAGAAGATCCTTGGGTTGGTCCTGAACCGCTGCGTGTCCGCGCAACCGGCATATTATTATCCAAAAGAAAAATGACGCGCACGTCGTTTCTAAAGCAAAAAAAGCTATTGTTGCTCTGCTCACCGAATAGAATAAACTTAACAAAAACACCCACTCATCAGCGAAGTGAGTGGGCGTGGAGTAAATTCGCACATTTTACTTCTAGCCGAGGATCGCGTCTTTTGCGGCCTTTGCAACGCGGAATTTCACAACCTTCTTTGCCGGGATATTGATAGCCTCGCCCGTCGCGGGATTCCTTCCCATACGTGCCTTCCGCTGGACCAGCACGAGCTTCCCTAGACCGGGGAGCGTAAATGAGTTTTTGGCTTCTTTGTATGCAATGGAGGCGATATCCTCCATGATATCAGTCGCCAGTTTCTTCGTAATGCCTGCCTTTTCTGCGACCCGTGCTGCCAGTTGCGTCTTCGTCATTGCCTTTGCCATGGTCTCTCCTTATGGATATTAAAGTGAAGTTCAATAAAGATATTATAGAAGGATTTTAAAATTTATCAAGTGGGTTGCATTATTTTACCCATATAGCAAAATGCAATCGGTGGGCTTCGTGCCTATGCTTCGCGCCGGCACCAAGCCGTTTGTCCGCTCGGTCATTGGCCCTGCATATAGCGCAAGGCCAATGCCCTCGCTCTATCTCCCGCCCACCCACGCGTCGAAGACTCCCTCCCGTTGGTCAGGAGACTTCGTCGCTCCCAATCCGCCCTCGCAGGGCTCCCTACAAAACGTCAAAATCCCCGCGATAACTTTTTCGGCCTGAATCCTCGCATCCGTCACGCCATCGCTTTGCTCTGTCATGCCCGCTGCTTCAAGGATTCTTAAAGGCCTTCAAAAGCCAAGTGAATTATTGCGGGATGTTCTTTCCATCCCTCGGGGGGCCTGGTTTTTGTGAAGGCCCCCCGGAGGGAGGGTAACTCTGGTTTTGAGAGAGGGAGGAACAGGCAAATGATAATCAGCGAAAAGAAAAAAACAGTATGCGGTTCAAGAGACGTGTCGGAAGTGTTGTTTTCCTTGCTGAATGTTGAACAGGAGCATGACAGAGAAAAGGAGCATTTCTGGATACTCGGGCTCAACACGAAAAACGTCATTCAATATGCCGACCTTGTTTCCCTCCCCACGCTGGACTCGAACTAGTAGAACTTATGTGAATGATTCTGAATGAAAGTTACACTTCGAGCAATACTATACTGAGTGCAAAGTTCTGGAAGAAAACGGTGCAGCAGGACTCAACACGGATTCTACACGTCTTCTAATATTTTGCCTATCTCGCTGCCACCTACAACATCGCAGTGTCAATTTTATGGCAAGGGCAACAAATACAGGATGATAATTAGTATTCGAAGTAAGGGTCGGCCCACTGCGGGACGTCCCCTTAACGGAGAGGTTATGCTGCGGTTGGCTCCATGAGACTCTTGCTGCCATTTGTAGGAAGTGCCCAATGGTACGGAGCACTGCGCATGGGAAGGCGCGAATCCCGTAGCCTACTTCGCTCGCCTTGGCGTTGCCTTTCCGACGGATGTATTGAGGGCGACCGCGGCACCGATGAGCGCCTTGAAAGCGACCGCGTCGACCTCCTCCCCCTCATGGATGTCAATCGCGCGCCTTGCGTTCCCGTCGAGGCTCGAGTTCAAGAGATTGGCCGGGTCCTTCAGCGAAGCCCCCTTGGAGAAGGTCAACTTCACTATCGACTTGTAAGACTCGCCGGTGCAGATGATCCCGCCGTGCGACCATACGGGAGTGCCCATCCACTTCCACTCCTCGACGACGTCCGGGTCTGCTTCTTTGATGAGCTTACGCATCCTGCTCAAGGTTTCCCCGCGCCAGTCCCCGAGCTCGGCGATTCTTTTGTCAATCAGCTCAGATGCCGACTGGCCCTCGGTCGAACCCGACTTTTTCATGTCCTCCTCCTAACACTTCCAGACTCTTCCAAAATGTCTTCAAACGACTCATTCAAGCGTCGTAACTCAGTTCAGCTCCCAGCCCACCCGCTGTATAATGATGGAAGATGCCCGACACACAACTACAGTAAGCATTCGATGATCTATTTAACACGAGAATCTTACTATTCATTTAGATTTTAGCAGATCACGTGCCTAACGTCACCGCCTTGGCTTACTTTTAGTCCGCCGACCACTTTGTGAGGTTCTGCTTTACTCTGAGTTTTACGACCCTCTTGATCAAGTTGTACGGAATCGGTTGATCGAGGGGAAACCTAAGATTTCCTTTGGGTCCAGCATAATTTGAGAGCGCCTTGTTTAGGTTTGCATCGCCCGAAACCGGTGGATACAGTATCAAATTCATAATCGTGAATTCCGGATGTAGTGTATCGTCATAATTGAGGCGGAATGTACAAGACACCACTGGAGACGTATAGAGGGACTTTGAGTGGTTGCCGTGCGAGCAACTTCATTCGGCCATTCGGAATGTCATCATTACTCTATAAGCTCTGTTCGGGTTTTTTACGCCCTGTTCGGAAGCGCCATTCAGGTTCGTGAGCTACGCTAGCGTCTGTATCACTCAAAAAGCTCTGTTCGGTGTTGTTTTGCTCTCGTTCGTAAGTTTGGAGATTGAGAGATAATCGGCAAAGCCGCTACAGCCAAGATTGTTTGTTTACGTTATCGTGTTTGCAATGTATTCGGGAGCGCCATGAGGGTAGAAAGCTACGCGGGCGTCGTCTATCACACACCACTCAACAAAGTTGAGTGGTGTGTCGGACAGCTACGATGATTTTTAACACATAAGGCGAACATTATCAGTCGTATACATTGTCGGACGATTTGTCCGACAGCAGGGTGTGCAAAAGTGGCCCAAAGCCTTGAAAGACAGGGTCCGACAGCGTAAGACAGAGAAACATTGTTGTGTTACCAACACAACATAACACACTTTTTTAACCGCTCCTTTAATCGTTTGTATTGCTGTCATCCTGGTTAAACGCGCGTTTAACGCTCGATGCTTTTCCGGCGATGTTCCTCAGTCTTTTCATGGTTAAACGTGGTTTAACCTTCGCTCCGGTCTAAAGTTGATGTGATATAACATCATCTTTTCCGCTCCCCCTGATGTAATATCATCTCATCTCTTTTTTCTTTAACCGCGTTTTTAACATTGGGAGCACTGACAGAGTGGATGTGCTGCGGGAGAGTCTGCCGGGCGAAAAAAGGCGGTCTTTCACGCGCATGGGCGGGTATTATAAAGGCTTGGCGCTGAACCACGGTGTGAACTACCTCGTCGCACGATATCCCGTCATATGCGGTCGGACATTGAAAAACCGAACAAGTCAGAACGGGAAGGGAAAGACCATGGTTGCATGGTGAGGGGCCGAGAGACTGAGCCCTGAAGCAGTGATGTGGCGTGGCATGGTGTGGACCATACCATATGGTAAGGCGTTCATAACGATGATACGGCGTAACGATATGTGGTTTTAATTCGCTGGCACCTCACCCATCTCCGATGGATGAGGCACACAGCAAAATCGAATCAAAAAAGGAAAAAGGTTCTTAGAATCAATGCCATGCGATGTATACAGCTTGCTATCAAAGCAGTGCGAAAAAATTCAAAATCTCAGCGACAGACGCGCGCTAGCAAACGCTAGCGATCAGAAAATGCACTGATGTCAAATAATGTTCCTCGCGTGTGCGGAAGTCTGTCTCGGAATATGAGGGGTTCACGATCCTGCTGCCTGCGGAATATTAGACTTGCTTTTTATACCCATTTAGGTATAATACTGTCAGGAGAGAAGACGATTTGAAGCCCTTGTTCTGGGTAGGATCATCAAAGAAAGATCTTCTAGAAATGCCGGCGCAGGTGGTCGATGTTGTCGGCTATGCATTCTATTTGGCGCAGAGCGGCCATAAACATCAGCAGGCCAAGACCCTCAAGGGTTTCGGATCAGCCGGAGTGCTTGAGGTGGTGGAGGATTACGATGGCAATACTTATCGCGCCGTGTATACAGTCAAATTCAGTAATGGCATCTATGAGCTGCATTGTTTCCAGAAAAAATCCCGCAAGGGCATTGAAACGTCAAAACAGGACAAGGAAATGATCGAGGCGCGGCTGAAATTGGCCCGTCAACATTCAGAAGGAGTATGATCATGAGCAAGATTGTAAAAGGAAGCATGAATGTGTATGCCGATCTCGGCATGGCGGATGCGGATGAAATGCTGGTCAAGGCCCAGCTTGCCACCAAGATCGCCGAAATCATCAAACTTCGCAAGCTGACGCAAACGCAGGCTTCGACACTTCTCGGCATGCCTCAACCCAAGCTCTCCAATATGCTGCGGGGACGTTTCCATGGCATCTCAGAAGCCAAGATGCTTGAGTGTATGACTCTTCTGGGCCGTGACGTACAGATCGTCGTCAAGACTGCGTCTCGCTCGCGCAAGACCGGCCAGGTTTCGGTGCTTTTTGCCTGATATGAAGCGACTGTCGTATGAAGAGCACGAAGTTCGCTTATAAATAACGATGTGCTAAAAGTGTGCTAAAAAATATCTAAAAGGGCAAAATAGACAGAATAGATACAATCAAAATACAACTGATAACGACCCGATTATCAAGGCAAAACGGGAAACCAGGCTTTAATCAAGGGTCTCTAAAAAATAGCATTTTGCCGCTCATAACCCGAAGGTCGTCGGTTCAAATCCGGCCCCCGCTACCAAACGAATCAAGAGGCTACAGCATTTGCTGTAGCCTCTTTTTTTATTGCTTCATCGGAACAACATCCGGCAAAGATTTATTTCAACTGCGCCACAACAACGCCCTCAATCCTGAGAAGTTGACATGCCCTTTCAACACCTGAGTTAAATCTCCTGTTTCCTGAAAGTCAGCGATGCAGACCAGCTTTCTTGCGATTCAATTATTGTCAGGATCAACACCGGTCTCCCCAAGGCTTCTTATATTTCTCATAAATAGTGACCTTGCTTTATTATTCCGCGCAAACTATTTTGTGCTGGAAGTCGTAACTCAAAGATAATTGCCCTTGGTAAAATAAGACAAGAACGTACAAACGGATTTTAGTTGACAGATAAATTTCCTGGATGATATAGTTGACCCCATTTATATAAGAAACTCAGATTCCGTATCCCGGAGGGTGCTGATGAGATGTGCTGACGTGCGTTGTGCGTTGTCCAAATTCTTCAATTCCACCCGTCCTTCCGGGAAAGACACCCGTTTGTATATCATTATGGTTCTTTCCGTTTTCCTTGCGCCATTCAGCGGCTATGCGTTCGAGGGCGACCTCGAGACGGACCTTCAGTCCGGACTTGATCGGAGCAGGACGATCGCCACCTCCATCCAAAAAAAACTTCTGTCAGGCGCTTCTGTATCATCAGAATTAATCCAAATGAAGTCCGCGGCTGAGAACATCAGAGTAGTTGAGCTGCTTCTTGAGGAACGATTCAAACTCCGCGATGAGAAGGTCAAGTCTCTCGGATCAAAGGCAGTGGAGCGACAACAAGCCATGACCGAAGGATATAAGAAGGCGCTGATGGAGTATTTGGTCATCATCGATGGATTACCCTCGAGTAGTCAGGTGTCAGGAGAGGGTATTCAGAAGAAAGTCAACAGTCTTAAGAAGCTTCTTGATAGCTTGCTGCCGAAAAAGAAACGGCCGATTCTTGGAACTCTTCCGTATAAACATCTCAACTATCCGGCTCAAGAACCGAATTCAGATCCTCCCATCATCCCGGCGTACAAAGGCGGCAACAAAGTCGTAAGTCCCGAGGACACCGCAGCAACACCCGAAGCGCCCATCTCCCAGGAGATGGCAGCACTCGCCCAAAGCCTTAATTGGCAGCCGGTGGGTATCTACGAGTGTCTGGGAAATGTCGACAACTGAAAGACTAAGTTGTCTCGGTCATATAACCCGATCAGGTATGGTCTTTACCTGCGGACTAGGCCGCAGGTTTTTCTTGATATGTAACTACAATTGAGTAAATTGTATATACAAGTACAAGGGAGGAAGCCATGCAGCGCGCAACGAAGAAGATTGCCAAAAATTTCAGGCTGAATGAAGCAATGATCAAGAGTGCCCAGAAGATACTCGGTACCAAAACGG
Organism: Nitrospirota bacterium; assembly: GCA_049793155.1. GTDB lineage: Bacteria > Nitrospirota > UBA9217 > UBA9217 > UBA9217 > JALNZF01. The sequence continues at coordinate 10,899 of JBARBN010000066.1, forward strand.
AGACCGAGGCTATAGAAACAGCGCTTGCCGAGGTTGTTTATCAGGAAAAGATGAGAAAATTTATCGAGCAAACTGCTGGTAAGTTTACGTTTGAAGGCCTTCATTGAAAGTGTGTTTTGCCTTGCCTGAATGTGCCGATCTTTGGTTCCAATTTAACAGAATGATAAAAAGGACCCTGAGCAGAGAGTTAATTACCACAGCCGTGTTTTCGTGTCTTATTTTGGAACTTTCGGCGGGGGAGTAACATTCGAAGCCTGGACCCGGCCGGTTTGGGACCGGAAATACCGGTCCTTGCCGATCCTTTCTTTAGAGCTGGAGTACGACCCTCACCATATCTTCATCGTCATATGCCTGCTTGAAGCCGAATTTCTGACCCAGCGCCAGCATCCGGCGGTTGTTCTTCAGAATTTCCATCCAAAGCGACTTCAATCCTATTTCCTTGGCGATTCCTATACTGTACTCCATGAGAATATTGCCGATTCCTTTGCCCTGAAATTCGTCCGAGATCAGGATCGAAAGTTCTGCGCTCTCAAGATCGGGCAGTTTGCTTATTCTGACGTCGCCAATGATCTTTTGCTTATCAGGGGTGACCCCGACAAAAGCCAACTCGCGATCGTAATCGATCTGACAGTACCTCCCCATTCTCTCATGCGGCATATGGACCAGGGTATGGCCGAAACGGTAAACAATGGTCTCATCCGACAGAGATTTGAAAAGGGCATAGATGAGGGGTTCGTCTTCGGCCCGTATGGGACGTATGCAGCAGACCATCCCGTCTTCCAGCGTCCTCTCGATGGCATATTGATAGGGATAGGGGCATATGGAAAGATGAGGGGGACAAAGATCGGCTATGAGCGATCCCGTATTGATCACCGCTCCTTCCTCGAGGATGATCTCCGCGTCCAGGGCGATCACTTCTTTTTTTGAAAGGAGGAAGGGATTGATGTCGATCTCCTTTATTTGATGGAAGTCAATAATGAGCTGGGAGAACCTCACGAGTATCTCCTCGAGCTGTCCCAGTACCTGCTGAAAGTCGGGCAGTCCGTGAAGATACTGATAGATCTTTGTATCCTCCATCATGCGTCTCGCGAGCGTCTGATTGAGGGGCGGGAGCCCTATGGCATAGTCATTCATCGCCTCGAGGAGGTCGCCCCCGGTCCCGAAGAGTATCGCGGAGCCGAAACTCGGGTCTTTTTTCGCGCCTATCGCCAGCTCATAGCCATGTCTGATCACCATCGGCTGAACGATCACATAGGCCCTGGCATCTCCATGCGATCGGGCGAGGGCGTGGAGGGATCTGCAGGCCTCCCTCACGGATTTCTCGTCTCTGAGGTTCAACTGCACGCCGTCCTCTTCAAGCTTGTGAATTATCGTCTCCGAATCGATCTTCAGCACAACGGGATAACCGATCTTCCCGGCTATGTCGACGCAATCGTCCTCACACGTGGTCCTTACGGTCTCCACGATCGGAATTCCATATGCATCGAGGATCTCTTTTACCTCGGTCAAATGGAGCACCCGCCTGTTCTCTCTGATCGCCGTTTCTATGATCCCCCTCGTCTTTTCGGCGTCGGGAACGAAGTCCTTGAGGATCGCCTCAGGGGTCTCCTGAAGAAGTTTCAAATTGTAGTCATACCGATACATGAACATGAAGCTCCTCACCGCCTGTTCCGGGGTAACGAACGTCGGGATATCCGTCTTGTTAAAGAATTGCCTCGCCCCCTGCAGAAGCTCATCCCCGAGAAGCGCAACGAACAGAGGTACCTTCGGAACCGTCATCGCGGCAGAAGTTACTGCGAAGGCAATGTTTTTGGATTCGATGCAGGGATGCGGCACATACACCACAAGCACGCCGTCTACGCCGCTGTCATTCAGACAGCCTTCGACTGCCTTTTCAAAGTCTGCCGGTGATGCATCGGGGAAGAGATTTACCGGGTTGATGATGCCTCCCTTGATGGGAAGATTTTTTTTCATGAGAGCGGCGGTTTCCTCGCTCAGGATCCCCACCTGTCCCCCCATGCGCAAGAGGGCATCGATCGCCATTGAAGCCGGCCCCCCGGCATTGGAAACGATCGCCAATCGTTTTCCCTTCGGACGCTGCTGTTTTGAAAGGGTCTCCGTGATATAGAAGAGATCAAGCATTTCATGCACCCTCACCGCGCCTGCTCGCTTAAAAGCAGCTTCGTAGAGCTTGTCCTCACCGGCGAGGAGCCCCGAATGGGTGAGCTCAGCTTTACTTGAAATATCGTATTTCCCCGTCCTTACCACCACGATCGGTTTACTGTTCGCAAAGCTCCTCACCGCGGTCATGAATTTCCTGCCGTCGCCGATATTTCTCACGTAGAGGATGATCGCCCTTGTTTCGGGGTCTATCCCGAGAAAATCGATCAGATCAGATACATCGATATCCAGGTTTTTACCGAGCGAAATGAAGTAACTGAGGCCCGTCTTTTTGCTCATTGCCCGTTCAAGAAATGCCGCGGAAAAGATGCCGCTCTGGGAAATAAAGGCGATGTTCCCTCTTGGGGGAATAGAGGGAAAGAGGCTCGCATTGAGGTTCTTCCCCGGCCTCAAAAAGCCGAGTGAATTGGGCCCCAGGACCCTGAAACCGTAGATCTGCGAGATCTTCCTGATCTGCTCTTCGATCAGAAGCGCGTTGTCGGTCTTTTGTTCAAAGTCGGGGGTCGCGATCACAACCCCCTTCACACCCTTTTGCCCGCATTCGTCAAGGGCCGTAGAGAGCTCTTCAGGGGGGAGCGTTATGATCGCCAGATCGATCGAATGCGGTATGGCATTGATATTCCGATATGCCTCGACCCCCTGTATCGCCTCACTGCTGGAATTTACAGGGAAAACCACCCCTTTGAATCCCTTCCCGATGAGATTTCTGAAGACATAGTATCCCAATGCCTTCTTGTCTTCACTTGCACCGAGAACCGCTATCCTGCGGGGATCAAAAAAGGCATCGAGATTCTTGATCGACATAATGACCTTTCCTAAAATTATGAGATTTAGGGCCGAGGCATATGATTGAATTATATCAAAGCTTCAGCTGTGTTTGTATTGAATAATCGCTTTTATGTCGTTCCCGTCGTGCAGTATGCCTTTATCGGTTGGCTTCTTATTGAACGATTCAAGAGGTTACGGTATTGCGTTCTCGGTAACTCCTGATCGCCTGGAGAATATACGGGTAGATTTTCCCGGTGATGACACGGTATCCCTCTGCGGTGGGATGGATGCCGTCCTGCTGGTTGAGGGACGGCTCGCCAGCCACCCCCTGAAGAAAAAAGGGAACGAGGGGCACGTCGTGTTTTGCGGCCAAGTGGGGATAGAGGGCGTGGAACGCATCGGTATATTCGGCCCCGAGATTTCTGACCATCCGCATGCCCACGAGCACCACCAGGACATTGTTCTTCTTTAGGATGCGGAGCGTTTCGTCGATATTTCTTTGCGTCACGCGCGGGTCGATGCCGCGCAGGCCGTCATTGGCCCCGGTTTCCAGGACCACAATGTCGGGTTTGAGCTTCAGCACCCAGTTGATGCGCGAGAGCGCACCGCTGCTTGTCTCGCCGCTGATACCGGCGTTCACGACCCTCCAGTGAAGTCCCGCAGCCTGAAGCTTTCGCTCCAGCTGCGCGGGATAGGCGTCACTCTCGTTCACGCCGAGACCCGCGGTAAGACTGTCGCCCATCGCGACGATGGTGCCGTCGTAGGCGGCCTGGTCGTGCTGCGGCACGGCCGCTGTCTCCTTCTTTTGTTCACATCCAAAAACCTGCGCCAGCAAGATAACGACGGCAATGAAAGCTTCAAGCCTGATTTGTTTCTTCATGACGAGCTCCCTGAACTCCAAACTCCAAACTCCGAACTCCGAACTCCGAACTCCGAACTTTGTTTCCCCTCACTCCTCCGTCTGCTCCCGCAGAAAGGCAGCGGGCTTCTGGTGAAGGGCCGGGACCGAGGCCCCCAGACCCGCGGCAATGACAACGATCACGGTAAGGGAAACGATCGCGAGGTTCTTCCCGATAAAAGACGAGTAGGGTACGTCGAGGGCGTATTTGCAAATGATAAACGTCGTTGTCTGGGACAGGACGACGGCGAGGAGGCCGCTCGCGAGCCCGATAAGCAGGTTTTCCGCCGCGAACACGGCGAGCACGAAGCGCGGCCGCGCGCCGAGGATGGTGAAGAAGACCGCCTCCTGGACCCGCGCGTAGCGGGTCGCGAACACGGAACTCACGATGATAAGCACGCCGGCCGCAACGGAAAACAGCGTGAAGAAATTGACGATCCGCGAAAGCCTAGTCATGATCCTCGAGAATACGGAGATCGTCTCTGTCACGTCGATGATGCTGACGTTCGGGAAGCGGGTGGCCATTCTGTTCTGGAGCGCGGGGACGAGCCCCTTTTCGATGCGGACAGCCGTGAACAGCGTCTGGGGCGCGTCCTTGAGCGCCGCCTCCTGAAAGACAAAATAGAAGAAGGGCTGGATCGACGCGTGCGTCCGCGTCCGGATACTCGAGATCCGGGCCGTGATGGGTATCCCCTGGATGCGCAGCACGATCGTATCGCCGATCTTCATGTCCCGCATTTTGGCCACCGTGTCCAGGACCGATACCTGCGTATCCGTCCAGTCGCTCCTGAAGAGGCCCTTGCCTGCCACGATCCTTTCATCATCCAGAAGATGGTCGCGGTACGTGAGGTTGAACTCCCGGCCGAGGTTGTCGCCCCGCTTTTTGCTTTCCTGTTCGCGGTCGATCTGCTCGCTGTTCACGGAGACCACCGTGCCCCGTACCACGGGATAGAAGATCGCGTCCATCCCGAGCGACTGTGCGAAGCTATCCTTCTGCGATGGCTGGATATCGACGAAAAAAAGGTTCGGCGCGTCAGGAGGATAGGAAAGGACAAAGGTCTCATCGAGGTTTCTCTGCACGAGCGTGAGCGATGAGATCACCGTGAGTGACGCGGTCAGGGTGACGATGATCGCGCGTGTAGCGTTGCCGGGACGGAACAGTCCCTTGAGCGCCTGGCGAAATACGAGGTTTCCCACCGGCAGTCTTTTCAGGACGCGCAGAAGAACATCAGCGCACGCAAACGAGATCGTGATGAGAAGACCCAGGCCGAGAACGAAGTACGCGCCCATCCTGATCTCCCGCAGCCTCCATATGACCATGCCTGAGAAAAAGAAGAAATTTGCCAGGATGAAAAGCCAGGGAAGGCGGCCTTGCCCCGGCTGATCGGTCTTGCCGAAGATGGCGCGCGGCCGCACCTCCAGAAGGCGCAGCAGCGGATGCAGGGTGAAGAGCGCCACCACCACGCTGCCGAGGACAAGACCCTCCAGCATCGATGCGACGGAGATGCCGGGCTCGATGCCTGTCGGAAGCAGGCCCTGGAACAGGGCAAGAAGGACCCTTTCCAGGAGGATGCCCCCCGCGAGACCCAGGACCGTGCCCGCGAGACCGAGGAAAAAGACCACAGCAGAGTAGTGCAGGACGATGAACCGGCCCCGGGCGCCGATCGCCTTCATGATCGCAATGGTACGCTCCTGTTCCCGGAGAAAGGCCGTGAGGGAGCTTTGAATGCCGATCCCGGCCAGAAGCAGGGTAAAGATCCCGATCAGGTTCAGGAAAAAAAGAAAGTTGTCAAAGAACCTTTTGACGCCGGATTCCGCAGTCCGGAAGGTATCTACCCGTTCCATGTCTTTATTCGATGCCGATCGGAGCTGTTTTGCGATCCGTTCCAGGTCCGCCTGATTCCCCACCCGGGCAAGGACCAGGTAGTTCACGCGGCTCCCTTTGCCTACGAGGTCGAGGGACGCGAGGTCGCTGCTGGAGATGAAGATGCGCGGGCCGAGCGAGAAAAAATTGACCGGCCGGTCCGGCTCCTGCAGCACCACGTCCTTGATCACGAACACGGCGTCCCCGATTTTGAGCCGGTCGCCCGGTTTTAGCGAAAGACGCTCCAGGAGCGTCTGTTCCACAACAATGCCTCCCGGGGTCAGTACCTCGCCAAATGGCCTTCCTGATGCGAGGACAAGCGTTCCGTAGAAGGGGTAGCCGGGTTCGACCACCTTCAGATTTGAAAGAAGCGTGTCCGGCCGTTCGCTCTCATCTTGCCGCGCCGCATCGGAACGGCCCCGTATGGCCCGCACCACGGAGTAGAATTCGTAAACGCGTGCCGTTTCGATCCGGCCCTGCCTTGAAAGGGCCGACAGCTCGTTTATGAGCGGGGAGGAGAGGGGGACATGGGAATGGATGATGATGTCCGCGGCGTGCAGCGCGCGGGCGTCCTTCAGGAACGTCGTGTGCACGCTCCGGCTGAATGCGGAAAGCGAGACCAGGGTCACGAGGGAGAGGGCGACGCACAGCACGAAGACGACGGCCTGGTGGCGCGAGCCCGCGATCTGGCGCCGGACAAGATGAAGATTAAGCATCGGAGCGCACCGCTTCGATCCTTCCGTCCCGGAGCAGGACCACCCGGCCCGCCTTTGCCGCAATGCTCATGCTGTGCGTGACCAGGACCAGGGTCGCGCCCTTTTCGCGGTGGAGCTCCAGGAGCAGGTCCAGCACGGCTTTGCCGTTTATTGAATCAAGATTGCCCGTGGGTTCATCGGCGAAAATAATGCGCGGTTCGTTGATCAGTGCGCGGCAGATGGCGCAGCGCTGCTTTTCTCCGCCCGAAAGTTGATGGGGGAAACTTGCGGCCCGGTCTGAAAGCCCAACCCGCGTGAGGAGCTGTTCGGCCTTTCCCCGGGCCTGTTGGTCGCCGCGCAGTTCGGCCGGGAACATGACGTTTTCCAGCGCGGTGAGAGAAGGCACGAGGTGGTAGGACTGGAACACGAAGCCGAAGCTGCTGTTCCTGAGCGGGGCCAGTTCGTCCTCGGCCAGATTGGTAATGTCCCTTCCCTCGATGAGGACCCTGCCTTCGTCGACCGTGTCAAGCCCCGAGAGAATGGAGAGCAGGGTCGACTTGCCGCTGCCGCTCTCTCCCTGCACGACGAGAAATTCGCCTTCGGCGACCGATAGGGAGACGCGGTCGAGCACGGAGAGCCTCCTGCTTCCGGCAACGTAGGTCTTGGATATGTCTTGTGCTTCAAGAACGGCCATGAGAAATCTCCGCGATGCATTGATGACACGAATCGATTTGACAGCGTATAAAGTCAATACTATCATCCCCGGCCGGGGGAGTCAATTCTGCCAAATGTAAATAGAGCTTCTTTTATCTGCCACGTGCTCAATATTCTTGCAATTAGCCACATTTTATCATATTCTAACAGCAAGCTTGATGTGCATTATTTAAAACAGAAAACACCGTAAATATATGACCTATGTTTCAAATTAATCAGGGGGCCGCTTCATGAATAAGTCATCTCGCATGCTTATTTTCTTTTTCGGATTGCTACTGGGTATCGCGGGCACGATCTTCCTGCCTGACTACGTGCGGCCTTACATCCCCGAGTGGGTCATGGGAAAAGCAACCGTGGTCAAAGGGACAGTTACGGCAAAGCAGAAAAAGGAGAAAGTTCTTCTTTTGACCGTGAATACACCGGAAGGCGCGCTGCTGGCAACATTCGATAAGAAGGTCGATGAAGTCAGCCTTCTGGTGAACGAAAAGGACACTATCGAATTTACTCTCCCGAAGTACACGCCATTCGTCGAAGACCCGAAGATCATACGGATCACAAAAGAACAACAGACGGCTCCTGAGCCGGCGCCCGTTGCCATGCCTGCCGAGAAAAGCACGAAGGAAATAAAACCCGGGCGGCAGGGAAAGCCGCGGGCCGCTGCTCCAGCCCGGGGGGACAAGACGGTGGTCAAACCGGCGGACCTCAAGTGAAGGGGAAATGCCGGGGCAGCCTTTTGCAGAAGTTATCCCTGGTATTGTCGACTGCCTCCCTGACTCCCGCCTTCGTGTGAACCGATCTTCCCATTTATAACTATGAAACTTTCCAGGAGGAATTTGATTACCTTCATGATCCCGAAGCTGACGCCGTAGTAACAATTGGTTTGCGGCGTGCTATTATAGTAACAGCGCCTACGAGAATAATTATTCTGCTGCGACAGTCATACAAAAGTCACCTGATAGGGAAAAGGGGGCGGTATGAAAAGACCACTGGTGTTATTTCTGTTTGTTGTCGCTATGGCGGCGGGGATGATATCCCCGGGGACCGTATTTGCCGAACCCGGGAACTCCGTCAATCTCGGCGTTGGAGCGGCGTCACATATCCTGCCGCACTGTAAGGCAACCGTCGCCTTTGTTGAGTACGAGCATATGCTCGGCCCGAAGCTCGCGGTCCTCGGAAGGGGCAGCGGTGTGGACTACAAGTTCGACGATGGCAACTATGTGGAAAAAGGGAGGCTGAGGGGCGGCGACATCGGTTTGCGTTACTATCCCTCCGGCGGCATGAAGGGGTTATTTTTCGGCGGGGCAGTGGGGTACTGGAAGTCGAACTGGTCGTTCACCGATGACAAGGACAAGACATCCGAGTCGCAGGGCAAAGGAGACTTCAAGGCCATCAGGGCGGATCTGGATATCGGCTGGCGATTCCCGATCGGCTCTTCGTCAGTCTCGATCATGCCCGAGGCGCATTTCGGTAAATTCTTCAAGTCCGCCTCATGCGAATATACGGCTCCCGCGTCCCTGGTCGGAACAGAGTGCAGCAAGGACACAGAGATCAGCTATTACGCTTTCCTGGCGCTGTCGGTCGGTATCGCTTTTTGAGAGTGACCCATGCAGAAGGTCGTCTTCTTCGACAAGACTTTTCGGAACTTCAAAGAAAGACTAATAAGGAGGGTATCATGAAAACAAAAGGAATGAGGGGGAAGTTCGAGTTTCTCGCAATGAGCGTTTTTGTTGCAACCATCATGCTTGCTGCGTGCCAGGGAGGGCCGCCGCAGATCAGCATCGACGGCGCGAAGGCCGAGTTGTCTCCCGCTGTGGTGGGCGAAGCCATGGTGACCATGAATATTGCGAACCAGGGCGGGACGGATACGCTCACCGGTGTAAAGACCGACATACCGGGCGCAAAAGCGATGTTTCATCTTATGCAGGGCGAGCGCATGGTGACTGCAGACAGCATGAAGATCCCGGCGAAAGGCAAGTTGGAATTGAAGATGGGCAGCAGCCACATTATGATCGAGGATATGCCCAAGACCATAAAGGAAGGCGCTCAGCTCAACATGACGCTGATCTTTCAGAAATCAGGAGAAAAGCAGGTATCCATGACTCTCCAGGGAGCCGCTGCCATGCCCATGGGTCACGGGCACCACATGTAATAAATAAGGGATCCGCGTTTTCACAGGCCTTCCCCTCATTGGTTTCGGTCGAGGTGCTGAGAGTTTATCGGCATTGCTGAGACACCGGAAGTTTGCGGAGGAGGCGCTATCCCGGGCTCAGAGCATTTTCTCGGAGCTGTGTCCTTCAAGGCCTTCTCTTGAGCTGCGCTGCGCGCTTTCAGGACTTCCCTCAGGTTCAGCTGCCATCCAAACGTCTTGGACCGCATGAGATTATCATCAGAATCCTGGCGGTGCTGGAGGGACAGGCCATGACCAAGCTCATGCGCGGCGGTGCGCGCGGCCGGATGGTGCGCGGGGTGCGGGGCCTGTCCCAAAACGGGTGTGTCCCGCACTCGAATATTGTGCGCGTCCCGAAAGTAGCCGTTCAGGCTGGACCCTCCGGGCAGGACCGGCAGAAACCAGATGTCCATGCCTTGATCAATCAGCTTGTCGTCCTGTACGATCTGCATCTCGAAGCAGATTCCCGCCTGCGGCAGCCAGATATTGTTGATCTCCCCGATGATCGCCCTGAAATCTTCAGGGCTTCGTCCGCTCTCTCCCACGTGCACCCGGAGCGGGATACGGTAAATAGGGTCGCGCAGAAAATCCGGAACCCCGGAGCCGCCGATGTTTGGTGCCGCGGCGATAGGGGACGATAAAGGCAGGATCACGCAGAATGCGATAATAAGAGCGAAAGACCCGGCCAATGCGAGGGTCCTCTGTCGGAAACGAACTTTCCCGGTCATTACGGGACAACCTCTTGATGAAAAATAAATTGCATTGCAGTGAAAATATGCTAACTCGGTTACGGTAATGATTGCAATATGAAATACGCGCAGTAGCGGAAAGGCGATCCCTTTGACGCGGAAACGGACGACGGGGAGAATTGCACTCGCTGCGAGAGGGAGTATTGCCGGTAATGCCGGGGTTTTCGGCCGCGGGAATGGCGGCATTTCCTGAAACCGCGTTACATTTTGTGGCAGTTACTGCAGAGAGCCCCTGAAGATTTCGCCTTGAATCTGAACAAATAAGAATTATCGGCACTGTGAGGGTTGTGGCAGCTTCCGCAATAAAATGGTTTTCCCGGTCGCGCGGGGTCTTGCAAGACCGGCCCCCCGGTTTTTTCGGTTGCCTGCTCGCTTATGGGCGGCTGGCGGGACGGTGCGTGCTGCCCGTGTACGGCATCGGGATGACAGTCGAGGCACAGGGCGACCTTATTTTTCAGGAGCAGCGCCATCTCGTCGGATGCGTGGGGAGAATGGCAGGTCAAGCAGTCGCCCGCGGCCACAGGCGGATGGACAACCTTTCGGGTAAAATCGGCCTTGTCGTGGCAGGAAAAGCATAACTCCGGAACCTTCATTTTCAGCAATTTCTCATTCTTTGATGAGTGCGGGTCATGACAACCGGTGCAGCCCATGCTCACTGCCGGATGAACGTTTGTCTTTGCAAACATCCCCTGGTCGTGACACCCGTAGCAGAGATCAGGCTGATCCGATGAAAGGCCGTGCACAATGGTGTTCGTTTTACTGTGCGGCGCGCTCCCGGCATTGATCGCCGAGTGACACGCAGGACACCCCATCTGAAGGGCCTGATGCACAAACTTCCCCTTGGTCAATTTCTTGTGGCACGAAAGGCATTTTGTTTTCCCGGCCGCGGAAAGAGGACTGAAAACGACAGGAACAAACAGCAAGGTTAAGACAAAAAGAACAAGTGCATACGCTGCTTTCCTTCTCATAAGTTTAAAGCCTTACCTCTCTGCGGCGCGCCGGAATGGCGTAACAATACCATCGGCTGCCGAAAAAAGCAAGGTGCGTTGACAATGAAAATCCGGGGGTCTCAAAGTTCAGGGACAGTGTGATACGCGTGGGCTCACGAGGAGGTGCCTCGGAGTTTCAATAAAGGCTCAGGGAAAGCGTTCCTCATTTTCGTTTTGGGGCCGGTTTCGGGGCCGATCTGCAGGTTACATCGACCACTGTGTGCGCCTCTTCTTTACTAACGTCGTCCGACTGATAGTAGATATACTCATCGACCATATCGCAAAGCTCTTTTCTGGGAATATCCGGTTTCAACTCAAGCACTTCCTCCTCAAACAATTTTGCAGTGTCGGCAATCGTTTTTTTATTTTCTATCCTGTTCATAATTTCTCCTCTTCGGCAACTCATTTCCTTAACCGGACGAAAGAAGTCTGTTTCTATCCTTATTATACCACAATTTCGTTTGAGGCCCGTCAGTGAGTTTTTTCCTGAGATCGCGGAAAAGATCAGCGATACGATTTTTTATGCGGAGCAGGAGACGATGAATATGCTTGAAATTGAAACGGTTATTTGCTAATTTGTAACATGTAAATGCGATCAAGTCGTAAGAAGTTAAAATCCAGCGCCGAGACGCTGAGAAAAAAGAACCTTAAAGATAAAGAGGTGTCCTCGGCGTGTTTCCCTAATGACCGCTTTTCTTTTGATGGCTACTGCGGCTCTGTGGTTAAATTCGACTTTTTACGATATTCTCAAATGTTGAAGGACTATTTGTCGAGGACCGCCATAAAGGATGCTTATCAGAGCGGCCTGACAAAGTCAGGTCGCGCAGCCTGAAAGGCCGGGAGGAGGTTTTATGGAACAAGCGGGCGGCACAGACGGCGAGACACTCTTCGATTGTATCGTCATCGGGGCGGGACCGGGGGGCCTGCAGGCCTGCATTCACATCGGCCGCTATAACTTTCGCTCAATGCTTTTCCACAGTCCCGGGGGTCGGACTTACCACGCGAAGCACATCGAGAACTATCTCGGTCTTCGTGTTGTCTCGGGCCCGGACCTCCTGGAAACCGGCATTGCCCAGGCGAAGAGCTTCGGCGTTGCCGTGGCGAACGCCAAGGTGGAGCGCGTCACGGTACAAGAGGGGCACTTCGAGGTGCAGGCCGAGGGGAAGACCTATCGCTCCCGTTTCGTCATCGCCGCCTCAGGGGCCCGGGAGACCCTTGCCCCCTTCAAGAACCTCCTGCGCTTCTTCGGTACCTCCTACTTTACCTGCATGATCTGCGACGGCTATCATACCACCGGCAAAAAGCTGCTGGTCATTGACCGCACCATCAACGGGGTCCGCAGCAGCGTCGGCATGAAGCGGATGTTCACCAGCGACGTGACTTTCCTTGCGCACGGGTTCTCTCCGGCTCCGGTGTACCGGTCTCTGCTCGAGGAGGAGGGGATCGGCCTGGTCGAAGGGCGGCCGGAAGAGCTTCTCGGAGAGAAGACCCTCGAGGGAGTGCGGCTCAGCGACGGCCGAGTCATCCCCTGTGAGGTCATCCTGGGGTGGGGCGGGATCTCGCTCAACGACCAATATCTCGAGGGCCTCCCCCTTGAGCGCGACGCAGAGGAATTCAAGATCGTGACGAGGGGCGCAAGCGAATCGAGCATCCCCGGCCTCTTCGTCCTGGGAGCTCTCCGCCAGGGTCACTCCCAGGCGATCATTTCCGCGGGCCAGGGCGCCGAGGCGGCGATCGAGATCAGTACGAGGATCGTCGAGCTCTAAGGGAAAATCTTGTCAGGTAAAAAATACCAGGACGCGAAAGTGATGTGCAAAAAAACGATTCCCTTTTATGCTGTTTCTTCGTCACCTTTCTTGCATGCCCAAGAAAGGCGACCCAAAGAAGGACACCCGGCGAAAATTCTTAACGCCATGCTCGGTCGTCCTCGGTACATTTCGGAAACTCGCCCTGCGGGCTCAGACAGTCCGAAATGCTTCACCCTCGGACTCGGTCGCCCGGCTAAATTTTCGCATGGGGAACCAGGTAAGAATCTGGTTCAGTTCAACGTTTGATTCATTGCTGAAAACAATATGACAAAACAGGCCCGAAAAATTCAAGTCCGTGATCTTACGATCGAACCGCCTTTGCTCCTGGCGCCAATGGCGGGCCTTTCACACAATGCCCTCCGGCAGATCTGCTCCGGTTTCGGCGGGGTCGGCCTGCTGTCAACGGAAATGCTGGCAGCAAGAAGGCTGCCCACCGAAAGCCCCCGGTTCTCTCCGTACCTTATCAGGACTGTTTCAAGAATACCGCTTTCCTATCAGCTCCTGATCTCCACGAACGAGGAGGTGGCTCCGGCCATCAACGTTCTTCACAAGCTGAAGGCGGATGCTATCGATCTGAACATGGGCTGTCCTGCGGTCACGGTCGGCAGGTTCGGCGCGGGCGGCATGCTTATGGAACGGCCCGGGGATGTCCGCGTAATGGTGGCCGAGGCGCGGAAACGCACCGCGCTCCCCCTGTCGGCGAAGATCCGGCTCGGCAGTGATCTGGACGAGCAGAAATTAAGTGACTTCTGCACCATGCTTGAAGACGAAGGCATTGATATGCTCTCGATCCATGCCCGGCTTAAGAAGGAGTCTTTTATCAGGACGCCGAGATGGGAGTGGATCGCCAAAGTAAAAGGCCGGCTCAAGATCCCCGTTATCGCTAATGGCGGGATCTTCTCGGTCCGGGACGCGGAAGATTGTCTTCGCATTTCCAACGCCGACGGTCTGATGATCGGCCGTGGTGCGGCGATACGACCGTGGCTTTTTGCCGAGATCGCGCGGGAAGTGTACGGATGCTCCATTGATGCTCCGGTCGTATCGCTGCCGATCGTTTATAGCAATTTCATCGACAACCTCGAGCTTTACCGGCCTGAATACCGCTTGGGCAGGCTTAAGGAGTTTACCCATTATTTCGCGAGGAACTATAAGTTCGGCCACCTCCTTGCGTCCAGGGTCCAGTCCAGCGCGAGCATGGCTGAAGCCCGGGAAAGGTCGAATATTTTTTTTGAGAACGGAACGTAGCTAGACCGGAGCCGGCTCGTGCTATACTATCCGCATGGCCATCCCGACTCGTATCCTCGGAAGAACCGGTCAGAGTGTCTCCCTGCTCGGTCTCGGCGGTGAAGGGGTCCTCAGGACCTTTGGACAGGATAAGGACGCCTCTGCACTCATCAACCGGGCGCTGGACCTGGGCATCACCTACTGCGAATCCGCGCGGGCCTACTCGGGAAGCGAGGCCTATTACGGCAAGGCGCTCGGAGAGCGGCGGAGACAGATCTTCCTTGCCAGCAAATCCCACAACCGTGACAAAAAAGGGGCGCTTGCCCATCTTCATGAGACCCTGACGAATATGAAGACCGACCACCTGGACCTCTGGCAGGTGCATGATGTACGGGAGGAAGAAGACATCGCCGGCATCTTCGGTCCGGGCGGCGCTTTGGAGGCCTTTGTCCAGGCAAAAAAGCAGGGGAAAGCGAGGTTCATCGGCGTTACCGGCCATCACGATCCAGCGATCATAAGGAAGTGCATCGAGCTTTTTGATTTCGATACCGTGTTGATGCCGGTCAATCCCGCTGAGCAGCAGTATAAGAGCTTTGTCGAGAACGTCCTGCCCCTGGCCCGGGAGAAGAACATGGGGATCATCGGTATGAAGGTCTACGCGCGCGGATCCGTCTCCAGGCTGCCCGGGTACGCCGGCATGGAACCGTTCCTGCGCTTCGCCCTATCCCAGCCGGTGAGCAACGTCGTCATCGGCTGCGACGACATCGTGCAGCTTGAGCAGAACGTGAAATTCGCCGGTTCATTCAAGCCTATGACGCAGGATGAACAGCGGAGACTTGTCCGCGACGTGTCTCCCTTTGCGCGGCAGCTCATGTATTACAAACCATGAACATTCGGACGCGGGGAAAGATCCGGTTATTTTGTTATTCTCGTTAGGGGATGCAAACAGGATCAGGATCTGGTCTGTGTTGCATCCAGATGTTATAAGAGTCGCATGAATGGCAGAAGGACACAGGAGTGCCTATGAAGACAGATCGCAAAACAGGGTTCACACGGTTCCAGTCGATTTTTGCGGAATTATTCGGGCTTAGCCGCGCGGTATCGCTCAGCGTTGTTCTGGTGTTCAGCCTGGGTATTCTCTTTGCTGTCTTCTGGTTCTTTTACTCGGCCCCGCCTTCCACCATTATCATGACAGCCGGCCCCGAGGACAGTGTTTTCCAGATCAATGCCGAGAGGTATGCAAAGATACTAGCTCGCAACGGCGTGAACCTGAAGATCCTTAAGTCCGAGGGCTCGCTCGAAAACCTCAGGAGGCTGGCCGATCCCAAGTTCCGCGTCGATATCGGATTTGTTCAGGGCGGCGTGTCGGACGGGCAGAATATTGAAAAGCTGGCGTCTCTCGGCAGCGTCTCCTATCAACCGCTCCTGATCTTCTACCGAAGTGCGGCGCCCCTGGACCTGCTTTCCCAAATGAAAGGTTTGCGGCTCGCCATTGGTCCCGAGGGCAGCGGAACGCGGATACTGGCGCTGGCCCTCCTTAAGGCCAACGGCATTGAACCCGGCGGCGCGACTACCTTGTCGGATCTGGATGCGGATGGCGCTGAAGATGCCCTGCTCTACGGCAGGATTGATGCCGCTTTCATGATGGGAGACGCTTCGTCCCGTAAGGTCATGCACAATCTCCTGCTGGCGCCGGAGGTCCGGCTTTTTGATTTCACCCAGGCCGCCGGCTATACGCGCCGTATCGGCTATTTGAACAAGCTGGAACTGCCGAAAGGCTCCATCGACTTTGGAAAGGACATTCCCCAAGCCGATATCCATCTGATCGGCCCCACGGTCGAACTCATTGCACGGTCCGACCTGCATCCCGCGTTGTCCGATCTGCTGATTGAAGCTGCGCAGGAGGTGCACGGGAACGCGGGTTTGTTCAAACGCCAGGGTGAATTTCCGGCCCCGATAGAGCATGAATTCCACATAAGCGCCGATGCGCTGCGTTACTATAAATCGGGCAAGAGCTTTATCTACCGGAACCTTCCCTTCTGGGTGGCGAGTATGGTAAACCGCGTTCTCGTGGTCTTCGTGCCGACCATCATCGTGCTATTCCCGGTGCTGCGGCTCATTCCCGCGCTTTATCGATGGCGGATCCGCATGCGCATCTACCGTTGGTATCGTGAGTTGCTTGCGCTCGAACGGGACATAATATCGCGCGAGGCGTCCGAGGAGCGGGAGGCATTGCTTGGGAGGATAGACCAGATCGAAGCGGAGGTCAATAAGATGAAAGTGCCCGCATCGTTCGCGGACCAATTCTATGTGCTCCGCGGACACATCATTTTCGTCCACGAAGAGCTCAAGAGCGGCACGCACTCGCATTGAGAGGGTGAAAGACGGAACTCATGTCGCTTCTTATTTCCCCGTAATAAAATATCTTACAATTCTGCCCAAGACGGTGATCCCTAGGATAATGCCTATCGGGATCGCCAGGAGCAGAGCAAAAAGGAGGGTCAATTTAAAGACAAACAGAAAAAGAGGGATCAGGATCACACAGACAATCAGTGTCAGACACCCCGTTGCAAAATCTTTTGTTTCCATCATATGGCATCCCTTCTTATTTTTTCCCCTGACAACCACCAGTGTCGTCGCCGGTAACCTATGGTGGATTTTATCACAAATTCTGAAAAGAGAGTGGGAAAACAGTGTGTACACCCCGCAAAAGTGCGCTATGATTAACGCAGCTGTTGCTGAAACTCTCGTATGAAAAACCAACAGATCGCACACATATTCAACGAAATGGCGGAGCTGCTCGAACTCAAGGGAGAGAACGTGTTTCGCATCCGCGCTTATCGCAGGGCTGCGCAAAACATCGACGGCCTGTCCAGGGACGTGACAACCCTCTCGGACGAAGAGCTTGCCGCGATCCCGGGCATCGGCAAGGACCTTATAGGGAAGATCCGCGAGTTTCTTGAAAAGGGCTCTGTTGCCAGGCATGAAGAGCTGAAGAAGGAGATCCCGGAAGGGGTCCTCGATCTCCTGCGTGTGCCCGGCCTCGGTCCGAAAAAGGCGAAGCAATTCTATGACAAGCTGAAGATCAAAAACGTAGACGAGCTTGAAGACGCGGTCCGCAAGGGCAGACTTGCCGGCCTGCCGGGCATCCAGAAGAAGACCGAGGAGAATATCCTCAAAGGCATCGAGCTTGTCAAACGTGGGACCGACCGAAGGCCTCTCGGCCGCGTACTTCCCCTGGCCGAGGACATCATTCGAAGGCTGAAGGACGCCGCGCCCGTGGACCAGATCGAGGTCGCAGGCAGTATCCGGCGCATGAAGGAGATGGTGAAGGACATCGATATCCTGACGACGTCGAGGCATCCCGGGAAGGTGATGGACGCCTTCGTGAAGCTCCCGCATGTGAGCCGCGTGCTTGTGCAAGGACCAACCAGGTCTTCAGTCATAACCGAGGACGGCATCCAGGTGGACCTGCGCGTGGTGGAGGAGGACTCGTTCGGCGCAGCGCTCCAGTATTTCACCGGCAGCAAACAGCACAACATCAAGCTCCGGGAGATGGCGGTCAGGGCAGGCCTCAAGCTGAACGAATACGGCGCGTTCAAGGAGCCGGGAGACAAAAAGATCGGCGGGAAGACCGAAGAGGAGATGTATAAGGTGATCAAACTCCCTTGGATCCCGCCGGAGCTCAGAGAGGACAACGGCGAGATCGAGGCGGCTTTGCAGGGAATGCTCCCTGACCTCGTAAGGCTCGAAGACATCAAGGGCGATCTCCATGTTCATACGAAAGCGTCAGACGGGAGCCACGATCTCGATACCCTCGTCCGAGCGGCGAAGAAAAAGGGATACTCGTATATCGCGATCACGGATCACACGAAGGGGCTGGGCGTTGCGCATGGCCTGGATGAAAAAAGGCTTGCCGCGGAGATCAAGCTCATCGACGCCGCGAACGAGAAGCTCACCGGATTCAGGGTCCTCAAAGGCACCGAAATAGATATCAGGGCGGACGGCAGGCTCGATCTCCCGGACGAGGCGCTTGCAGGACTCGATATTGTTGTCGCCGCTATACACTCGGGGTTCGGGCAGACGCGGGAACAGATCACCAGGAGGATCCTTTCCGCGATCCGGAACCCCTGCGTCAGCGTCATTGCCCATCCCACCGGCAGGATTATCGGCGAGCGGGACGCCTATGCCGTCGACATGGAGGCCGTGCTGAAGGAGGCCGCGAAGTTCGGCGTTGCGATGGAGGTGAACGCCTATCCGCTCCGGCTGGATCTGAATGATTTGCATGTCAAACTGGCGAAGGAATTCGGCGTACTGCTCGCGATCAGCACCGATACGCATGTCTCGAACCAGTTCGATTTCATGACCTACGGGGTCTCTGTCGCGCGACGGGGATGGGCGGAGAAAAAAGATGTTCTGAATACGCTGGAGTATGAACAGCTGATCAAGAGATTAAAGGCGTGCAAAACGAGAAAGCAAGGATGAAATGATCGGCTCAGCGTTCACCGGGGCAACGTGACCCAAGCGACTAAGAGGTGCAGCGCCTTGCAGGCCATAAGGCCGTTGAAAAACATTTATTCTCGCTATCCCTGCTGTCGTTGCGGCTCCGCTAAAAATGCGAGGCAAAGCCGAACTGGGTGCTGAAATAGCTGTCCGAGATGATGTGTGCGCGGCCGAGGACGAAGAGGCTGATATTCGGGTTCACATTGAATTCTATGCCTCCGCCTGGCGAAATGCCGAGGTTCACTTCGTTTTTGGATTGTTTGAACCCGTTTGAGGCGATGTAGTCAAAGTGGTCAATGCTCGTTTCAAGGCCTGCCTGAGCAAAGGCCTTCAGCTTGGTGTTGATGGGAAAATAGTACCGTCCGCTGACCGTCATGGGCACGCGTGTGTAGGACAAACTGGTGGAGCCAAAACCTGTCCCGTAATCATAGGAGAAATAATAGTATGAAATGTCGATCCGCGCCTGGAGGTTCCTGTCGATCGTGCGGAGCAGGTAGCCGGCGCCGAAGTTGAATCCGTAGCCGGCGTCAAAAGAGTCCGGTCCCGTGGCAAAAGCGAACGAACCATCAACTTCGAAATCGCCCCGGGCCGGGGTCGCGACTGTTTTCGAGAACGCCGTGGCGTTCTGACCCAGCAGAATAAGTATGGTGAGTACAACGATCGTCAATGTTTTCATGTCCCTGCCTCCTGAAATGTACTTCTTGTTCCTCGTGCCTGAGGCCCGCAAAAAGCAGAACGTACAGGACGAGCAACATGAGTGCGTTTCTTATACAATTTTACCATTCCCGATGTCAAGGTCATTCTCAGCAGAGACGCAACGATGATCGATGTTGCCGCTCTCCCGGGGTTTTTCTTCCCTTTTGACAGCCGTGCTTTTTTACCGTATAATGCCGTCACCAATATTCCACAGGGTATAAAGGAGAAATGCCATGAAGCTGAAACCGATGAATGACTGGGCCGTTATACGGCCGTCCGACGCGGCCATGAGGACCGCGGGAGGGCTCTATATTCCTGATAGCGCGAAGGAAAAGCCGCAGGAAGGTGTTGTTGAGGCGATCGGACCCGGCGCGTACGAGGAAGAGAAGTACGGAAAGAAGAAGACCGAGAAAAAAGATCGAAAGTACATCGCCACATCAGTGAAGCCCGGTGACAGGGTGATCTATGAGCGCTATGCGGGCCAGACGTATACCATCGATAATGAGGATCTGGTCCTTGTGCGCGAACGGGACATCCTCGGCATCCTGTCTGGCGCGGGCCAGAAGCCGCTCGAGATCCCGGCGTCCACATCCGAAAAGGGGACGACCGCGATCGTGAAAAAAGCACCCGGTCAACTGATCAAGACGAAAAAATCAGCGGCCAAAAAAACGGGAAAGAAAAAATAGCGCACAGAGGAGCATATGGAAGATGAACTCATAGTGCGGGAGAAGAAGATCCTGTCCATCCTCGAGCAGGAGCTCGAGGATGGCGAGAGCCTGGCATCCGAGGCGAGAAAGATGGTCTCCTTTCTGCTGGTCGAGAAAAAGGGATACCTGCCGGAGGACATTGAGAAGAGGGTGGTATTCGAGGTGAAGCTTGGCCAGGAGACGGCGCATTCTTCCGTGGATTTTCTTATTTCGATCGCGGGGAAGAGGGCCATGGTCATCAAGTGCTCCGCGGGCTCCCTTTCTTCGCGGGAACGACAGGCAGTGGCCGCCGCCCGGCTGATCGGATCACCGCCAGTGCCTGTTGCGGTGGTAGCGGACCCTGTGAACGCGGAGGTCCTGGATGTTGCGACAGGCGAGGTTGTGGGAGAAGGTTTCGGCGCTATTCCTGTCAGGGACCGGATCATCCAGATACTTTCAGAATACTCTGCCAAACCGCTCTCGCCGGACCGGCTTGAGAAGGAAAAACGGATCCTGCTCGCCTTCGATGCCATACGCTGCTGCGTGCCGCAGGGAGCGAATGGCGGAGTCGCTCTCAAGGACCCCTCCACCTGCGAAGAATAGGCGGGGCATCCAGCGTGCTATTCCGCTCCACCTCCCGGAATCCCGGGGCTTTCCATTTAACCTAAAAAGAGTATTTAGACGCGGAAGAATCGGATTTAACATAGGATAAAATTGGATGAAAATAGAGTCAATATCCGTTATAGCCGATCACCCTATGGTTGAACTGCTTTCCGGGAAAAAATCCGATCTTATCCGCCTTAATCCGCGGCAAATGCCTTTTCCAGGTTTATGCGCTGCGCATTAATACGTAAAGACCGCGTTGGCACCCACCGAACTTTCAATCAATTGTGACGCATTCACGTAGCCAGTGATCCCAACCATGCCGCTCTCGGTCTTGATATCGTGGGAGGCGATGGAGGGATTGCAGCCATAGAGTTTCCCCCCCATGTCCTGATAATGCTGCATCAATTCAGTCAGCGGGTCGAATGTTGCGGCTTTGATACCTTTTATATATTCCGGCTGGAACAGCCTGATGCCGTTATCCAGGACGAACATTTCGCATTCGTATCCGAAGCTCAGGGCCGTCAACGCCTGCGCAAAGACGCTCGAGACAAGCTCTATTCGCGCCTTGGGGTCGTGGGTCAAAATATACACGATCTTTTTCATGGGTCCTGCCTCTCCTGCAATAGTTTAGATGAACAGCGTCGTATTCGAACCGAAGGAATCGCTCAGGAACGTTGCCACGCCGCCGACCTCGACCCCGTCGAGCAGGTCCTCTTTTTTAATCCCCATGACGTCCATTGACATCTGGCAGGCGATGATCTTGATCTCCATTTCCTGCGCCATCCCGATAAGGGACGGAAGAGATTCGACGTTCTTCTTACCCATCATGTAGCGGAACAGGCGCGGGCCGATGCCGCCGAAATTCATCTTGGAGGTCCCCAGCTTGTTCGGGCCTTTGGGTCTCATCCAGAGGATCATCTTCTCCAGAAGCTGCCTGCCCGCGGTTTTCATGACCGGTTTTTTGATCGCGTCGAGCCCCCAGAAGGTTACAAAGAGAGAGACTTTTTTCCCCATGGCCAGGGCGCCGGTCGCTATGATAAAGGCCGCGAAGACCTTATCGAAGTCCCCGCTGAAGAGCACCATGGTCAATTGGTGGCTGTTCTTTTCGAGTTTCGCGAGCCGGCTTTCCATCTCTTGCACGGTTTTTGCCAAGTCGTTCTGGTCCATGCTTCCTCCTTTAAAATTATTTTTTAGTGATGGTCGCGGTGATGTCCTTGCCGGACTTCGCAATGCCGTTAAGCGTATTTCCGGTCTCACTGCACCATGCCGTGATATCGGGTTCGAACGCCGGGTCGTCGCAGACGACCTCGAAGACATCGCCGGGTGTTCCTTTTCTCGTTGCCATCGAGAGCTTGATGACCGGCATGGGGC
Source organism: Nitrospirota bacterium (assembly GCA_049793155.1). Lineage (GTDB taxonomy): Bacteria > Nitrospirota > UBA9217 > UBA9217 > UBA9217 > JALNZF01. The sequence continues at coordinate 32,818 of JBARBN010000066.1, forward strand.
AGGACATCCCTTTAAAGTTTAAAACGGTTTTTCCCATAGCTCCTCCATTGTTAAGTAAGTTATATGCCTCAGCATATTTTTATCAGTTTTATTAAAAAAAAGCTACTGCAATTTTCCCCACGAGTGCAATTTAATTCCCAGACCTTTGAGCGCATAAAACAGCATTCAGCACAGCTCGAAATTTCATCCATTATACGCTATTGTCCGCATTGTGTACATCCTTGATGGCTGATCTCATGACCTCGCGCCAAAACAGACCTTGACTGTAAGCTTATCCTGATGCTACAATGCGCGAAAATTTCAATGAATAGAGGCAGATGAACAAGGCAGCGAGAGCGGTCATCCTTTTTATTTCGCAGGGTGCCTACGCAGGGAGGTCCCCTGTCGCCCCCGGCACGGTGGGGACAGTTGTCGGAGTGTTCCTCTACCTCGGGATGAAGGGACTGCCTCCGGGGCAGTATCTTGCTGTTTGTGTTTTTGTAATCCTGGCCGGGATATGGGCCGCCGGTCGCGCTGAGATCATCCTCGGCCGCAAGGACAGCCCCTCGATCGTGATCGATGAGATCGCCGGCTTTCTTACGGCCATGTTCATGGTCCCACCGCGCTGGTCCTTCATCATCGCCGGCTTTCTGCTCTTCAGAGCGTTCGACATCCTGAAACCATGGCCTCTCAGACGCTTAGAGGCACTCCACGGCGGCCCTGGCGTGATGCTCGACGATGTTGGGGCGGGGATATATGCAAATGTTCTGCTCCAGCTTGCGGCGCATTTTATTGTCCGATGAACCAGCTCACCGAAGACACTTTTGAACAGACCCTCCAGTCCATCATCGCCTCCGAACAGATCGATCTCCGTGACGTTTCCTTTATTGACCCTTACGGCATGCTGGGGCTTCTTGAGATCGGCGAGCTCTGCATGCTCGAAGACGTAAAGAAAACCATCATGCTCCCTAAGTCCCGCGAGGTATGCGCATATCTCGAACGGATGGATTTTTTCACCCACGCAAGCCGTTATTTTTCCCTCGATCACTCTTTGCGCCAAACTACCAATCAAAAAAGTCGCAGCCCGGAATCGGATGTGCTTCTCGAGATCACGCCGATCGAACGTTCGAACGATATCCACTCCATCGTCGGAACGGTGAGAGACCGTGCGCAGGCCATTCTCGCGACCCACTTGCGCTACGATGACCGGGCGATCAACCGTTTCATCGTAGCGCTCTCCGAAGTCTGCCAGAACATCATCGAGCATAGTGAGAACAAGGGGTTCGTGGGCATCCAGAAGTACCGGTTCCAGAACATGAATAAGAACGTCGTAAAGATCGCGGTCATGGACGTGGGCATCGGGTTCAGAAAATCCCTGTCAGGACGTTTCAAACTGCGAGGAGACCTCGATGCTATCGATAAGGCACTGCTTCATGGCGCGTCGCGGTACGAGGACGAGGGCAGGGGACACGGCCTGGCCGCGGTTCGCCGGTTTGTCGAGCAATGGCAGGGCAAGCTCTCCATCCGCTCGGGAACGGCACGGCTCGCAATTATCCCAACCTGGTCACGCGGCCGGGAACAGGAACAAAACCTTACCCGTTTCCCCGGAGCTCAAATTAATATTCTCCTGCCTGAAGTAAAATAGAGATCGTAAATATTTGTCATTCTGAGCGTAGCGAAGAATCTCGCTTGAAACACTTCAGGATACACTTTGCGAAGAATCTTTCTTTTCAAAATTCTCCCTAAAATTTCCCCTTGACAAATCTGTCCATTTATGGTTCAATTGATTCAATTGAACCATATGTCGTTACTCCCGCGCCCCCTCGGGGAGAGAGTTGGGGTGAGAGGAAATTTCTCTTTTGCAATTGGGCTGGAGATGGCCGTGATGAAACAAATAGTAACTACGGACATAATCGAGAGCAAGATATATCTTATCCACGGCCAGAG
>JBARBN010000067.1:0-11189 GCA_049793155.1 Nitrospirota bacterium
CGGAGGAGGCGATCATCGAATCGCGGAATATACTCAGCTCCGTTGTGGAAAACGCGCCTGTACGTGTGTTCTGGAAGGATGCCGAATTGCGCTATCTTGGCTGTAATACGGCATTTGCGCGCGATGCTGGATTATCGCGCCCGGAGGATTTGATCGGCAAGGATGACTTTCAGATGGCCTGGCGAGAACAGGCCGAACTATATCGTGCCGACGACAAGCAAACGATGGATTCCGATAAACAGAAGATCGGATATGAAGAGCCGCAAACTACACCTGACGGGCAAACCATCTGGCTGCGCACCTCCAAGGTGCCGCTGCACGATAAAGGTGGAAGGGTCATTGGCATAATGGGCATGTATGAGGACATCACCGCGCGCAAACAGAAGGAAGAAGAGCATCGAAGGCTCGAAGGTCAACTTCGGCACGCGCAGAAGATGGAGGCCATCGGCCAGCTTGCGGGAGGCGTGGCACATGATTTCAACAACATCCTGAACGTGATCATGGGGTACGGGGGCATGATGATGGAAGACTTCGCGCCCGGGAGTTCGTCGCGGGAACAGATGAATGAGGTGCTCGCCGCGGCCGATCGGGCCGCAGTGCTCACCAAGCGGCTGCTGCTCTTCAGCCGAAAACAGGTCGCGGAGGTGAAGCCTGTTGAGGTGAGCGGGATCATCTCCGGCGTCCAGAAGATGCTCAGTCGGATCATAGGCGAGGATGTCGATCTGAAGGTCAGGTTTGCCGACAGGCCCTTGACGGTCATGGCCGACAGTTCGCAGTTAGAACAGGTGCTTATGAACCTGGCAACGAACGCGCGGGACGCCATGCCCAGAGGCGGACACCTTATTATCACAACGGAAACCGCGCACATGGACGATGACTATGTAGCTGCCTACAGATACGGAAAAGTCGGTGCATACGCGGCAATTACCGTTACCGACACCGGCAAAGGGATCGATGCTGAAACACAAAAGAAGATCTTCGAGCCTTTTTTTACCACGAAAGGGATTGGCGAGGGAACAGGCCTTGGACTTGCCATCGCCTATGAGATCGTAAAACAGCACAATGGCTACATAAAATGCTACAGCGAAATCGGAAAAGGGACCGAGTTTAAGATCTATCTTCCGCTCATCGAAGACAAGGGCGCATCCGGCGCACAGATCGAGTCCGCCGGCGACATAAAGGGCGGCACGGAGACAATCTTTGTGGCCGAGGACGATCCCTCATTAAGGAAACTGGCCAGGCTCGTCCTGGAGTCCTTCGGTTATACGGTCATCATCGCAGAGGACGGGGAAGAAGCGGTTATGAAATACCGTGAGAACAAAGACCGCATCCAGCTTGTCATTCTCGATCTTATTATGCCGAGGAAGAGCGGGAAAGAGGCGTATGAGGAGATCAGGGCAATAAGCCCCGGGGTCAGGGCGTTCTTTCTGAGCGGGTACACCATGGACATGATCAACAGAATGGAGATCGAGGCGGGGATGGAAGTGATACGCAAGCCCTTTGCCCCTAAAGATCTTTTGAGAAAAGTGAGGGAGGTGCTTGATAGATGAGCAATGAAAAGATCCTGATCGTGGATGATGAAGAACCGAATGTCAAGCTGCTCGTCAACTGGCTCGTCTCCATGGGATACGTTATTGAATCGGCTTCCAACGGCGCGGAAGCGGTGCAGAAGAGCAGTGAGTACCGGCCCGATCTCATCATCCTCGACATCATGATGCCGGTCATGGACGGGTACGAGGCGTGCAGACGCATAAAGGCCAGCCTTGAAACGGCGAGCACTCCGATCATCATGGTCACGGCATTGCATGACCGGGAATCGAAGCTGAAGGGCCTTGAGGCCGGCGCGAACGAGCTCCTTTCAAAGCCCATTGACCGGTCGGAGCTGACATTACGGGTGAAGAACCTCCTAGCAATCAAGGCAGCACAGGACTTTTTGCTCAGACACAACGAGAACCTGGAAGAGGAGGTCAGGAAAAGGACGCTGGAGCTTGACGAGGCCTTCAGGGAACTCAGAAATATGAGCAATGAAATAGTGCAGAAATTGACGTCAGCCGCCGAGTTAAGGGATACGGACACGGGCGCCCATATCGCGCGGATAGGGTTCTATTCAAGCAGGCTCGCCGAAGGAATGGACCTGGACGCGGATTTTATCGAGGCAATAACCTTTGCCAGCCAGGTGCATGACATCGGGAAGATCGGGATTGCCGACAGCATCCTGCTGAAGCCGGGGCCGCTGACCCGGGAAGAATTCGAAACCATGAAGTCACACACGACCATCGGAGAAAGGATACTGTCCAAATCAGCCTACCCCAACATCCAGATGGCTGCCTCCATCGCGTTGAACCACCATGAGCGGTGGGACGGCGGCGGCTATCCGCGGGGGCTCAAGGGAGAGGAGACGCCTATTGAGGGGAGGATCGTCATGCTCGTCGACCAGTATGACGCCCTGCGGAGCCGACGACCCTACAAGCCGGATTTTGGCCACGAGAAGTCATACAAGATCATCACCGAGGGCGACGGAAGGACCCAGCCCGGACACTTCGATCCTGCGGTGCTCAAGGCATTCAAGGAGATCGCACCGGCATTTGAGGAGATCTTCGAACAACATCTGGAAGCGTCATAGGAGCATCTTGACAAAAGGGCAATGAAGTGATTCGCCGGCGCACAGGGGGGGAACCTCATTCCGCTTCCAGCCCGTACTTCTTCAGCTTTCTCCAGAGCGAGACGCGATCGATCCCGAGTATCTGGGCCGCAAGGGTCCTGTTGCCGCCGACCTCGACGAGCACCCACTGGATATATGCCTGTTCCTGCTCATCGAGCGACGGTATCCTGCCTTCCTTTTTCCGGAAGGTCTTGATGCTGAGTTCCCGCAGGTCCTCGGGCAGGTGACCGGTCTCAATCGCGCCGCCATTCGTGAGCGCCACGCCGCGTTCGATGATGTTCTCAAGCTCCCGCACATTCCCCGGAAAGTCATAGTTCATGAGCAGTGCGATCACGTCCTCTTTGATCTCGGCCACTTCTTTTTTCATCAGCATGGTGTATTTCTTTAAAAAATAGTAGCAGAGCAGGGGGATGTCGTCCTTGCGCTCCGCAAGAGGCGGGATGCGGATCGAGACCACGTTCAGTCTGAAGTAGAGGTCCTGCCGGAAGGCGCCGGTCTTCATGGAGTCGTGAATATCCCGGTTCGTCGCGGCAATGAATCGCACGTCCACCTTGAGCGATTCGGTGCCGCCGACGCGCAGGACCTCTTTTTCCTGAATGACACGGAGAAGCTTCACCTGCATCGATGGCGGCATCTCGGTGATCTCGTCGAGAAAGAGCGTGCCGGCCGAGGCCATTTCGATGATCCCTTTTTTCTCGTTGTTCGCGCCGGTGAAGGCGCCTTTTTCGTGGCCGAACAGCTCGTTCGACAGGAGCTCCTCGGTAAAGGCGCCGCAGTTGACGGCGAAGAACGGCCCTCCCCCGCGGCCGCTGTTCAGGTGGATGAACCGCGCAAAGAGCTCCTTGCCCGTGCCGCTCTCGCCCGTGATGAGCACGTTGCAGTCCGTGGGCGCGATCTGGCGCGCGGTGTCGAGCAGTTTCTGCATGGTCGGGTCCTGGGTGATGATCTTGACCTTGCCCTGGTAGGTCTCAAGCTGTTCCCGGAGATGGCGGTTCTCGGTCTTGAGCCGGACCTTGTTCACCGCCTCCTGTACGACCTTTCGCACTTCCTCCAGCCTGAACGGCTTGGCGATATAGTAGAACGCGCCGTGCTTCATAGCCTCGACGGCCGAGTCGAGCGTGGCATAGCCGGTGATCATGATCACTTCCGTGTCCGGGTAGAACTCGCGGGTCCTTTTCAGGATCTGCATGCCGTCAACCTTTTCCATACGCAGGTCCGTAAGCACCACGTCGAACTGCTGCTCATCGAGCAATTTGAGCGCATTCGGACCGCTCTGCGTGCCTGTCACGTCGTAGCCTTCCTTCTTCATGACGTGCTCGAGGTTTTTGAGCGCGATCCGTTCATCGTCGATGATAAGCAGTCTTGCCTGATCTTGCATTGAACTCCTTGAATGAATACCTTTTCACCCAGCGACTGATCTTTCCTTGTACCATCTGGGTTATAGGTAACAGATAGAAAATATTTATTACTTTTAAAAACTGTCATCCCCGAATGTTTCTATCGGGGATATGGTTCTAAACCGGATTCCCGAGAAATACCTCGGGAATGATAACTTAGGACGGCCGGGTGGTAAAAATTACGCGTTGTACTTTGAGGGCAGCCGTAACAGGAACCTCGTTCCCTTGCCCGGGTGGCTGTCCACGGCGATGCAGCCGTCATGCTCTTCGATGATCTCGTGGACGATGAAGAGTCCGAGCCCGGAGCCTTTGCCGACATCCTTGGTCGTGAAAAAGGGGTCGAAGACCTTCGGCATGATCTCGATCGGTATCCCGGGTCCGCTGTCCTGTATTTCGATGTCGACGGTGTCCTGGTCCAGCGTACACTTTCCCCAGTACTTGAGATAGTTGTCTATGTCCGTCTCCTTTTTGTCGACTTCGTCCATCGCTCTGCGCTTCACGGCCTTGATGGCGATCTTTCCTTCATCCGGTGAGATCGCGTCAAGGGCATTCTTGATCAAATTTAAGAAGGCCTGCTGCATCCGCTGTTTATCCGCAAAGATCGTGATGTCCTCGGGGATGGAAAGCGAGATGTCAATCTTCGTCGGCACCTGTCCCTTCACGAACTGTATGGTCTCGTTAAGAAGATTTCTGAGCGATAGCGACTCTTTTTTGAACTCCCGGTCCCGCGAGAAGTCGAGCAGGGAACGGACGATGTTCCGCGCCCGGTCCGTCTGTTCATTGATCTGGGAGATCAGTTCCTGCGTGAAGTCAGGGTCCATGGGACAAGGCCCGTCGGGATGTTTTCCCAGGGCCTCCCTGAATTCCTCCATCAGGATCTGATTCGACGAAGATATGTTCGAGAGGGGATTGTTCAATTCGTGCGCAACGCCGGAGAGAAGCGTGCCGAGTGACGCGAGCTTCTCTGACTGGATCAGGTGCCGTTCATGCAGTTCGAGCTCTTTCAGCATTTTGTTGAACGCGTTCTGGAGCGAGACGATCTCACGGTCCTTGGAATCGATCGAAATTCGCTCGAACGCGCCCTCGGCGATCACCCCCATGCTCTTTTCAAGCGATTTTAGCGGGTTTACCACCATGCGCGACAGGATCTGGCCTGCGGCGATCGCCGCGAGGGAGAGGAGCGCGATCGAGATGAGGAGGATATTCCGGGAACTACTCAGGATCTGTTGAAGGTTCTTCCGCTCGGTCTTTGAGATCTTCTCTGCTACGGTGATAATGTTCTTCCCGGAGATGCGGATCCTCGCGGCAAACAGGTTCTTTCGAGCCGCATTTTGTCTGCCGATCTTCTCGTATTGATCCATCAAGGTCTTGTACTTTTCCAGGCTTGCCTGGACATCCGCTATCTGCTCGGTAGATGCTATCGAAGTGAAGCCCGCGATGTTGCCGGCGATGATGTCCTGGGCCCGGGACACGTACTGAATGTTCTCGTCGTAATCCGATTGCTGCTCGTACAGAAAATAATTTTTTTCGAAGCGTCTGATCTCGAGCGTCGTGTCGAATAATTCCGATATGGCTTCGCCGAACATGATCTTCTTCTCGATGTATCGCAGTTCCAGGAACGTGAACACGGACAGTCCGATGATCATGGCGACGATGGCGTAATAGCCGAGGGTTATCTTCTGCCTGATGCTTGGTGTGTAGCTCATCCCTGTTGACCGCTCAGCACCGCATCCACCACCTCGTTCACGGTGTCGACGAGGCGGATGTCGATGTCCTTCTTCATGTCTTCCGGCAGCTCCTGCACATCGGCCCGGTTCCGGGCGGGCACGAGCACGGTCTTGACCTTTGCGCGCCTGGCCGCGAGGACCTTGTCCTGGATGCCTCCGACAGGGAGGATCCGTCCGGTCAGCGTTATTTCTCCGGTCATGGCCACGTCGCGTCGTGCCGGCCGGTTCGTCAGGAGCGACAGGAGTGCCGCGAGTATGGTGACGCCGGCAGAGGGGCCGTCCTTCTGGATCGCTCCGGACGGAACGTGGATGTGAATGTCATGGTGCTCAAAAAAGTCATCGGCGACTCCGAAGGAACGGGAGTTGCTTCGGATATAACTGAGGGCTGCCTGGGCGGATTCACGCATCACTTCGCCGAGGGAACCGGTGATGATGAGTTCCTTGCTGCCCTTCATCTGGGCGGCTTCGACGAAGATGATCTCGCCGCCGGCCTCGGTGCGAACGAGACCTGTGGCCACGCCGACGCGGTCCTTCTCCTCGACCACTTCGAACTGGAACCTTCTCCTTCCAAGGTAGCGTTCCACGGAATCGGGGGTTATGGTCAGGAGTTCCTCTTTGCCGATATTCTGGAGCGACTCGCGGGCGATCTTCCGGCAGATCGTGGCGATCTTTCTTTCGAGGTTCCGGATGCCGGCCTCGCGCGTATAATCCTGGATGATCTTGTCCACTGCCTCATCGGTGAAGACGACCTGCTTTTGGGACAGGCCTTTATCGCATATTTGCTTGGTGCAGAGGAACTGCCGTGCGATGCGGACCTTCTCTTCCTGCGTGAAGCCGGTGAACTCGATGACCTCCATGCGGTCGCGGAGCGGGGCGGGGATGGTGTCGAGGACGTTCGCGGTCAGGATGAACATGACGTTCGAAAGGTCGAAGGGAACATCGAGGTAGTGGTCCGTGAATGCGCGGTTCTGCTCCGGGTCGAGCACCTCCAGCAGGGCTGAAGCGGGATCACCCTTGAAGTCGCGTCCTATCTTATCGAGCTCATCGAGCATGATCACGGGATTGGCGGATTCCACCCGGCGAAGCTCTTCTATCACCCGTCCGGGCTTGGCGCCCACGTAGGTCCGCCGGTGTCCGCGAATATCGGCCTCATCCTTCAGGCCACCGAGGGCGATCCTTGTAAACTTTCTGCCGAGGGCGAGTGCTATGGACTCCCCAAGAGATGTCTTGCCCGTTCCCGGGGGGCCGGTGAAACAGAGTACGGAACCCTTGGTGTTGGGCTTGAGGTTTCGTTGTTCGATTGCCCGCTTCACGGTCTCGCGCACGTCATCGAGCTTGTAGGGCTTGGACAGATAGTGGAAAGCGCCCTTCCGCATGGCCTCGATGGCCGAGGGGATTGTGGCATACCCCGTGATCATCACTACTTTCGTGTCGGCGTGTTTTATCTTGACCCGGTCCAGCAGATCCATGCCGTCGATCTTGCCCATGCGCAGGTCGGTCAGCACCACATCGAATTCCAATAAATCCAATTCCCGAAGAGCGCTTTCTCCGTCAGCCCTGGCGACGACCTCGTAATTTTCCCTGGTGAGGATGTGCGCAAGGTTCTTTCTCGCGATCTCTTCATCGTCGACAACCAGCACCCGCGGTTTTCTGCTCATCATCAGCACCTTGACCGCCAGGTGCTCCATGATCCGCTCCTTGATCCTGTCCAGACCGTAGTGATTTTCATTCAGGATGCGTCCGGCGCGGACAATGTCGAGATTGTCAGTGGTCCTTTTATTCCAGGGCAGGGACACGAGGTAATCGATGTAGGTGACGCCTATCGTGTACTCGGCAGAGACGGGGCTGATCCTTGTCAGGAGACTGAGTTCCTGTTCAGCGATCTTCTGTACAGGCTGCGGCATAGCAGCCTCCGATATCTTCCGGCCCAGCTCTTCAATGATGAATTGCTCGTGACTGTTTTCGGATTTATTAAAGAATTTCATGCTGCACCCTTTGAGGTTTTGAGATGGTTGCATTTTACAACGTTTTCAGATTTGATGCAACAGGCAAAATTAATCATAAAAATCAACAGAGTGTGAGCATTCTGGCCAAGGCCATTGCATTATAAAACAGTCATGGATGAGGTCTGGCCGGCCGCTGCCATTCAATTAGAGCATATTGTCAAGGTGTTAGCACGTTTTTCCGTTTTGGCACAGGAGTTGAAATAGAGATAGAGCAGAGAAACAAAATAAAGGAAAAGGAGGGGACAACGATGAAGACCTTACTAAAGAAATTCGAGACAGCCATGGTCGCGGTTTCATTCGCGGAAGCAGGCGAGTTCGAGACCGCACGCCGGATCATGAATGAAGACAGGAAGAACGACCGGCCGTCTCAGTATGACTATAAGAGACCGGCTGCGAGAAAAGAACTGCGCGCCGATTAAGAACCAGGGAGACCGATCACACGAGGTTTGCCATGGAAGCAACGAACTTAAAAAAAATAATGAAGAACGTCGAGAACGCGCTGGCAGCCGCGACATTCGCCGAAGAGGGTCAGGTTGCGACGGCCAGATCGATGATGAGGGAAGGGCGAAGGGTCCTGCTTGCGCTCAAGGAAGGCAGGATAGATACAGGGACACTGAAGTATGCACTGAATACCTCCAAGAGGATCGGCGCTGATCTCGATATTCTCACTGTTGCGTCGCCGGGCAGCAACGAACTCTCCGTCGACCCTTTGTTTTCGAACTTCAAGTCGGAGCTCGAGGCGGAAGGCATCTTCTACCGCATGATCCCAAGGACCGGGTGTCTCAAACAGCAGATCATCGATTATACGGACAGTGAAAAGGAGATCCTCTTCGCGGTTATCGAATCCCCGAAAAGCCTTGACATGGACTGCAATGAGCGGGACAAGACGCTTTCCGAGCTCTGGCAGAATCTGAAATGCCCGCTGGTAGTAGTCATGGACGGGGCAAGGGCGTAAACAGTTGGGAGTCGGGAGTTCGGAGTTCGCAGTAACACCTACACTTCAAGAAAACAAACATCTGTATACCATAAAATAAATAAGGAGGAATTATCATGGCACAAAGCAATACGAAGAGGAAGCCGGTGGGCTCGATGATCGTTATGGGCATCATTTCCCTAGCGCTCTATACGACCCTCCTGCTCAAGCAGGACCTGCTCAACAGTACATTCGCCCAGGGCGGATGGTACGCGCTGTTACCGATCATCATGGCATTTGTCTTCTCGTACTTCCACGGTTCATTCACCGGTAGTTTCTGGACTGTGCTTGGCATCGAGGCAGCCAGAAAAAAGAAGGAGGTAAAGTAACATGGATATCATGTCGAATTTCATCAATCTTGATGCCATCACGATCCTCTATTTGTTCGGTGTCGGTTTTGTCGGCGGCCTGGTGAGCGGATTCATAGGATCAGGCGGGGCCTTTGTGCTCACACCGGGCATGATGAGCCTGGGCGTTCCCGGTCTTGTCGCGGTAGCGAGCAACATGTGCCACAAGTTCCCTAAGGCCCTCGTGGGCTCGATCAAGCGTTTCAAGTACGGCCAGGTTGACGTGAAGCTCGGTGTTGTTCTCGGAATTTCCGCCGAGGCCGGCGTCCTCTACGGCGCCCATATTCAGGAAAAGATTAAATTGGCTTTCGGCGACGCTGGTTCGAACCTGTATGTGAGCGTGGCGTTCGTCGTAATCCTCGCCACGGTCGGCGGGTTCGTGCTCCGCGACGCCTGGAAGACCTACAAATCAGGGAACATGGACACAAAGGAAACGGCGGGAAAACTGGCGCTTTGGGTGCAGTCGATCAACATCCCGGGCACCATGGTTTATTTCAAAGCCATCAACGCCCGTGTATCAGTGCTCTTCACCATCCCGCTCGGTTTAGCCACGGGCATGCTGGCGGCAACGATCGCGGTCGGCGGTTTCATCGGCGTTCCCGCAATGATCTACGTCCTCGGCGCCCCCAGTCTCATGGCCTCGGCCACAGAGCTTGTTATCGCCTTTGTCATGGGCCTTGGCGGATCGCTCAAATTTGCCATGCACGGACTGGTGGACATCCGGCTTGCCATGATCATCCTGGCCGGCTCGCTCTTCGGTATCCAGCTCGGCGCCATCGGCACCACGTATGTAAAGCCTTTCATGATCAAGGTTGTTATGGGTCTGATCATGGTGATCGTTCTCTTCAGCCGCGGACTCATGGTACCGGTGTACCTTGCACAGCTCGGGCTCATTGATAAGATGGCCGACAGCACGGTGAAGCTGCTCAAGACCACCAGTTTTGCGATAATGATCTTCGCACTGATGCTAGGTGCTTTCATCGTCCTCCGCGCCATGTGGCAGGGGAAACAGGCCGAGAAACTTCAGCAGGCATCAGGAGCCCTGGAGCATGAGCAGATATAGGAAGATACTTGTTGCCGTCGACAATTCAGAATCCGGCAGGAACGCGCTCCATCAGGCGTTCAAGCTGGCCAACGAGGAGAAGTGCTGGATAACGGTCACCTCCGTGGTCCCTCCGTATGAAGGCGAGATCGAGCTTCTTGGCGTCAAGGACATCAGGGCCGCTCTCAGGAAACCATGCGATGAGGCTCTCGCGGAAGTTGAAAAGATCGCCAAGACCGAGCGGATGCTCGTCAAAACGGTCTGCGAAGAAGGTGAGGTCCACGAACGCATCGTGGACCTGGCCGACGCTGAGAACTGCGATGTGATCGTGATGGGGAAGCGCGGGCTTCATCGCATTGAGCGCGCCCTTATCGGCAGCGTCACGGCCAGGGTCATTGGCCACACGCAGCGTGATGTGCTGGTAGTCCCCAACGGGACGGCGGTGGGATGGAAAAAGATTGTGCTTGCGACCGACGGATCGAGGTATTGCGCCAAGGCTGCGGAGGCCGCCATCTCATTCGCAAAGTCCTATGGAGGAGAGCTCAGGATTATCTCGGTAGTGGATGTTCCCTCCGAATATTACGCCGAGGCGCCCCAAGCCGTGGACGACCTCGTCCGTAAAGCAAAGGGTTTTGTCGCTGACGTAAAAAAGCAGGCCGAAGCGGCAGGAGTAAAGGCTGAAACCTTTGTTGGAGAGGCGGAGGCGGATGAGGCGATAACCAATCTTGCGAAGGAACAGAACGCCGACATGATCGTCATCGGCTCGCACGGCAGGACCGGCCTCCGCAGGCTTCTCATGGGAAGTGTGGCGGAAAAGGTCATCGGCTTCGCGCCCTGCCCGGTGCTCGTGGTCCAGGCGTGATAGCAGAGAATGCTTCAAAAAGGCTGAAGGAGAACGTTCCTTCAGCCTTTTTTTGGTATGCCAGGCATGACGCTCTGTACTTTGGTACAGGCCGGTCAGGTGCGGTGCCTGACTGGCGACTCGAAGGTGCAAGTCCTTTACGGGCCTTGATGGAAGGAACCGTTAGCCGAACA
>JBARBN010000068.1:0-22819 GCA_049793155.1 Nitrospirota bacterium
GTGCCTTGTGGGCGCGGGTTTTCACTTTCTACCAGATACTCGGTACGTTAAGCCTTCAAAAAAGGAGTGGATTCATGAAAGGCATTATCTTGGCAGGCGGCAGCGGGACTCGGCTCTATCCTATCACCAGGGGCGTCTGCAAGCAGCTTCTCCCGATCTACGACAAGCCGATGATTTATTACCCGCTTTCGACACTCATGCTGGCCGGGATCCGCGATATCCTTATCATTTCAACTCCGCTCGATCTTCCGAGGTTTCGAGACATCTTTGGTGATGGTTCAGACCTCGGTCTGCGCTTCTCCTACAAGGAACAGCCGCATCCGAATGGCCTTGCTGAGGCATTTCTGATCGGAGAGGAATTCATCGGTCACGACACCGTTTGTCTGGTGTTGGGAGACAATATCTTTTTTGGACACGGCCTCACGGAGATGCTCACCAAGGCAGTCAATGATGTGCATTCACTCGACGGTGCGACGGTTTTTGGTTATTATGTGAAAGATCCTGAGCGGTATGGCATCGTGGAGTTCGACAAGCAGGGGCGGGTGCTTTCCGTTGAAGAGAAACCGAAACAACCGAAATCAAAGTATGCGGTGACAGGCCTTTACTTCTTTGATAATGATGTGGTCCGGATCGCCAAAAGGATCAAACCATCCTGGCGGGGCGAGATCGAAATCACCGATGTCATAAATGCATATCTTGAAAAGGACCAGCTCAGGGTTGAGCTCCTGGGCAGGGGATATGCATGGCTTGATACGGGAACTCATGAAAGCCTTCTTGAGGCTGGTGAGTTTATCGCCACTATTGAAAAACGGCAGGGGCTCAAGATGGCCTGCATTGAGGAGATCGCATACAAATTGGGATACATCGACAGGCAGAAACTGCTTAAGGCTGCTGAGATCTACAAAAAGAATGCCTATGGCGATTATCTCAAGATGGTCGCGGAGCAAGGGGTGCCGAATGCCCTTTGAGTTCAAATCGCTTGAAATACCCGGCCTTGTGCTGGTCCAGCCCCGGGTCTTCGGAGATGACCGGGGGTTTTTCTTTGAACTGTATAAACACACTGATTTTGCGCGCGAAGAGATCAAAGGGCATCTGGTACAGGATAACTATTCGAGATCAGAAAAAGGGGTGCTCAGGGGACTGCACTATCAGAAGACCCCTAAGGCTCAGGGAAAATTGGTCATGTGTATGCGCGGCAGGATATATGACGTTGCCGTGGACATCCGGAAAGGTTCACCCTGCTACGGGAAATGGATTGGCGTGGAACTCACCGAAGAGAACCGTCTGATGCTCTATGTGCCGCCGGGCTTTGCTCACGGTTTTCAGGTCTTGAGCGACGCCGCGGACGTGATGTATAAGTGCACGGATGAATATTCGCCTTCTGAAGACCGGGGGATCATCTGGAATGACACGGACATCAACATTGCATGGCCTCTCAAAGACCCGGTCTTGTCCAGTAAGGACAAGCTCCATCCGCTGCTCCGGGAAGCTGACAACAATTTTACGTTTGAACGTACAGCATGAAGTATCTCATAACAGGCAAAAACGGGCAACTGGCCCGGGCGTTCATAAAGCGGTTTGAAGAGCGGTCGATCGACTTCCGCGCCCCTGATGAGTCTCACCTCGACATCACGGACCAGAAGATGGTTGCCGATCTTATTGCGACGATGAAGCCCGACGTGATCATCAATTGTGCTGCCTATAACCTCGTCGACAAGGCAGAACAGTTCAAGGATACGGCATTTTCAGTAAACGCAACAGGCCCGAAGAACCTCGCTCAGGCTGCCGCGTCGCAGAAGGCCATGCTCGTGCATTTCGGGTCGGATTATGTCTTTGACGGACTCAAGGAGAGCGGCTTATACATTGAAAGCGACCCGGTAAATCCGTTGAATGAATATGGCAAAAGCAAGCTCGCCGGAGAACTCGCCGTGATGGAAGAACTGGACCGATGCCTGGTACTCAGACTGAGCTGGGTGTTTGGAGCGGGGAAACAGAATTTTATTCACAAACTTGTCGAATGGTCAAAAAGCAGTGAATATCTCAAGATCGCCTGCGATGAGTTTTCGGTTCCCACCTATACCGGAATGGTGGTGCAGATTACCCTTAAAGCGATAGAGCAGGGCGTGACCGGTAGATACCATTTGACGAACAGCGGTTTCTGCTCGCGGTACGAATGGGCAAAATTGATCCTGCACACGATCGGGGTGAATAAATTCGTAAGGCCCGTGACCATGGAAACATTCAATCTGCCCGCACTAAGGCCGAGGTTTTCAGCCATGAGCAACAGCAGGCTCGCGGACCATCTCAACGTTGATATTCCCTCCTGGGAAGAATCGGTAAGATCTTTTTTACGAGAAGGTGCATCGCCTCATGAATAACGGCAATAGTAATACCGCGAATGAAGACCTGGTCCCGGGATCGGCAAATATCCTGGTGACCGGCGGAGCTGGTTTTATCGGTTCCAATTTTATCAGATATGTTTTTCAACAAACGGGCTTCACGGGCACGATGGTCAATTACGACAAACTGACCTATGCCGGCAACCACCTGAACCTGATCGACATTGAAAAGAAATTTGGCGGGAAAAACTACTTTTTCGAACGTGGTGATATTCTGGACTATGAAAAGGTCAAGCAGGTTGTCACAAAATTCAAAATTAATATCATCGTCCATTTCGCCGCTGAAAGCCATGTCGACCGCTCCATCTTCGGACCCAAAGACTTTGTTGAGACAAACATAAACGGCACGTTCAACCTGATCGAGGTAAGCCGTCAGCTGTGGACAGGAAGATCGGACGTACGGTTCCACCATATCAGCACCGATGAGGTTTACGGTTCCCTCGGCGACACGGGTTTTTTTTATGAAACAACATCATATGATCCCAGAAGTCCGTACTCAGCTTCCAAGGCAGCCTCGGACCACTTGGTGAGGGCATATTATCACACCTATGGCCTGCCGGTCACCATCTCTAACTGTTCTAATAATTATGGCCCCTGTCATTTCCCTGAAAAGCTGATCCCGCTCGTCATCCTGAACGCTCTTGAAGGAAAGCCCTTGCCTGTCTACGGGGACGGGAAAAACGTACGGGACTGGCTTTATGTAGAGGACCATTGTGAAGCTATCTGGATGATCCTTAATAAGGGGATCGCAGGCGAAACCTATAATATCGGTGGAGAATGCGAAAAGAAGAACATTGAAGTCGTGCGGGAAATCTGCAGCGTACTTGAACGGCTCTGTCCCGCGAAGGACAATCCCGCACTCCGAACGCTGAACGCATCCCGCCCCCGAATAGATCAGTCGGGGGGACTCCAATCTTACCAGGACCTAATCACCTTCGTCACCGATCGGCCGGGCCATGACCGCCGCTATGCGATCAACTGCGACAAGATCAAGAACGAACTAGGATGGACGCAAAGGCATGATTTTGAAAATGGTTTGAAGGATACGATCGCTTGGTACCTGAACAACACCGACTGGGTAAAGAATGTCAGGAGCGGAGAATACACAAAGTGGATCGAGAAAAACTATATAAAGAGAGATCATAATAAGGCCTTATAAACGATAGCTGTTACTTCTCGGTGATAGACCATAAATCTATACCATGGGCTACGGGCTTTGAACAAGGAGAAGGAGTAGTATGAAAATATCCGTAATCGGAACCGGCTACGTGGGACTGGTGACAGGCACTTGTCTTGCCGAAAGCGGCAACGATGTCATCTGCATGGACATTGATGAACGGAAGATCGAGATGCTTAATTCCGGCAAGGTGCCCATCTACGAGCCGGGACTGGAAGAGCTTATCAGGCGGAACGTTGCCCACAACCGCTTGACCTTTACCATGGACATGTCCGCCGCGGTCAAACGATCTGACATCATCTTCATTGCCGTGGGCACGCCTCCTGGGGAAGACGGCTCCGCTGACCTCAAGTATGTGATTGATGCAAGCCGTCAAATAGGCAAGCACATGAACGGCTACAAGGTCATTATCAACAAGAGCACCGTGCCGGTCGGTACGGCTGAAAAGGTCAAAACCGCAGTAGCAGATAAGACTTCTCATGCGTTTGACGTCGTTTCAAATCCTGAGTTTTTAAAGGAAGGCTCAGCGATCGAAGATTTTATGAAGCCTGACCGAGTTGTAATCGGCACGGATAGCGCACGAGCAATGGAAATCATGCAAGACGTGTATTCGCCATTCGTTCGTAAAGGCGACCGCACCCTTGTTATGGATATCAGGAGTGCGGAGATGACCAAGTATGCATCAAATGCCATGCTCGCGACCAAAATATCCTTTATCAATGAAATGGCGATCATCTGTGCCAGTTTAGGGGCCGATATCGACAACGTTCGCAAAGGCATGGGCTATGACAAACGGATCGGTTTTGAATTTATGTTCCCCGGAGTGGGGTACGGCGGATCATGTTTTCCCAAGGACGTGAAGGCGCTGGTCCAAACTGCTCGAGACCATGGTGTTGAAGCAAAGGTACTTAAAGCGGTCGAAGCAGTGAATGAACATCAGAAGTCGCTGTTGTCAAATATGATCATTGCACATTTCGCGGCGCTGGGAGCTAAAAAAGTCGCCAAGACCTCAAAACCCCTCGCCGGCAAGACGATCGCCGTCTGGGGTCTTGCGTTCAAACCTCGCACCGACGATATGCGGGAAGCGCCTTCCGTCGTCATCATAAACAGTCTTCTTCGTGCAGGTGCGAAAATCAAGGCGCATGATCCGGTGGCTATGAACGAGGCGCGTAAGATCTTTAAAAAAAGGATCCAATTCAGTGATGACGACTATGAAATGCTCCGAGATGCGGATGCGCTTGCGGTTGTTACCGAATGGAGTGAATTCAGGACACCGGATTTCAAAAAAATTAAAAAGCTCTTGAAGAAACCTCTCATTTTCGACGGCAGGAACATCTATAATAAAGCAGAACTACGGAAAATGGGGTTCACCTATCACAGCATAGGGCGAAGATAACGACAGCCTGACCAAGCTTACAGAGCAAAGAACGGGGAATAAGATTTGCTCTCTATGCACGCTGCTCAGTGTCCTCACGTAATTATTTAAAGGAGAAAAATGAGAGTTTTGGTGACCGGCGGTGCCGGCTTTTTAGGATCACACCTGTGCGAACGACTGCTTCGGGACGGGGATGAAGTGCTTTGCCTGGATAATTTTTTTACCGGCAGAAAGACGAACGTTGCCGATTTTCTGCGAAATCCTTCTTTTGAGCTGGTGCGGCACGACATTGTTCTTCCCATTCTCCTGGAGGTGGACAGGATCTACCATCTGGCATGTCCTGCCTCGCCTATACACTATCAGTACAATCCGGTCAAGACCATCAAGACCAACATTCTGGGCACACTCAACATGCTTGGTATTGCAAAGCGGGTCAATGCGAGAATACTTCTGGCTTCCACGTCGGAAGTCTACGGCGACCCCGCCGTGCACCCGCAAAAAGAGGGCTACTGGGGGAATGTAAACCCGATCGGTATAAGAAGCTGTTATGACGAAGGCAAACGCGCTGCCGAGACCCTGATGATGGATTACCATCGCCAGAACCGCGTGGACATCAGGATCATGCGGATTTTCAACACCTACGGCCCCCGTATGCTGGCTGACGACGGCCGTGTGGTAAGCAACTTCATCGTGCAGGCTCTCAGGGGAGAGGACATCACCGTCTATGGCAAGGGCTCCCAGACCCGTTCCTTCTGTTATGTGGACGATTTGATCGAGGGTATGATAAAACTGATGAACTGTGAAAACTTCACCGGCCCGGTAAACATCGGGAACCCGGACGAGTTCACGATCCTGGACTTTGCGAAGAAGATCGTCGGCATGACGGCGTCCAAATCGGAGATCGTTTACAAACCGCTTCCATCGGATGATCCAACTCAGCGTATGCCCGATATTACCCTTGCATCGGAAAAACTTGGCTGGCGGCCCAAAGTCTCGGTTGACGAAGGTCTCAAGAGAACCATCGAATATTTCAAAAAGGAACTGGTTGCCTCAAAAGCCAAATAAAAAAAGGATCCTCCGGCCAATTACCGATTAAAAGCAGCTGTTGAGCATGATCTTAATGACCAACCGGTATGATGAAAAATAAAAAGGATACGATTATTGCCGTCATCCCCGCGCGTTATAGCTCAACACGCTTTCCGGGTAAGGCTCTTGTTGATATTAAAGGCAGGCCCATGATCCAATGGGTCTATGAAGGGACAAAACGCTCAAAGCTGATCAACAGGGTCATTGTGGCAACCGATGATGAGCGGATCGTCAGTGCCGTGAAGTCGTTCGGAGGAGAGGTGATGATTACATCGCCTCACCATGCCACCGGAACTGACCGGATAGCCGAAGTCGCGAAGTTGCTCGAGTGCGATATCGTGGTCAATGTGCAGGGGGACGAACCCCTGATACGCCCTGAGATGATCGATGAAGCTCTCTTGCCGCTTGTGCAGGACGCCTCCATCCCCATGGGAACGCTTTGCAGGAAGATCGAGGACCGTGAAGACGCCTTTGACCCGAATGTGGTCAAGGTGGTCTTCGACAAAAACAGCTTTGCTCTCTATTTTTCCCGTTCACCAATCCCCTGGGACCGGGACGCCTGGGCCTGCAAAAGCTCGTGGACGGAATTGTCCCTTGCAAACCCCATGTACAAGCACATCGGTCTCTATGTTTACCGCAGGGATTTTCTCCTTGACTACGCGGCCATGCCCGGGACCGCGCTCGAAGCCGCAGAAAAGCTGGAACAGCTTCGCGCGCTGGAGAATGGACACAAAATAAAGATCGTTATCACCCAATACGAATCGTTTGGTGTTGACATCCCCGATGATTTGAGTAAAATACTGAAGCGGCTCGGAGAAAGTTGAGAACAGGAATGGACAAAATAAAGGCACCTACAAAATACATCTTCGTTACCGGCGGTGTGGTATCGTCTCTGGGGAAGGGACTTGCTGCCGCATCGATCGGGGCCCTTCTCGAGGCGCGGGGGCTGAAGGTCACGTTTCTGAAGCTCGATCCTTACATCAACGTCGACCCCGGCACCATGAGCCCCTATCAGCACGGAGAGGTATATGTGACCGACGACGGCGCGGAGACCGATCTTGATCTCGGTCACTACGAACGGTATACCAATGTAAACACGGGCCAGAAGAACAACTTCACCTCCGGCAGGATCTACAACAATGTGATCACCAAGGAACGGCGCGGAGACTATCTCGGGGGCACGGTACAGGTCGTGCCGCACATAACCAACGAGATCAAACGCGCGATAACGGACCTTGCGGACGATGAAGACGTCGTCATTACAGAGATTGGCGGCACCATTGGCGATATCGAGAGTCTGCCGTTCCTCGAAGCTATTCGGCAGCTGAGATACACGCTCGGCAGGCAGAATGTGCTCTATATTCACCTTACCCTCGTACCGTACATCCAGGCTGCCGATGAACTTAAATCAAAACCCACGCAGCACAGCGTAAAAGAGCTTCTCTCCATCGGGATCCAGCCCAACATACTTTTGTGCCGCAGCGACCGCCCCATTCCGCACGACATGAAGAAGAAAATCGCCCTGTTCTGCAATGTTGAGGAAAATTGCGTCATCTCGGCGCAGGATGTAAAGTCGATCTACGAGGTGCCTCTGATGCTGCATGCCGAGGGACTCGACGACCGGATCCTTGAAGCGCTGGTGCTCACGGTCCCGAACAATGACCTGACCGCGTGGGAAACGATCGTTCGGAAGGCAAAGCATCCTACCAAAAACGTTACGATCGCTCTTGTCGGAAAATATATAGAACTCAAGGAAGCTTACAAGAGCCTGTGCGAAGCACTTACCCACGGCGGCATCGCCAACGATGCAAAAGTGATCATAAATTGGGTGGATTCAGAAGACATTGAAAGCAAGGGTGCGAAAGAAGTGCTTACCGGAATGGACGGAATTCTTGTTCCGGGCGGATTCGGCATCCGCGGGGTGGAAGGGAAGATAGAAGCGGTAAAATTCGCGCGGGAAGGGAACATACCCTACTTCGGTATTTGTCTCGGCATGCAGTGTGCCGTGATCGAGGTCGCACGCGATCTGGCAGGCATCCGGGATGCGAACAGCTCGGAATTCGATCAAAAAACGACCCAGCCCGTGATCTACCTTCTCGAGCATTGGTATGACTATCGGAGCAAGTCCATGCAGAAGAGGGACCTCACGAGCGACAAGGGCGGCAGCATGCGTTTGGGCGCCTATCCCTGCAAGATAGAGAAGGGGACCCTGGCACGCCAGGCCTACGGAATGGATGATATCTTCGAGCGTCATCGGCACCGCTATGAGTTCAACAATAACTATCGGGACGCATTGAAGGCCGCAGGACTTGTGATCAGCGGGCTCTCTCCAGACAATGAACTGGTGGAGATCGTGGAACTCAAGGACCACCCCTGGTTCCTCGGATGTCAGTTTCACCCGGAGTTCAAATCAACTCCGCGAAAGCCGCACCCGCTCTTTACGTCCTTCATTGCTGCTGCTTTGAAACAGCGAGAGCAGGGGAAGAAACCGTGACACGCGAAATACCGATTAAGGAAATCCGCATCGGCGGACAAAACCCTTTTGTCCTGATCGCCGGACCTTGTGTGATCGAGTCTGAGGGCTCTACCCTCGAGGCCGCTGCTCGATTACAACAGATAACCGGGGACCTCGGCATCCCTTTTATCTTCAAATCATCCTTTGACAAAGCGAACCGCAGTTCGGTAAAATCCTTTCGGGGGCCGGGGATAAAGGAAGGTCTCCGGATACTCGACCGTGTTGGCAGGGAACTGCGCCTGCCGCTCCTCTCAGACGTTCACCGATTTGAGGAGATCGGACCGGCTGCCGAGATCTTGGATATCATTCAGATCCCCGCTTTTCTTTGTAGGCAGACGGATTTTGTCATGGACGTTGCAAAGACCAACAGGGTGGTAAACATCAAGAAAGGCCAATTTCTGGCTCCCTGGGACGTCAAGAATGCGGCTGAAAAGGCGGCTTCCACTGGGAATGAAAAGATCATCATTACCGAACGGGGGGTATCGTTCGGGTACAATAACCTTGTCGCGGACATGCGTTCGCTTCCCATCATACGGGGTTTTGGATATCCTGTTGTATTCGATGCGACGCACTCGGTTCAGTTGCCGGGGGCGGGGGGGACTGCATCATCGGGAGACCGGATGTTTGTCCCGCATCTTGCAAGAGCGGCCGCGGCGGTAGGCATCGATGCACTGTTCCTGGAAGTGCATGCCTGCCCCGACAAGGCCCTTTGCGACGGGCCGAACATGCTGGGTCTGGACGACCTTCCCGCATTGCTCAAACAGGTCCGGGAGATCGATAGGATCGTAAAACAATGATTGACCGGGCGAAAAAGGTTTTGGGAATAGAAGCCGAAGCAGTCGCGGCGCTTATTGACCGTATTGACGGACGATTCGAACAGGCCGTAAAGATGATCCTGAGCTGTAAAGGCCGGGTCGTTGTAACCGGCATGGGCAAGTCCGGACTCATTGCCAAGAAGATCGCTGCCACGCTCGCATCCACCGGCACACCCGCGCTCTTTCTGCATCCGGCCGAGGGCATCCATGGAGACCTCGGCATGGTCATGAGAGGCGACACGGTAATAGCCCTCTCCAACAGCGGCGAGACCGATGAAGTATCAAGAATGCTGCCGTCGCTGAAGCGGCTCGGGATCGGCATCATCGCGCTCACCGGCAATCCAGAGTCCACCCTGGCCAAGAACAGCGACGTGGTCATCGACGTCGGAGTTAAGGAAGAGGCCTGTCCTCTTGGGCTTACGCCGACGGCAAGCACCACGGCGACACTGGCGATGGGGGATGCCCTGGCCGTTGTGCTGCTGGACCAGCGTGGATTCAGGGAAGAGGACTTTGCCTGCTTTCACCCCGGCGGCGCGCTTGGCAAAAAACTCCTGCTTCGTGTCAGGGACCTGATGCACAGCGGAACTGACGTCCCGATCGTCTCCGAGGGCACGCTTATCAAGGATGCGATCTACGAAATATCATCTAAGAAGATGGGCATCACCGCGGTTGTGAATGCATCTGGGAAACTGGTCGGTATTATTTCCGACGGCGATCTCCGTCGATGGATGGAAAAAACCGAGAAATCGGGAGAGAACCTGCTCGCGAAATCGGCAAAGGACATCATGACCAGAAATCCGAAGGTCGCCAGGAAAGATTCCCTGGCAGCTGAGGCCGTGGCCATCATGGAGAATAACTCCATTACCTCGCTCATCATATCGGACTCCGACGGTGCACCTGAGGGGGTCCTCCACCTTCACGATCTGCTGAAGGCCGGCGTGGTGTGACTTATAACAAGTTCGGAGTCAATGAGAACAACTAAAACATCGATCCAGTCGAAGGCGAAAAAGATCAAGCTTCTGTTGCTTGATGTTGACGGCGTGTTGACCGACGGCAGGATCGTGCTTGACACTCAGGGCAATGAGCTCAAGGCATTCCATGTGCGCGACGGACACGGGATCAAACTGGCCCAACGTGCCGGTATTATCGTCGGTATTATCACGGGGAGAAAATCAGAGGTCGTGAACATCCGTGCGCGGGAACTCGGCATCGAGGAAGTACATCAGGGAGCGCACGAGAAGATAGCGATTTACGAATCGATCCTGCTGAAATACGGATTCCGTGACGAGGATGTTGCGTATATGGGAGACGACGTCGTTGATGTGGGTATTTTCAAGCGCGCTGGTCTTGCCGTGACTGTTGCCGATGCGGACCCTTCAGTGAAGCCATTCGTGCACATGGTGACCAAAACAGCGGGCGGGAGGGGGGCAGTGCGTGAGTTCATCAACCTCGTACTGAAGCATCAGGGCAAGCTGTATACTTCATGAGAGAATGGGCGCTGCAGACGAGAAAATGGATAACCCGCTTGTTCCTGATATGGGCCACCAGACTTGTCAGGTTATTTTCTCTGCTCATGCCGTATTATGTGGGTGTTTGGGCGGGAGGCAGGCTCGGGTTAATTACGTACTTCCTGCTTCCCCGGGAGCGGAAAAGGGCTATCACCCATCTGAAGATTGCGTTCCCTGAAAAAGACAGTTCATGGATACGCCATACGGCCAGAAGCTGTTTCATTCATCTGGGAAAGTGCGTGCTGGAGGTCATGCTCATGACGCCCCGCCGTCTTGAGCAGGTCATTGAATTCCGGGGAGAAGAAGCGCTTCGCACGGCGATCGGCAGCGGCAAGGGAGTGATCTATGTTACCGGTCATATCGGCAACTGGGAGATCATGGGCCATGCTGTTGCGGCCCGATACAACCTCAGCGTCATAGCGGCGCCCATAGAACCGGAACAGGTCAATGATATGATCGTGGGGCTGCGCGCGGGGATGGGTGTGAGGACGATACTTCGCACCAGGCCCGGCGCATCCAGAGAACTGGTCCGGGTTTTCAGGGAAAACCGCATCATGGGTATCCTAATCGACCAGGATACGGATGTAGAGAGCGACTTCGTGGACTTCATGGGCAGGCCTGCCTGGACCCCGACGGCGGCAGCGTCAATGGCGCTTAAATTCAGCGCTCCGGTGATCTTCGGCTACATTCAGCGCAATGGGGACAACAGGCATACCATTGTCGTAGAAGGTCCGCTCACGCTGGTTCACACGGGCGACCACGAAAAAGACGTAATAGCCAATACTGCCATGCTCACGAAGAAGATAGAGGATGCAATACGAAAAAATCCCGAACAATGGGTCTGGATGCATCGCCGCTGGAGGAGACAACCCTGAACATTTTCAATATACCTAATCTGCTCTCGATCAGCAGGATCGTGGCGGTTCCCATCTTCATCGTTCTTATGCTCGAACCGAGCCCAGCTCGGGCGCTCCTTGCCGGCATTGTATTTTCACTCGCATCGGCAACCGACTGGCTTGACGGCCACCTCGCGAGAAAATGGGGGCAGGTGACCAGGACCGGCAAACTGCTCGACCCGATCGCGGATAAAATATTAATCATGTCAGCGTTGGTGACCCTGGTAGAAATACGATCGGATGTCGTGCACGCCTGGATTGCGATCGTGATCATAGGAAGGGAATTTGCCGTTACCGGTCTCCGTGCAATAGCTTCGAGCGAGAACATTATTATACCGGCCGAGACCGTGGGCAAATACAAAGTAGGAGCCCAGATCACGGCTGTTCTTGCGCTTCTTCTTGATTACTATATGACTAATGAATGGCTGAGGGATCTTGGATCGCTGGCACTCTGGGTCGCCATGATCCTGGCCGTTTACTCCGCAATCCAATATTTCCGCATTTTCTGGAAAAAACTGAGCTAACCGTCATGAACACAGCCTTGCTGCTCGTGTCAATCGTCTTTTCCTATCTCCTCGGAGCCGTTCCGTTCGGCCTCATGTTCAGTAAACTTTTTTCCGACGTTGATGTGAGGACCATCGGGAGCGGCAACATCGGTGCTACCAACGTCCTTCGCGCCGCGGGGAAAAAGGCGGCAGTCCTGACCCTTCTGGCTGATGTGCTGAAAGGTGTGCTTCCCGTGCTGTTTGTGAAGTCTTTTTTTCATGACGACACTGCAACGGTTTTGTCGGGTGCGGCCGCTGTCCTGGGACATAATTTCCCCATTTATCTTAAATTTAAAGGCGGGAAAGGGGTGGCAACCAGTTTTGGTGTTGTCCTTGCGGTTGCCCCCTTGACGGGCCTCTTTTGCCTTCTTATCTGGGCGCTTACCGCATACATCTGGGGTTATTCTTCCCTCGCGGCGCTCATTTCATTCGCCTTCTACCTCGGGGCAACCTTTTTTGCAATCTCACCCCTTTCAAAAACTTATGGTTTACTTTCCCTCTTTATTTTCGGCATGATCTATTATCGACACCGGGAAAATATCAAGCGGCTTCTTGCAGGAACGGAACCAAAGATAGGCAAATAATGATCATTACTCTTATAAAAAAGAAATTTCCCGTGCTGTTATTCTTCTTTTGCGCTCTGCTGTGTTGGAAGACTGACGTTGTTGTGGCGGAGGAACTTGATATCGTGAACCGGCCGGTAAACACATCGGGGCTCACCGGCCTTCTCATAACCACATCACCCTATACTCTTACACCGGGAACCATCGAGATCGGAGCTTCTGTCGTGTCTGAAAACAGTATCAGGCCTGATTATACTATTACCGAGTATCCATTTAGTGCAACCATTGGAATATCAAGTCACTCGGAACTCGCATTCAAGACTTCATACTTTAGCATCTCGGAAGGTCCAACCGGCACGACTATGGTCACTCGAAAAACCGGAGACATCGAATTGTCATACAAATGGAATTTTCTTCCCCAACCTGAAGCGTCGGTGCGTCCGGCGGTCTCCCTAATCGTCTCCGGCATGATACCGACGGACAACAATAGCGACCTTAAAACCAACGCGGTTTCCCATTGGGGGATGCGATTAGGTCTGTCAGTTGGCACCGAGGTCAGCTGGCAGGATCATATCCTCGGTATCTATATGGATGGGCAAATGGTAGGCCAAGATTTGACCTCAAAGCGACTCAAGGACCTGTACCAGTTATATAATGCTGGTATGCTTTTCCCTATCAGTAAATATAAGAACCTTCAGATGTTCATTGAATTTTCCTTGTTAACGGGGAAAGACTTGATTACCCTGGGCGGTGGAGACTACACCGGACTGACTTATGGACTGAGGCTTGTAACTGAGCGGTTTAACCTGACCATCGGATCGCAATCTCTGCATAAAAAACTTGAGGGATATGACAATTCGGGCAGGGTTATAGGATTAATGAGCCTGAAGTTTTAACATTAAGCTAATAAACGCATATAGTTTAAAACGCATAATAACAATAAGTTAAAATAGATACAATCATAATTGGCATTATGTATACGTATGTCCGATAATGTATATTATGTTAAATCAGTGCTATTTTGATTATCTTTGTCAAATTTCTAAAAACCACCCACCCCTATTCCAATGAGCTGCTCATTTCGCTACAGAGCTAGCTCATTGTGTTATTTATCATGATTTTTTTTGAAAGATCTTGTCGTTGCAGAGGTATCAAACAAAACTGATTGGTCTAGTGACGATCGCGTTATTCCTTCCTGCAAACCCTTTTTAATAATCTCTACTTCTGCCTGGACTTGCCTATTCTTCACATCCTTAAAATTTCTTTCAACCTGATTCAGCATACATTCTGATCGTGATACACAACGAGGCTTATTTTGACCAATACAAAAGCAATCAAGATCATGATTGAAAACCAGCATAGGCAATACCCCTCGTCTTAAATGAAAATAGCATATAGCGAACTGATGAAAGCTAAAGTTTCTTGATCCCGTTCTTACAAGACCTCTCTTTGAGCTCTATTCGTCTTTTTATGATTTGATTATTATACCGGTATTTATCTCCTTCAAAGCTCCATGACGAAGGATGCCAGAGATGCAGTACGATCGCGAGGCCTCTTACAGATCTGACCTGTTTCCCCAAGTTCAGCACTCTGATACCCAGGTCATTATCTTCAAGCGATCCATCGAGGAAGTCCTCATCGCATCCGTTGATTTCCATGAACAGGTCCTTATAAAGGCTGAAATTGCAACCCCAGATGCCATCGTCGGTAATTTGATCGCGGTGCATAATCCGCCTCAGAAGCGGGTTTTTTATCTGGATCGCTTCCTCGACCTTGCGTGATTTACCGGTTAATGAGTCCATGATAAGTCGAGGACTGAAGCTGTTCAATACGGTGCCTTCTTTGAGCAGTTGTTCTGTCAGCGCTCTCCCGATCTCGACCCGCTTGCCGCCCAGAATGGCAGCAGGGTCGCTATGCTCAACATGCGCCCGTATAAAGTGACGGTGGGCCATACAATCGCCATCGATAAAGATCAAGTACTCTCCGGTTGTCTGCCTGACTGCCTGATTCAGGATTTTAGGCTTCCTGAAGCCGATATCCTCCTGCCAAACATGTTTGATGGGGAAAATATCGTGAAGCGACCCCTGCATTTCCTGCACAAAATCCCGTGTCTCGGAAGAGCTTCCGTCATCGGCGATCAAGACCTCTGACGGCACCATACTCTGTCCTGCCAGGCTCGTCAGGCAAAGTTTGAGTGCCCTGGGACGGTTATAGGTGGGTACAATGACGGATACGTTCATATTCTTTCTCATGAGGACTGCACTGAAGAGCTCATCAGATTGGTCTCACGGCGACTTTTGAAAGCTCCCCTGCCCCATGCTGCTCAGCATGATAGGAACTCCTGACGAGCGGTCCGGCTGCGACGTGACGAAATCCCATTGCCATTCCCTCCTCGCGAAGTAATGCGAATTCATCTGGATGATAGTATCTTTCAACGGGGAGATGGTATTTACCGGGCCGGAGATATTGGCCGAGTGTCAGGATGGAACAATCGAGCTTTCTGAGATCATGCATGACCGCTCTGACCTCATCAACGGCTTCTCCGAGGCCAAGCATAAGGCCAGTTTTTGTAACCGCACCATACATACGCGCAGATGCGAGCAAGGCCAGCGATCGCTGATAATCAGCCTGCGGTCTCACTGTCGGATACAATGCCGGCACAGTCTCGATATTGTGATCCAAAACATCAGGCGATGCATCGAGTACGGTTTCGAGAGAGAGCGGGGAACCTTTGAAATCAGGGATCAGAACCTCGATTTTGCAGTCAGCAGTCTTTTTTCGTATGGCGCGGATAGTAGCAGCAAACATCGAGGACCCACCATCGGCCAGGTCGTCCCTGGTGACCGATGTGATGACAGCATGTTTCAGGCGAAGAGATGCTACTGCATGGGCTACGCGGTTCGGTTCATCAAGATCGAGTCGCCGTGGTGAGCCTTTGGGAACACCGCAGAACCGGCAGTTCCTGGTGCAGATATTTCCAAGGATCATGAACGTAGCAGTACCCGCGTTCCAGCATTCGGTCTGGTTCGGACATGCCGCGCTACTGCAAACTGTATTGAGATTATTGCTTCTGATCAGATTTCGGACATTCGCCAGACGGTCGTTCGTCGAGAGCCGGATCTTGAACCAGGGTGGAAGGCGTTTTGCAGGGACATTTAATCGCATAAGTATTAAACGATGAGAAATAATTAGTAAATCCTAAATCCGACAATCTGAAACCAAATATGCAACAAGGGCGAAAAGGCACGATAACATTAATACATTTTGGCTTTCGACCGAGTTCTCTGAACTGCAGCCGAAGTCTCAGTTAATTCCCACATCTCCGGATTTTGTCTGGATGAAAATTACTTAGAATCTGGTGATTCGGATTTAGGTTTTTCTCCCTTCAGGGCATTCTCGATCACCTGATCTATGGTATCCACGAAGATAAACTCCATTTCTTTGCGCAAGTCCTCGGGAACTTCTTCGATATCGTGTTTGTTCTGCTGGGGCAGTATTACGGTCTTGATCCCCGCCCGTTTGGCAGCAAGCACCTTTTCCTTCACCCCTCCTATGGGCATGACCTTGCCGCGAAGAGTTATTTCGCCGGTCATGGCCAGATCATTTTTAACGATCCTGCCCGTGAGCATTGATACGATCGCAGTGGTCATGGTAACACCGGCAGACGGCCCGTCCTTGGGGATGGCGCCCGCCGGGACATGAATGTGAATATCGCTTTTCTCAAAAAAATCCTTTTTTATTCCGAATGACTCCGCCTGTGAGCGCACGTAGGAGAGCGCTGCCTGGGCGGATTCCTTCATCACATCCCCGAGCTGGCCTGTGAGAAGCAGCTGCTTGTTTCCCGGCATCTGAGAGGCTTCGACAAACAGGATGTCCCCTCCTGTGGGTGTCCAGGCGAGGCCCGTCACCACGCCCGGACGGTCTATCATGATCGCGGTTTCAGCAAAGAATTTCGGTCTTCCCAGATAGTCTCTCAGCTCTTCAGATTTTACCGTGATCGGTGTTGTCTTTTTCTCCGCTACTGCCTCTGCCACTTTTCTGCAGACATTCGCGATCTCACGCTCCAGGTTTCTGACGCCGGCCTCGCGGGTATAATCCTTGATGATCCCTCGCAGCGTATCTTCCGGGATCACGATCTCGTTGGCCCTGAGCGCATTCGCCTTTATCTCTTTGGGGATCAGGTATTTTTGCGCAATATTTATTTTTTCGTGCTCCGTGTATCCTGGCAGCGTGAGCACCTCCATGCGGTCCAGGAGCGGCGGCGGAATGGTCTCGAGCTGGTTTGCCGTAGTGATGAACATGACCTTGGAGAGGTCGAAGGGCACGTCGAGATAATTGTCGCGAAAGTCCTTGTTCTGCTCCGGATCCAGCACCTCGAGCAGCGCCGATGACGGATCTCCACGCCAGTCGGAGCCGATTTTGTCCACCTCGTCGAGCATGATCACCGGGTCTCTGGTCTCTACCCTCTTGAGCGCCTGGATGATCCTGCCCGGCATGGCCCCGATGTAAGTGCGGCGATGGCCCCGTATCTCTGCCTCGTCATGCAAGCCGCCAAAAGACTGTCGCATGAACTTTCTGCCAAGGGCGCGAGCGATGGACTGGCCCAGGGAGGTCTTTCCAACTCCCGGAGGGCCGACAAAGCACAGGATGGGTTCGCGGATCTTGATCCCCTCATCGGCACCGCGTTCTTCCCCGAGTTTTTTAACGGACAAGTATTCCAAAATACGGTTCTTGACCTTCTCGAGATCATAGTGGTCCTCGTCAAGGGTGACCCTTGCCTTGGCGATGTCGATGGCCGTGGCCGAGGTTTTGTTCCAGGGGAGGTTGGTCATCCACTCGAGATAAGTCCGGATGACCGAATATTCGGGAGATGCGGATGAGATCTTTTCCATGCGTCCAAGTTCCCGTTTGGCTTCTTTCTCCGCCTCGGGAGGAAGCTTGGCCTGTTCGATCTTCTCGCGAAGGTTCTTCATCTCCGCACCATCGTCGCCCTCCTCACCGAGTTCTTTGCGAATGGCCGAAAGTTGCTGCCGAAGAAGATATTCCCGCTCGGCCTTCTGCATCTGGTCTTTGGCCTGTCCCTGGATCTTCCTGCCGAGTTCAAGCACTTCGACCTCGCGGTTCAGGTACTGCATGAGTCTGGTAAGCTTGTCACTTACCGATTCGGTTTCGAGTATCTCCTGTCGTTGCTGCAATTCCAGCCGGATGTTCGTCGCAATGAGATAAGCGAGCTGGCGCGGATCCTCAATGTTGAGGGCTGCTCCGGAAAGCTCTTCTGGCATATTGGGCGTGAGCAATACCATCTTTTGAAAAACTTCGGAGACCCCCCGCATGAGCGCCTCAAGCTCCACGGACTTTTCCGACTTTTCCGGAAAAGCCTTGATCCTGGCCTTTAAATACGGTTCGGTCTGAGATAGCTCCGTGATGTTGATTCGCTCGATTCCCTGGACCAGCACTCTGAGCGTTCCATCGGGGACCTTGACCATCTGGAGAATCCGGGCCATCGTCCCGACCGTGTATATATCGGTCAATCCCGCCACCTCGATATCCACTTTTTTTTGCGCCGTCAAACCGAGGATCTTGTCTCCTACGGTGACATCACTGATAAGCTTTATCGATTTTTCCTTGCCGATCACCAGAGGGTAGACTGTGAGCGGATATACGATCGTATCCTTGAGCGGGAGCAAGGGCAGTTCATCTGGTACAGGCGTTGTTCGTTCGTTCTCTGGTTCAATTATCTCCATGGGTTTGCTCCTGGTCTGTCTGTTGAATAGGTTCATCAACCGTTTTCTCATGTCAGTTACCATCTTTGACGTCAATCGCTCTTCTGAAGACTGATCTTCAGCAAGCCATTCTTATAGTCCGCCTTCACGGTGTCATGGTCTACGGGGACGTGGATCGCAATTTCCGACCTAAAGTCACCATATTTGATTCCCAGCTGGTGACATGCGCTCATCTCCGTCAAGGGCTGTTCCCTTCTTCCCTCTACAACCAGCAGGTCACTGAAAAGTGTGACTGACATATGTTCTTCATCCACACCGGCTAGTTCGATCACCACGATGATCTCGTCCAGTGTTTCATATATATCCGTTGGTGGACGCCACGCGATTGTGGAATACATGGGCCACGAACCGAATGATTCCCAGCTGCTCTGGAATGGGGTATCCGCGATCACACGCCTAGTATATTTGTAGGCAATATATTTGTATCGCACTCAGCTCCCTCCTCTTAAGAATGTTAGGATCATTAAGCAACAGTGAATAATGAAAGATACTTCTTTTTCGCGGCATAGCAGGATGCTCATTGTCTTAATGCTATTTTAACGTCTTTTCAATAAAAAGGGAATAAAAAATATGTCAATTCTTATATTTATTGAGAACATAATAAAACTTCTTTTTAGTTTCCTGCAAAACTGAATACTTTCTCATCAATACAATATGAAGATTTCATATCATTCTGTACGTTAATCAATATGCATAAAGTGTTACTTTTATACTCGACAATGAGTAGATCATATGATATATTAATCCCAAAATTTATTCTACAAATACGATCGATGACCTGATTCACCAACAATCTAAACCCAATCAACTCATTGCATGGTTTGTCATAAGCAAATAGTGCTCTCTAAGTTTTTCATATAACCGATCAAAATAAAATTACAATCTGCATATTCTATTCTATAGCGAGGGAGGTTTTTATGGGAGTATCAAGACGTGATTTTCTAAAGCTCTCCGGCAGTTCGCTGCTCCTGGGTACTTTAAGCGCCGATCCTGCTTCAGCTGAAACAAAAGAGCGTGAGCTGAGGATCAAGGGCGCGATAGAGACCCGCACCATATGCCCGTTCTGCTCGGTGGGCTGCGGCATCATCGTGCACACGAAGGACGGAAAGGTCATCAACACCGAGGGCGATCCGGATCATCCGATCAGTGAAGGAACACTCTGCTCAAAAGGCGCATCGCTGTACCAGATGATGAACAATCCTACCAGGCTGAAGAAACCCCAGTATCGTGCAGCGGGCGCAACAGAATGGAAGGAAGTGGAGTGGGACTGGGCATTGGACGAGATCGCGAAAAAGGTGAAGGACACCCGCGACAGGACCTTTAAGACAACCTCCAAGTCCAAAGTGAAAGAAAAGGCTGCGGACGGCACAGAAAAAATCGTTGAAAAGGACTTTGTCGTGAACCGTACGGACGGCATCGCCCATGTCGGGAGCGCTGCCCTGGACAACGAAGAGTGCTACATACTCCAAAAACTGGTGAGGTCATGGGGTCTGGTCTACATAGAACATCAGGCCCGTATCTGACACTCCGCAACTGTAGCGGCTCTGGGAGAGTCGTTCGGACGCGGTGCCATGACAAACCATTGGATCGACTTTAAGAATGCCGATGTCATCCTCGTAATGGGGAGTAATCCAGCCTCAAATCATCCCATCTCCATGAAGTGGATACTGAGAGCCAAGGAGCAGGGCGCTAAGCTCATCGTTGTTGACCCTCGTTTCACGCAGACAGCTACCAAGGCCGATGTATACGCGTCCATGCGTTCAGGCACGGACATCCCCTTCCTGGGCGGGATGATCAAGTACATCCTCGATAATAATCTTATCTTCAAGGAATATGTTATCAAGTATACGAATGCCCCATTCCTCGTGAATCCCGACTACAAGGGCCCGGGCGAACTTAACGGTCTCTTCTCGGGTTATGACGAAAAGACCAGGAAATACGACAAGAAAACCTGGTCCTTCCAGATGGACGAGAACGGCGTCCCGAAGAAGGATCCCTCTCTGAAAAACCCGCATTGCGTATACCAGCTGCTGAAGAATCACTATTCACGCTACACGCTCGACAAGGTCTCGAGCATCACCGGGACCCCCAAGGAAAAGCTGGAAGAGGTCTACAAACTCTATGCATCAACCGGCAAGCCGAACAGGGCGGGGACCGAGCTGTACGCCATGGGCTGGACCCAGCACACGATCGGTACCCAGAACATCAGGGCCATGTGCATTATCCAGCTGCTGCTCGGCAATATGGGCATCGCAGGCGGTGGTATCAATGCCCTGCGCGGAGAGGGCAATGTTCAGGGTTCAACGGACCACGGTTTGTTATTCAATAGTCTCCCGGGTTATTTGGCAACACCGACCGCGTCTGTGGTCGATCTTCCCGCATACATTGAGAAATACACGCCCAAGACCAAGGAACCGAAGAGCGTGAACTGGTGGTCCAACCGGGCCAAATACATCACAAGCTATCTCAAGGCAATTTACGGGAGCAGGGCCACCAAGGGAAATGATTTCGGGTATACGTGGCTTCCGAAGCTCGATGAAGGTATGAACGCTTCCTGGCTCATGATTTTCGATCAGATGCTCAAGGGGAAATTCGAGGGCTTCTTTGCGTGGGGCCAGAATCCCGCATGTTCAGGCGCTAATTCTAACAAGACCCGGCAGGCGCTCGCCAAACTTAAATGGATGGTCAACGTTAACCTCTACGACAACGAGACCGGATCCTTCTGGAAGGGTCCTGGCATGAACCCGAAGGATATCCAGACCGAGGTTTTCCTGCTGCCCTGCGCATCTTCCGTTGAAAAGGAAGGCAGTCTTTCGAACTCAGGACGGTGGGTTCAGTGGCGTTATAAAGCGATTGAGCCCATTGGCCAATCCAAGCCGGACTCGGACATCGCGAATGAACTGTACTTCCGGGTAAAAAACCTCTATCAGAAGGAGGGTGGAAAGTTCCCCGCGCCCATCTTGAACCTGACCTGGAACTATGGTGAAAAGGACGCCCAGGGGAAAATCCACGAAGTCAATGTCCATAACATTGCAAAGGAGATTAACGGATACTATCTGGAGGATGTGTACGACAAGACCGTTACTCCGCCAACGCTCCTCGGCAAGAAGGGCGAGCTCTGCGCGTCCTTTGTTCATCTGCAGGCGGACGGGACCACATCATCAGGTTGTTGGATCTACTCTCAGAGCTACACCCAGAAAGAAGGCAAGATCATCAATATGATGGCGCGGAGAGGCAAAGATGATCCTACCGGCCTCGGGCTGTATTCGGGATGGGCATGGGCATGGCCGGTCAACCGGAGGATCATCTACAACAGGGCCTCTGTTGATCCCAATGGCAAGCCTTGGGACACTAAGCGCGCGGTCATCAAATGGGACCCGGTAAAGGAAAATCCGGCGACCAAGAAACCCGGTACCTGGGTAGGAGACGTCCCGGATGGTCCGGCTCCACCCATGGCAACGGAAAAAGGAAAATTACCTTTCATCATGACGGCAGACGGCGTGGGACACATTTTCGGGCCCGGTCTCGCTGATGGCCCCTTCCCTGAGCACTACGAGGCGCTTGAATGTCCGCTCGAGGAAAATATGATGTCCAAACAGCGGATCAATCCCACAATCAAGCTCTTTGGAGAGAAGGACGACGCATTCTTCTCCTGCGATGTGCGGTATCCCTTTGTTGCGACGACCTACCGAGTGTCCGAACATTGGCAGACCGGAGTCATGACACGACATGAGCCGTGGTTGCTCGAGATGCAGCCCCAGATGTTCGTCGAAATGAGCGAAGAGCTGGCCAAAGAGAAAAATATACTGAACGGCGAGAAGGTCATGGTGAAGTCAGGCCGCGGCGAGCTTTGGGCGATCGCCGTCGTGACGAGCCGGTTCAAACCCTTCAAGATCGGCGGGTCTACCGTGCATCAGGTGGGCCTCCCCTGGCATTTCGGATGGCAGTATCCCGTTGACGGCAGCAGCGGTGACAGCGCGAACCTGCTGACACCGACCATAGGAGATGCCAATACCATGATACCCGAATCCAAGGCCTTTATGGTCAATGTCGTGAAGATCGCAGGAGGGAGGACATAATGACAACCACTGCTCAAATTGCCCAGAAAGCCGTACTCGTGGACCTGACACGTTGCATCGGGTGCCGCGGCTGTCAGG
>JBARBN010000069.1:0-16880 GCA_049793155.1 Nitrospirota bacterium
TCTGACACGCCGAGCAGCCCGGACTGGGAATTGACCATCTCGTTGAATTGCTTCGCGCTCATTTTTTCAGAACGGGCCAGATACCAAACCAGTCCGGGATCGAGATCGCCCGAACGGGTGCTCATCAACACTCCGGCTGTCGGCGTGAAACCCATGCTGGTGTCGATGCTCTTTCCTTCACGCACGGCGGCCAGGCTCGCGCCATTGCCGAGATGGGCGAGGATGACCCTGCCTTGTGCCGCTTCCGATCCGGCCAGGCGGGCAAGTTCTCCCATGAGAAAGGCATACGACAACCCGTGAAACCCGTACCTCCGCACCCCCTGCGTCTCGTAGCGGCGAGGGATCGGAAGCAGCTGCGCCACGCGCGGCAGGTCGTGGTGAAAAGCCGTGTCGAAACATGCCACCTGGGGCAGGTCGGGAAAACGGCGGTGAAATGCCTCGGTCAACAGGATCTCCTCCGGCAGATGCTCGGGATCGAATGGGCTGAGCCGGTGCAGTTCCTCAACCATCTCCGCGGTGATCCGCTGCGGGCTGCTGTACTTCGGCCCGCCATGCACCACGCGGTGACCCACCGCGGCCAATGCATCAGGCCCGAGACGTTCCCCGACCCAATCCATCAGCACCCCGACCGCCGCTGTGTGGTCCGGCGCAGTAACCGGTCGAGAGAAGTCATCAGCCTTGTTCAAGCCTTTCACCCGCAACGCGGCCTCCGGCAGCCCGATTCGCTCGATTTCACCTTCGAGGGTCCGTCGAAGCGGGTCACCGGCCTCGAACAGCGCGAACTTGATGCTCGACGAGCCGCCGTTGATGGTCAGGATGCGTGGGTTAGAAGGTTTCATGGATGACTCATTTGTCATACTGCAATCCGAACGAACCCAGTTGAGCGCACGTGGATTTGTAATCCGTGTGAAGGATGCTTCGAATCCCCAATCCTTCCGCGATCTGGACGAACATCGCGGTGTTTTCGATATAAACTACCTGACTGGCCGGCACATGGGCGATGTCCAGCGCAAGCCGAAAGATGTCCTTGTCGGGCTTGCGGATATGGACGTAGCAGGAGGAGATGAACAGGTCCACAAGCTCATCCAATTTGAATTTCAGGATCCGATGATCATTCAATTCGCGCCCTTCATTGCTGACCACGCCGATCTTTAATCCATACCGTGCCTTAAGCCGTCGGACCAGCTCGATCATTGGGGGAAATGGCTTGGACTGGGCGAACATGAAGTTCCGAAACTGAGCCCGGGTGAATGATCGTCTTTGATGGAAGACCACCCGGTCCAGGTATTCATCAAGCGTGAGCTTCCCCTCCTCGTAGGTGGCAAAGTTCAGGTGATGCCGATCCTCCATCGCGGTGAACTCCAGCTTGAAGTTCCTGGCCGCCCGTTTACGGGCGTGATGGTCCCACCCATTGGAGAGCAGGACGCCGCCGATATCCAGAAACAACGCCGTGACCGGGATCGTTCTTCTCATATGGCCTCCGTCAACTCCGTACGCCCCAGTAGCTTCGGCAGCTTGCACGGATATCTTAATACTCCCGACGAAATCAACAAGAACACCTTTCCCTGCTGAGCGCTCATCGTCTCACAATGAGTACGGGGATTTTCATATCCTTGTGCATCACGCCGTACGTAACGCTTCCGAGCACCGCCGCTTTAAGGGCGCTTTTGCCATGGGAGCCCATAACGATCAGGTCAGCCTTTGCTTTTGTCGCCTCGCGCACAATTTCTTCCACAGGGTGCCCTGTCCTTATGGCCGTTTTGTATTGAATGTGATGCCGTTCGCAGAGCTTTGCTATCGCGTCCGTGGCAGCTTGCGCTGACTGCTGTAGATAATCCTGGATGGATTCTCTTAAATGGGTCGGCGATGCGACAGCTGAAACCGCCTGCTCGATGACGAAGCGATTATCGATGACGCTCAGCAGCGTCAAAGATGCGCCTGTCTGTTCCGCGAGCTCTACCGAGTATTTTGCCGCCTTCTGTGATACCTTTGAACCGTCTATTGGTATAAGAATTTTTTTAATCATAAGTCCTCCTTTTATTCATCTTGCGAAAAAATCACTAGCGTGTATGGCCCGATGCTTATTTTGCCGGAGCAAAGCGGCCCGGCGGTTCCTTGACC
This sequence comes from Nitrospirota bacterium, assembly GCA_049793155.1. Classification (GTDB taxonomy): domain Bacteria; phylum Nitrospirota; class UBA9217; order UBA9217; family UBA9217; genus JALNZF01. The sequence continues at coordinate 2,122 of JBARBN010000069.1, forward strand.
GTGCGCATTGTTCTGGGCGTAATTTCGGATAGCCGTGATTACTGTAGGCGTCGATGGTTTCAAACGGGACCGTTTATCACCTGTCCGGCAACAGCGGATCAAGGCTTCTGCTCCATATCCGGGGAGTATTTGCCGAGCCGTGCCAGGCCGTTCAGCCTGGCGCGCTGATAAAAGGCCTGCTGCGCGGCCGCCGCGTTCTCTACTTTTCCGGCCCACGCACTCAGTGCAGTCTCCTGCAGGGCCCGCCCGTAGGAGAACGACAGCTCCCAGGGAGAAGCCGGGAACAGGGCATTCATGGCGTTCAGGTTGGCCGTTGCTTCCGAGGGCCCCTGGCCACCGGATAGAAAATTGATGCTCGGCACCGCAGCGGGGACCGTGCGGCGGAGCACCCTCACCGTCGCCGCGGCCACCTGCCCGGGCCCTGCCTTGGGGGGATGCCCCTTGCCGGGCAATACCATGCTCGGCTTGAGGACCGTATATTCCAGGGCCACCCGGTGCCGGTGAAGTGCATGGAACACCGCATGCAGCACCGCCTCGGTGACCTCGAGGCATCGCTCCAGGGTGTGGTCGCCGTCGATCAGCACCTCCGGCTCGACAATGGGAACGACACCCTCCTCCTGGCAGACGGCCGCGTAGCGCGCCAGCATTTCGGCGTTCGCCTCGATGCCGAGAGAGGTCGGGTTCTGAGCGCCGATGGAATACACCTCGCGCCACTTTGCAAAGCGCGCGCCCTGCGATTTGTATGTTCTGAGGCGTTCGGCCAGACCGTCCAGACCCTGGGTGACCTCATCTCCGGGCGCGTTAGCCAGGGGGACCTTCCCCTTGTCCACCTTGATGCCGGGCACGATGCCCTGACGGGACAGCACCTCAGGCAGCAGCGTGTTGTCATCCGCGGCCTGGCCCAAGGTCTCTTCGAAGAGAATGACGCCGCTGATGTATTCCGCGGCGCCAGGCGTCGTGAACAGGAGCGTGCGATAGGAGCGCCGGCTGGCCTCGGTCGATTCAACGCCGATGGCCTTGAACCGTTTGGCGATGGTCGGATGGCTCTCGTCAGCGGCAAGGATGCCCTTGCCTCGCTGGACCATCTGACCGATGGTCGACTGCAGTTCGTCTTCGTTCTTCATGACAATTCCTCCTTTATCGAATTCAGATCACGATCTCCCGTTGCCCGGAAAGGCGTCCCGATCGTACCGGAGGAGATCGCCGATCCGTTCAATGTTCATTTGCGCCGCCGGATAGGCGTCGAAATTTCTCTGGTCGAGCGCATAGCAACCCTGGCGGGGGAAGACCGTCGTCACGACGAGATCATCAGAGACCGCGACAGAAGCCGACCGCATTCTCCGTAGCCGGATTGTGCCATCCACCGTTGTCTGCAATGATCCGTTCCGCTTCAGGCGGCCCCCAGGTATTCGGTTCGTACTCATGGACCGGTGTCACATTTCCCAGGATCGGGTCCACGACGCGCCAGGCGGCTTCGACAGCGTCCTTGCGGGCGAAAAGGGCCGTATCACCCCGTAGGGCATCGCCAAGCAGGCGCTCGTACGGCGACATTTCATCGACGAAGTGTTGGCACGCCAACAGCTCTACTTTTTCTCCGACCATGGATTCTCCCGGCACCTTGGTCCGCGCGCCAAGAAGGATAAAAACATCGGGACTGAGGCGGAAGCGGAAATAGTTCGACTGGTCCGGCCTGATTTCATCAAAGACCGCATGCGGCGGACGTTTGAGCTTGACCAGCACCTCGTTGGCCGTGAATGGCAGCCGTTTCCCGGCCCGGATATAGAAGGGTACTCCTGCCCAGCGCCAGGTATCGATAGAGAGCCGTAATGCGGAGAACGTTTCCGTCCGAGAACCTGCCGCCACGTCGTTCTCGTCCCGGTAGCCGCGGTATTGGCCCCGTACGACGTCCTTGGGAGCGAGCGGCCGTATCGCCCTGAGTATCTGCATCTTCTCGTCGCGCGTTGCTTCCGGATCGCTGCTGGTTGGAGCGTCAAGTGCGAGCAGGACCATGACCTGCAGCATGTGGTTCTGAACAACGTCGCGAATAGCGCCAAGCTCCTCATAAAGACGGCCCCGGCCTTCCACGCCGAAACTTTCGCACAGAGTGATTTGTACGCTCTCCACATAGTTGCGATTCCAGATCGGCTCCAGGAATGAGTTGGCGAAACGGAAATAGAGCAGATTCTGTATCGGCTCCTTGCCGAGGAAATGGTCTATCCGGAAGACCGCCGATTCGGGAAAGAACCGCTGCAGTGTCCGGTTGAGTGCCTGCGCCGAAGCGAGGTCGCGCCCGAACGGCTTCTCGACAACGACGCGGGCGTTTTGAGCGCAGCCTGATCTGGCGAGTCCTTCGACCACAGCGGTAAACATGCTTGGCGGGATCGCCAGATAGTGCAGGGGCAGCCGGACATTTCCGAGCGCCTTGCGCAGCATCTCATATGTCGCGCCGTCATGATAGTCTCCGTCAATATAGTGCAACCGGGAACAGAGCTTGTCAAAGGCCTCTGCGTTCACTCCGCCGTGCTTCTCAATGCCGTCCCTGGCGTGTTCCTTGAATCTTTCGATATCCCATCCCGACTTTGCCACACCGATAATGGGAACGTCAAGATGTCCTTGCCGGATCATCGCATGCAGCGCAGGGAATATCTGCTTATGTGCCAGATCGCCGGTCGCGCCGAAAAAAACAAACGCGTCCGAATTGAGTACCGCCATTTTCAGCCTCCTCTCTCAAAGTTGTCTGCCTCCCGGCTCCGAATTGTATGCGGTTGAGTGAAATATTATCTTCTTATCTCCTGGGGATGCCTGTGGGCCGCCAATGGGCCTCGATGTCTTCCAGGCTTCGCCCCTTTGTTTCAGGCACCAGGATGAAGGCGAATATCCAGCCCCCGATGCCGACCATACCATAGAGCCAGAACGTTCCCGGCCGCCCCAAAAAATGAATAAGCGTGAGAAAGGTCAGCGCAACGAGAAGATTTGCTCCCCAGTTGGCAACCGTGGCGATGCTCATGGCCAAGCCACGGATCTTCACGGGATAGATCTCCGAGATCAGCAGCCAGAAGACCGGTCCCAGGCCCACGGCAAAAGAACCCACGTAGAGCATCAGGCTTCCCGCGGAAAGCCACCTGAGGACCCGCAGGTGAGGAAACAGGAAGGCCGTGCCGAGCACGGCCAGGCTGATGACCATTCCGGCCATACCGATCAACAGCAGGGGACGGCGTCCTACGCGGTCCAGAAGCAGCAGCGCCACAACGGTCATCAACACGTTCATGACACCCACACCTGTTGTGGCAAGTATAGCGACCGACGCGGACTCGAACCCGGCAGATTGAAAGATGGTCGGCGCATAGTAAATGACCGTGTTGATGCCCGTCACCTGCTGGAACAGGGCCAGTCCGATGCCGACGATCATCGCCGGCCTGAGCGACGGGCTTGCAAGTTCCGACCAGCTGCCGCTCTGCTGACTGGAGCTTTGCCGGATATCCTGCACTTCAGCGTCCACCGAGGCCGTCCCGCGAATGCGCTGAAGCACAGAGCGTCCCTTGTCCGGCAGTCCGTGGCTCACGAGCCAGCGCGGACTTTCAGGCATGAACACCATGCCTATTCCCAGCAGGGCTGACGGAATTGCGGCCAGACCGAACATCCAGCGCCACCCCCGCATGCCGGACAACGCATAGTCCGCGAGGTAAGCAATAACGATCCCGATCGTCAGCGCGATCGAGTTGAATGAGACGAACCGGCCGCGCATGGAGACGGGAGATATCTCTGAAATGTAGAGCGGCGTGGTGAAGGAAGCCACGCCGATGGCGATGCCGACGAAAACCCGACCAATGATCAGCCAGATGATCGTGGGAGCCAGGGCCGTTCCCACGGCGCCCAGGGCAAAAAGGACCGCGGTCACGATGAGTACGATGCGCCGTCCGAAGCGGTCGGTTAAAGTGCCTCCCGCAGCAGCGCCGAGCATCGCCCCGAATACGACTGTGCTGACAACGATCTCTTCGAGCGTCGGTGTGAGCGCGAAGTCCTGCCTGATGAAGAGGATGGCGCCCGATATAACACCAGTGTCGTAGCCGAAGAGCATACCGCCGAGCGCCGAGACAGCGGCGGCGATATAAACGAATCGGTTCGCGCCCTCGTGCCGAGCTGTGCCGGGTGTGCGAGACATCGTATCTGCTCTCCAGGTGATTTGATCAGGAACAGCACGGTGGGCTGCCCATAACCGGCATGGTCACGCTCCCCATTCCAGCACTGTCTTGATCTCGTTCTCATCATGGTGTTCAAAGGCCGCAGCGAACTCGGTGTGGGAATAGCGGTTGGTGATCAAACGGTCCAGATGATCTCCCCAGCGCAAGCGGGCCGTCAGAAGATCATCCACGGCCATCTGGTAGTGGTCGCGACCGGCATTGACGCTCCCTATCATTACCTGATTGCCCAGCACCAGCCTGCTGATGATCTCGGAGCCTGCGATCTCGATCGGCCGGTGGCCTCCCGGAATGCCGGTCAACACATAAACCCCGTTCAGGGCAAGGGCGTCCAGAAGATTGAACTCCAGCACGGCGATCCCCGCGGCTTCGACGATCAGTTCCATCGGTCCCAGCATTTTGTTCACCGACTTCGCCGGAACCTGTCTTGCGTCCACGTACTGTCCTCCAATCCCTTTTAGCCACTTCGCACGGGCAGAGGAGGCGTCCACGATGTCCAGGCCGAACACCTCCGCCCCGCGCAGCCGCAGGGCCAGCGCAGCCAGCAGCCCGATCGGACCCAGTCCGGCCACCAGGCAATGCCGTCCCTGGAGCCAATCGGGTGTAGCAAGCGCATCAGGCAGACGGGCAAACTGCAGGCGAACCGACTCATCGATAGCCTTCTCGGCCACTGACAGCGGTTCGGCCAGAACTCCGACCTGTTCCAGTTCCTTGGGAACGCGGACCACATATTGCTCCCTGTCCACGATGTATTCCGTCTGATAGCCGTCAGCTGCCCAGATGCCCCGTTCAACATAGCCGCCGGTTCTGCACATGTCCGGGCGGTTCATGGCGCAGGGCAGGCATTTTCCACAGCCGCGGCGCACAGTGAAGGCCGCATAATCGCCTGTCTGAACACGGGAGACGCTTTTCCCGGCCGCGGTGACCTGGCCGAACATCTCGTGGCCGATGATGAGGTCGTTGTGTCCCTGTGGAGCAAGCGCACGGCCTCCAGCGGCTTGCTCCCGGTCCGTGCCACAAATTCCCACCCGTGCTATTCGTACTTTCACCTCGTCCGGCGATATGATGGAGGGTTCCGGTCGATCAACCATGCGAAGGGCCGCTGTGCCGGGGACCACTGCTATGGCCTTCATGGATTCAACTCCTTTCTCGAAGAGAACCTTTGTCCGGGCTTTAACAAAAAGGGGCGCGATCCTTTTTCACGCCCCTCGCATATGATCAATTTTGCCGGCAGATGGGCCGCTTTTCCCTGAAATCAGGCTTGACGGCTACTGTCCCCTCATCGTGCCGCGCCTGTATCCCGGACCCATCATACCCCAACCTCCATGCCGCAGCTTGGTGAGCTGCTCCCGCTGTTCCTTGGTAAGAACCTCGCGCATGCGGTTAAATGCATCGATCCTCGACTCGATCATTTGCTTGCGATAAGCATGGATCGCATCAGAAACCGCAGTTATCTTTTTCGCTTCCAGCAAATCCTCGTCATAGAGATCCCGAAGTTTGGCCTGTTCCTCCATTATCTTCCCCATCAGCGCCCAGTGCTGCTTCCTCATTTCATCCTGGATCTTGTTTATCTTGGTCCGTTGCTCTGCGGTGAGGTCAAGGCCGCCAAAGACACCAGGCCCCATCATGCCCATGCCCTGCATGCCTCCCATCCCACAGCCCAATCCGCTTCCGCTGCCCATCATCGGCATATCATTGTCGTCCATCATGCCCATTCCGCCCATGCCCTGCGCCCATACCCCTGAGCTCAGAATCGCAATAACCGCAATACCCAAAATACTCAATCCCGTCTTTTTCATCACCGTACTCCTTTCCTCTTGAGTTTATTACACATAAAGTCACACTAATTTCATGATGCATCGGGGCTCAATCCGCGTTGGGAATACTTAGGTTGCAAAAAAGACATGATATTCAAATTCGCATTTGTATATAGGGAGTATACCGCTGATTTAGATTCCCGGGGGCAAGTAGCTGCGGATTTCGCATACTGTCTCATGTTGTCTCGGACTTCATTGGAAAATCGCATGATACGTTGGCGGATTTGAATTGGTCGGCTGTGATGCAAGTTTATGCGCTGGGATGGTGTCGGGATGTTCCGGTTTCGATGGAGGAAGAAAAGGAAGGCCTGGGTTAAGCGCGGCCTTCCCGCTGTTTAACGAATCAGTATTGCGCAGATGCACTACCTGCCCATCGGACCACCCATCCCGCGCTGCGGTCTCATTACCCCTCGCATCTCTCTCATTTCCGCCCTGTGCTTTTCCCTGCAGATGGTGATGTCGTCGTTCGTCTGTGCCGCTTGAATACAATTCTTTGCCTCTTGAAGGCTCGTAATCCGCGTATCAAGCATCTTCAACATCTCGGTCTTGTTCTGATCAAAATTCTGGACTGGAACATTCTGCGCATGCCCGACTTCAACAGCAAGTATCGATAGTGCCAATGCCAGAGATACCGCTACTGCCGCGATCAATGTCTTTTTCATAATTCCTCCTTATCATGGTTTTTACAAAAGTACAACGCTGCATGGTAAGACACCATGAATTGAGAAAGGTTTAAACATAGCCGATTAAAATCACGTTATATCATTTACCCTGTGCCCACCGCACGGTTATTCAATCCCGCGAAAACCGCATTTTCAGAGAGAAAACAATCATTTGTTCTTCTTCACGGCCTGCAAGAACGAATCGCTCTTCAGGAGATTGTAGACAACATCGATGCAGGCGTTACTCAGGGCCTCGTTATAGTTGTCAGCCTTATAAGAGCTCCCCCATCGATTGGAACTGACCGATACCATTCCCTCCCAGAGCACGTCGCCATTCTTTGACCTCATCCGAACCTTCAAGCCGATATCGGCCTTGTAAACCGACTCTTCGGTCACGTAGAATTTGACGATATCGGCCTCAAGCAAGCGGGTGCCTCCGTCTTTGACGACAGAGAGGTCAAACTCCGCAAGAATTTTTTCGAACCTGTCTGCTAACCATGCGGCGACATTGTCCCTGGTAGTTACGTAGCGTATCTGGCTGAAAGAACTTTTCTCGACATTTTTCCCGATCTCCGAAGGTTTTTTTCTCAGATCGTTGAACGGTTTCACGGTGAATGTCGCATTTTGAAAGACCGTCAGATCGATCGCATCCAGGGCGCTGATCGTTTCCGTCGGTTTCCAGAGGAGAGGAATGTCGAGCAGGCTGGAGCCGGCATAATCGTTATTGGCGGCGGTATTTTCCGGGACGACCTTCGGAACGGCCTGGGCTTCACTGATCGAGTTGGCGGTAATGCCGGCTACAGCCGTCAATAGTATCGTTACCATGAAGAAGAATCGGATGGTTCTCATATTGCTGACTCCTTTCGATTACAGAGGATGAACACGGCCGGGTGCCCCGGCTCATTGGTGAACCCACCTTGTGGAGTGCAACACACTATTCAACTCAACGAACGAACCTTCATTTCCACAGGTTGTTTCAAAGGTCCGCCGCCGATCCTTGCGGGACGGCCCACGGGGACCACTGCCATGAACTCTCCCTCGGGTTCGCCGAGGAAACGGAGCACTTCGTCCTTGATGAGATAGAGCACGCCGAGCCAGACCGTACCGAGGCCGAGAGAGGTAGCGGCGAGCAGGATGTTTTCGACTGCAGCGGCCGAGCTTTGGATCTCCATGGTCCGGAAAAAGTCATATGCCGTATCTTTGTCTACCTTGAAGAGTTCTGTCCCGTGGCTGATGAGGTCGCCTGTGTTCGCCACGGCTATGACCACCGGCGCCGAGATAATGCTCTTCGCTCCCATCCGGAGGAGCGCCGCGGCCGGCCGGGGAAAGGCCGCCGACTGTTCGGTCACCAGCTGGGCCAGTTCCTGCTTCTTCCCACCCCTGAGGACGATAAACCGCCAGGTCTGCTGGTTGTGGGCAGACGGTGCTGCGTTTGCCGCATGCAACAGCACTTTGATCTCTTCATCGTTCACGTCGTCCCTGGTAAAGGTCCTGACGCTGTGTCGGTCCCTGATCGTTCTGAGGGTATCATTACGGGAAAAAACGGTATCATCGGGCAGCATGAGGCTCCTCCGTGTCAAGGTGATATGACGTAATTTTCGTTAAACCGAACATATCAGACACGACCTATGAAGTCAAGCAGGACTCTGCCGCAAGGGGGAGTGAAGAGGTCGAGCACGGGGAGAATGGAGGAGGCACTAACGATTAAGCTGCTCATAAGACGCTGGATCATCTTTTAAAAGCAGCAATCCTGGGAATATCACAATCAATCCTGTCCTACTCAGGAATGCGCGCCCGCAGCAGTTCGACGAGTTGCTTCGCGGCCGGACCGTTTTTGATCCTTGCCGCACCAATAACGAAACGGCCCGCCAGCTCGACGTATACCTTGCCGTAAAGCGGATCGATCGCTTCCAGTGAGGTCCGACCCTGCACACCGGCCAAGCGAGCGTCGCTCCCTGATGTTTTCAAATAGGCATGATATTGATCAAGGGTCTTTCGTGCCGCCTCCCGGGATTTTTCGATCACCACGAAGACCTGCACCTGTTCGTTCATCAAAACCGCATCGGCAATAAGACCCCGACGGAAAAAATCATATCCGAGCAGACTTTGAGCAACATACCGTTCGCTCTTCGTCAGCACACCGGGCGCGTCGAGGATGTCGAGTTCCCCGGGCCTGCCTGCGGACTTTGGCAGATTCTGCGATATGGCCCCGGCACAGGCGAGAAAAACGTCCCTGCTCATGTTTGTCGCACCCGTTGCCTGAAGCCTCACAAAAAACCGGTCCTGATAGAAGAACACCTGGGACGATGAGATCGTTCCCTGTGCGCCGATCGCAATGTCGGCATCATCCTTCCTGCGATAATTTGCGAACATGCCGAAGGCATCGAGCAGTGAGCCCATGGTATAGACATCGGCATCCAGGGCAATCGCGGGGTTCTGCTTGTTCTCATATCTGGCGTACGCGAGCCTTTCGAACCCGTAGGGGAAAAAAAGCTCCGACTCGCCATTGATGCGGTCGAAGAGGGTGTCCTTGTCAAAGATGGTCACTTTCCCATCCAGGGTCCATCCCTCGGCGCATGACGGCACCGGCATGATCTTATCTACGGCGTTCTCCGCGCCAGAGACCGGCAGTGATCCGCAGAGCGAGCATATCAATATGAAGGAGATCCCGAAACCTATACGCATTGCCGTTGTCCTGACCTGTCCGAACCGAAACCGCACCTGTTTGCACACCTGCCGACAAGTTCGAAAAAGCGTCTTCATACTGCTATGCCAGCATGGTCCGCGCCTTTGCCATCCTGGCCGCGATGTTCAGCCCCCGAACACACTGCGCTACGCAGACCGGACATTCGAGACATGCGGCGGCAGAGGCGGACAGCGGCACCTCGTGATATGTGGACCTGGCGAGCGCACGGCTCTGATACCCCTCTGCGTACATCAGGGACCGGTTGATCGTACTGATCTCCACACCCCGGGGACACGTCCCTTCGCAGGTGCCGCAGAGATCGCAGTAGAAGCCCGCCACGGCAGTATGATATTTCTGCAACGTGTGCGCGTCAGCCGTTTTAAACGGCATGCCCATGACCGAGATGTTTTCCTTGAGGTTGGCCAGGTCTTTCATACCCGGGATGGCCATAGTGATGTTCGGGTTCTGAAGCGCCCATTTGAGTGCTGCCTGATGGGGGCTGATCGCTCCCATTGCATCGGTTTTGTAACCGCCCGCCTGCGTCTTCATCGCGATGATACCGACACCGGCCTTTGACGCCCTTTCAATCGCCGCGCCGATCTCCTTGCTGCTTTCAAAGTTGTAGGCCACCAGGGCCGTGTCAAAGAACCGGTCCTTGTCGTCCACCAGCGCATTCAGCACTTCGGGTTGGTTTTTGTGAGTGGTCACGCCGCAAAAACGCACCTTACCCTGTTGCTTCAGTCTGGCGAGCGCTTCACGCGTCTCGGGAATGAATATTCGCTCCTTGTCAGTGAGGTTATGGAGCTGGATCACGTCGATATGGTCGGTCTCAAGCGTCTTGAGACTTGTCTCCACGTCCCTGATAATGTCTTCCTTTGTTTTCGAGCCCGGCAGGGTCTTGGTCGCCACATACACCTTATCACGCCTGCCTTTCAAGGCTTTTGCGACGATCTCCTCGTTCTTGCCGTCCATGTATTTTCGGGCAGTGTCACAATAGTTGATTCCGTTGTCAAAGCCGATCTTCAAGACCTCAGGCTCCGGTGTCAGCATTGCGCCAAAGCTCACGACCGAGATCTTCAGTCCCGTCCTGCCCAGGGTCCGGTACACCGGTTTGGGAAATACAAAAGGCCCCGATTCGGCAAGATTTTGCACTGCCTCGGCAAAAGCGCTCCCCCCGAGCAGGGCCGATGTGGTTCCAACCATGCCTACTTTCAGAAAGGTTCTCCTGTTCATTCCTTTAGAGCTCTTTTCCTCATCCATGGCAACCTCCTTAACATGAAGTATTTCACCTGTAAATCCCCCTCACCTCAGCCCTCTCCCTCGGAGGGGAGAGGGAGGACGTTTTGCCCGCATCCCAACCGATCTCATAGTCCATTGCACGCGGCATCGGCTTTGATTTTTTCAACGAGCCCGATGATCATGTTTTCCACGTTCTCAAAGCCGGCCGCCTGTGAATTGACGGAGAGATGGTAATTTCCGGCGTCCATCCATTCCAGCTTCGTCATGGTGCGAATGAACTTGTCTTGCTGGTTGTCGGCCATCTGGATCTCCGCGCGTGCCTGGTCAGCGGAGATCTTGCGAAAGTCCTGAAGCCTCTTGATGCGGAAATCCTCGGGTGCATGGATAAGGACGTTCACCACATTGCCCCGGCCGCGAAGCACAAAGAACGCGGCGTGGCCGACCACAACGCAATTGTACCTGTCGGCGAGCCCCTTGATGACGCAGGACTCCGTTTCGAAGACTTCCCGGTCGTATACGGGCCTGCCCGAAGGCGCGACAAAGGCGGCCTCTGGCGTGCCGAAGGTAAAACTCTTCACAAGGTTATCGAGAAAGCCGGAACAACGCTCTTCAACCGCGGAAAGCGAGGCCCGGTCGGCGTCGAGCTGCTCCGCCGCCTTCTCCAGGATCTCCCGGTCGACGTATTTATAGCCGAGCTTCCTCGCCACGCGGCGCCCGATATAGACGCCGCCGCTTGCCATCTGTCGCGAGATCGTGATCACGGTTCTCTGTTCCGACATGGTTTCCTCCGGAATTCGAAGATTTGCCGAGAGCATCGGCGTTGCGGCGGTCAGTCCTTCACGTTTTCCGACATAAGCTTTGCGATGGACTTTGTAAAAGCTGCAGGGTCCTTGAGCTTCGAACCTTCGAGCAGGAGCGCCTGATCATACAGCAGGTCGATATATTCTTTCAGGAGCTGTTCATTGCCGCCCTTGCTGATCAGATGGTTCATGGCCTCGAGAACAGGGTGCGACGGATTGATCTCCAGGATCCTTTTGTCCGACGGCACGTCCTGGCCCATGGACTTGAGGAGTTTCTCCATCTGAGGGTCGAGCCCGCCTTCGTCGGCAACGAGGCAGCAAGCCGAGTCCTTGAGCCTGCCGGACAGACGCGCATCCTTCACCTCGTTCTTTAACTGCGCCCTGATCATGTCAAGCAGCTTCCCGAATTTCTCCTTCGATCGTTCCCTGTCCGCATCGCTGGACTTGTCAAGGTTGATATCGCCTTTGATGACGGATTTTATCTTCTTGCCCTTGTATTCCTTCAGATCGAGCATGATAAAATCATCGATGTCATCGGTCATGATCAAAACTTCATAGCCCTTTTCGCGGAACGCCTCAAGATAGGGCGACTGCAGGACATTTTCATCCGGCCTGCCGGTGATGTAATAGATCTCGGTCTGTGCGATCGGCATGTTCTTCACATAGTCGTCGAAGGTTGTATACTTGCCGGGCTCGGTCTTGCTGGACGGGAAAAGCAGCAGATCGGCGACCTGCTCCTTTTTGGAAAAATCGAAATGGATGCCTTCTTTCAGGATCCTTCCGAACTCCTTGTGGAATTCCAGATAGGCGTCATACGCGTTTTTCTTCATGTCTCCGAGGGTATCGAGCACTTTTTTAGTGATGTTCTTCTTGATGACCTCGACATGTTTGTTGGATTGCAGGATCTCGCGCGATACGTTCAGCGGAAGGTCCGACGAGTCGACGACGCCCTTGACGAAACGCAGGTATTCGGGAATGAGCTGTTCGCAATGGTCCATGATCTGGACCCGTTTGACATACAGGGTCGGGCCGATCTTGTAATCCTTGTACAGGATCCCGTAGGGGGCCTTCGCAGGGACGTAGAGAAGCGCGGTGAATTCCGAGGTGCCCTCGGCGCGGTAATGGATGACCTTTGCCGGTTCGCCGAAGTCGTGGGAGATGTGTTTGTAGAAATCGTTGTATTCCTCGGCCGTTATTTCCGACTGGTCCTTGAGCCAGATAGCCTTTCCGGCGTTCATGGTCTCCTCTTCGGTGACCTTGACCCTTTTATTCTTGTCCGCCGGGTCTTCCTTTTCCCTTTCAATGTCCATGACCACGGGATGAGCGATATAATCGGAGTATTTTCTGATGACCTGCCTGATCTCCCATTCGTCAAGGTAATTTTTGTCCTCAACCTTGAGATGGAGGACCACATCGGTGCCGCCCCGCTCCTTTTCCGCTTCGTCGATGATGAACGAACCGTCTGCGGTGGATTCCCATTTGGTCGCCTTTTTTGTCTGCTCCGTCGCCTTCCGGGTCAGTACCGTGACCTTGTCGGCGACCATGAAGGACGAATAAAAACCGACGCCGAATTGCCCGATGAGCTCGGGCGTGTCCTTCAGGGCCTTGTTCTGGAGGGCCCGCAGGAAATCCTTTGAGCCGGAATGTGCGATGGTACCGAGCTCCGCGATGACCTCATCATGGGTCATGCCGATGCCGTTATCGCTGACCGTCAGCGTGCCCGCTGCCTTGTCGATCACGATCTTGATCTTCCATTCGCCGGTATTTGACAGGATGTCCTTGTTCGTAAGCGATTCGAAGCGAGCCTTGTCTATGGCATCGGAGGCATTCGAGATCAGCTCCCGCAGGAAGATCTCCTTGTGAGAATACAGGGAGTGGATCATCAGGTCCAGCAGCTCTTTTACCTCGGTCTTGAATTCCATTTTTTCAGCAGTCATTGGTTCACCTCATGATGTGGTCAAGAATATATCAATGGCTTTAGGGTATCCATCAGTGCACACTTCCCAGGACGGAAGAATTCTCAAGAAACAGTATATACCCATACCGTCTGGTTCTGTCAAGGGGTTTGATGACGAATAGATAAACCGGTGTCTGGAGAGAGAGATGCTATTTCAGATCGCATTTCAGCGGATTCTCGATCGTATCGTAGCCGATGCCATATGGCATTTCCCGTCAGCCGCCGACGGAAATCGCATTACCGGTGATTAAATTCAGTTGATTTTTTCAAGAAAAGGAATATAATTCTGCCGTTTTGCGTTTATACCGCGGACCTGAACCCGGCAGCCTGGTACGGGCCGGTACTTTTATGGCCCGCTCTATTCAAAAGTCATCATTGTTGCAGTGCGTTTATCATCTCATTTATCTTATTGCAAAAAGCGCGCTGCAGTTACTCTCATGGGAAGAAGGGGGGTGAATTAACATGAAGAAGATCAGCGCAATCATAGCAGTGCTGGCTGTAGCTGCGGTTTTCGCTTTTGCTGGATGCCAGAAGCAGGAAGCCCCGAAGCCTGCGGAGCAGTCGACAACTCCTGCATCAGCTCCGACCTCGACGATGCCTGCGGCAACACCCGGAATGAAGTAGTGTTCCGAAAGGCTGACCACCAAAGGCCCTCCGGTTTGTCCGGGGGGCTTTTTCTATTGTTGTCGGTTCAATTTTGGTGATTGTCCCGGTGATCCTTCCGGAAACCCTCTGTCATTGATGGAAAGAATATGCCTCGCAGATACGCAGAGAGCGCAGAGTAAGAATAACTTATTCGGATCTTCTGACTTTTATGTGGGTCGTTTAATAGCAAGTACCGCTATTTATTAAACATCAATAGTCTGTTTTCTTGAGATTATCTCAGTTGGCACTTGTCCGACTTGTGCATCGATTTTTTTGGGCAGCTAATCACTCGGCCACGCAGCGTGCTCGTTTTTTTTGCACATCCCCTTCGCGTCCTGGCATTTTTGACCCGTCTGAGGCCACGTCCGCTCGCCCGCGTTAACTTTGCCTGCGGCCTCAGACAGTACGCGTTCGCCCTGTGGGACGCTTCCTTAGGCCAAGACGGGTGCCCAAAAATATCGTAAGGGTCGCTCCGGGGACGTGCGGGGTTGGGGTAAATCTTAATTCTGCCATTCCCGGCGCGGGGGAACGGCAGAACTCTTTGCCTTTCCAGAAGCCCCTGCATCCCATGAACAGGTTCGCGCACAAGCATGGTAGGTAGAAAAGACCGATGCTGCAACAAAGCCAGGCAGACACGGCCGAGCCCGTTCCACCAGGCGAGGGTGGAGTGATGCGATGCTCGAAAAGGCTTGTTATTAGTACCGGCAATCATGCCCCTGCGCGGAGCTGTGAACTGGGGTGCAGAAAAAAAATA
>JBARBN010000070.1:0-10801 GCA_049793155.1 Nitrospirota bacterium
CGGAGATCTCCCATGCCCGGGCTGTCGCCGACCAGTGCCGCACCGCCCGCTTCCCTGACAAGCCTGATGACCGCCCGCACGACCTCGGGATGGGTGGTAACGGCCGTCTCCGGAGAACTCGCCTTCAGAAGATTAGGCTTGATGAGCACCCGCTCGCCGGGCTTTATGAAAGCCCGCATCCCACCAAGCAGGTCTACTGCCTGGGTTACCGACAAGAGGACCCGGTCCTGCGCGTAATCAGCGCAGCGAATTATCGAGACGGCGGATGAGGTTTTGTTATTCATAAGAATCGTCTAGGGTAGCTATGAAGGAACCACGGGGCCGCTGCTTCGCGACGTATGGAACGAAGTGATAAATGTAGGCCTCCTCACGACCTCATAGACATGGCCTGTAGGCCCATAATTTCCGATGCAATGAGATCCTCTGTTATTTTCCGGCCATGGACGGCATGCAGGCAATTACTGATATCTTCATCTGCATCGCAGTATCTCCACCATGAGTCCGTGAATTTTTCCGTTGCTCGCGAGGACCTCGTCATCGTTGATGCTGAATTTCTTTCCCGAGAAATCCGATATCCTTCCTCCTGCCTCGCGAACGATGAGGCTCCCTGCTGCCACGTCCCAGGGTTTGAGCTTGAGCTCCCAGAAACCATCAAACCTTCCGGATGCCACCGAGCAGAGGTCCAGGGCTGCGGAGCCGTCGCGGCGCACCTCCTGGGATGCCATGAGAAGATCGTGAAAGTGATCCAGGTTGTTCTTTTCGCTCAGCTTGCGGTCGTAGGGGAACCCCGTGGCAAGAAGACTTTTTATGAGCGTGTCGACACCGGAGACCATGATCGGCTTCCCGTTTAAAAAGGCCCCTTTCTCTTTTTGCGCCGTGAACAGCTCATCTCTCATGGGATCGTACACGACACCAAGGACGATCTCATCCTCCTGTTCAAGGGCGATGGAGACGGAAAAACAGGGATAGCCGTGCGCGTAGTTCGTGGTACCGTCAAGCGGGTCGATGATCCAGGTAAACCCGGACCCGTTGAGTACCCTGGTCCCTTCTTCCGCGATGATACCATGACCGGGGAAGGACGCGAGCAGCGTCTCGACCACCGCCTGTTCGGACCTCATGTCCATCTCGGTTACCAGGTTGATATCGCCCTTCAAGGTGATCTCGCGCATCCCGTGGATATTGTCCCTCAAGATCCCGCCCGCCCTGAGTGCCGCTTCGATTGCAACTGATAGAATGTCCTTCATCAGTCCTCCGGAGTGATATTAAAAAATGAATGAATATTGCTTATTGTAACTTTATATTGACAAGGGAATGAAAGCGAGTTATATACCGACATTATGACTATGACCCTTGCGGATAAACTCAAAAAGCTGCGGAAGAAAACGAAACTCTCGATGAGTCAGGTGGCGCGTATCTCGGAACTCGCGCCGGACCATCGCGGCGGGATCACCCAGGGTTATCTCTCCCGCCTGGAATCCGGCAAAGAGAACAACCCCAGCCTGATGAAGCTCATGACCTTGTGCAGCATCTACATGGTTGAACCCAACGATCTGTTCGTAAAAAGCAGCCTGAAAAAACCTCGAAAGACCCGATAGAAAATCCAGCGGAACCCCCTACCGAACGCTCCATTGATGCGGCTTGTGACATTTCGTGCAGCTCTTGCCCGTTTGGTGAACGCGCTTGAGCGTCAGCACCTCAAGAGTATGGCAGCGCAGGCAATCATCGTCATTCGGCTTCATGCGGGCATGCGGTTTGTGGCACTCGTAACATTTCAGCCGGGCCATCGGCGCACGATCAGGAAAGGTTGTCTTTGTCGATTTCCCGTGACAGGTCAAGCACCACGCACGATCGGGGTTGAAAACCTGCTGTTTCTTCGGGGAGAAGGCATGGCACCTGAGGCAGGAGATCTCCTCCGTTCCCGCTCCGTGAATATTCCAATCCTTGTGACAGCGAAGACAGGCAGACGTATCGGGCCTGAAGGAATGCACCTTCCGGCTGTGACAATTCTTGCAATCAAGCTTCTCCATGAAGACATGCCGGGCGTGGCCCGTTGATTTGTTCACGGTCAGCGATCCCTGAGCGGCACTGTCCCAGTGGCACTTCGTGCAGGTCTTCCAGGGCGTCTCGTCCCCGTGCGGTTCATGCTTCCGGCCAGTCGTAAAAACAAATCTTACCAGCAGCGCATTCTGCTCCATCATGCCGAGATGGTGGCATTCCTGACACACGATATTCCGGTGGCCCGAGAGCTTCCATGCGGTATATGCCTCTTCCATGAGATGGCAGCTGCTGCAGAAATCCGGGTCCGTCTGAATATAGTTGTAGTACCGGACCGCAAGCACGATGCCCAGCAACGAAATGATAAGCATGAGGGAAACAATGACGACCTTTTCCCGCTGGCTGAGGCCTCTTTCGAGCTTGTCGAATATTTTTGAGATTATTTTATACATCGTAAGATCAGGAGTCAGGACACAGGAGCCGGCCATCCGGAAGGAATCCGCTGAATCGGCTCTACGTTATTCTCCTGGCTCCTGGTTTCCGGCTTCTGACTACTGTATTAAATGCTCTGCGATCTGCACTGCATTCAGCGCCGCGCCCTTGCGCAGATTATCCGATACGATCCACATATTGATGCCGTTCGGGATCGACCCATCTTCCCTGACCCGGCCCACGTAGACCTCATCCTTGCCTGCCACATCGATGGCCAGCGGATAGAGATTCTTCTTCGGGTCATCGTACACGATAACGCCCGGAGCGCCCGAGAGGATCGCCCTCGCTTCGTTGGCCGAGATGTTCTTCACCGTCTCAAGGTTCACCGATGCTGAGTGGCACCGGAACACGGGTACACGGACGGTAGTGGCCGTCACCCGGATTGAATTGTCCTCCATGATCTTCTTCGTCTCGTTCAGCATCTTCATCTCTTCCTGGGAATAACCGTTGTCAAGAAAGTCACCTATATGCGGCAGACAGTTGAATGCGATCTGGTGTGGATAAACCTTCGTCTCAACATCCCTGAAGTTCAGGAGCGCCACGGTCTGGCTCGCCAGTTCGTCGATGGCATCCTTGCCGGTGCCGGAGACGGACTGGAACGTCGTGACCACGATGCGCTTGATCTTCGCCGCGTCATGGATCGGCTTGATGACCACGACCATTGCGATGATGGAACAGTTCGGGTTTGCGATAATGCCCCCGTGCCCGGCGATGGCGTGTGCGTTCACCTCGGGAACCACGAGCGGCACCTTCGGGTCCATACGAAAGGCGCTCGAGTTGTCGATCACCACGGCGCCGGACTTTACCGCGGCTAGGGCGAATTCCAGACTGCGCTCTGCTCCTGCCGAGAAGAGCGCGATGTCCACGCCCGTGAACGCATCCTTGGTCAACTTCCCGACTACCAGCCTCCTGCCGTTGAACTCGACCCTCTCTCCCTCGGAGCGCTCGGAGGCAAGAGGAATGAGCTCGGAAACAGGGAACTTGCGCTCCTCAAGGACCTCGATCATTTCGCGGCCAACGGCGCCGGTCGCGCCGGCAATGGCAACAACGTATTTATCTTTTTTCTTGAGCATTTCCACCTAAAAATTTACCACGGAGACACGGAGACACTGAGAACTATCTTAAACGCTGATTGAATTATGATGTACACTAAAAATATTTTTCGTCATATTCTTTCATTTCTCCGTGTCTCTGTGCCTCCGTGGTTATCTTTGTTTTATACTATTTCTCCACCACGATGCGCAGCATGCGCCTCAGCGGTTCCGCCGCGCCCCACAAAAGCTGATCGCCGCAGGTAAAGGCATTCAGGAACGTCGGGCCCATATTCATCTTGCGTAATCTTCCGACCGGCACGGTGAGCGTGCCGGTGATCGCCGCCGGGGTCAGCTCGCGTACGGTTATCTCGCGATTATTGGGGACCACTTTGACCCATTTGTTGTGTTTAGCGATCATGTCTGTGATCTCGGCCAGAGGGACGTCCCTGGTCATTTTTATCGTCAATGCCTGGCTGTGGCAGCGCATGGCGCCCACGCGGACGCAGGTGCCGTCGATCGGGACCGGATTGCCTTCTCGGCCCAGTATTTTGTTCGTCTCCGCCTGGCCTTTCCACTCTTCCTTGCTCTGGCCGCTGTCGAGCTGCTTGTCGATCCAGGGGATGACCGAACCCGCGAGCGGCACGCCAAAGAACTCTTTGGGATAGGCATCGGAACGAATATGGTCTGACACTTTGCGGTCGATCTCGAGTATGGCGCCGGACGGATCGTCAAGCAGGGATTTCACCGTGCCATGGATGGAACCCATCTGTTTCAGCAGCTCGCGCATGTTGTTCGCGCCCGCGCCCGAGGCGGCCTGATAGGTCATGGCGCTCATCCATTCAACCAGCCCACGCTCATACAGACCGCCCAGGGCCATGAGCATGAGCGAGACCGTGCAGTTTCCGCCGATGTAGTTCTTGATCCCCTTGGCCATGCCGTTCTTGATCACGTTCAGGTTGACCGGATCGAGGATGATAATGGCATCCTTTTCCATCCGAAGCGCGGAGGCCGCATCGATCCAATAGCCCTTCCAGCCCGCACCGCGCAGTTTTGGATATATCTCGTTGGTGTAATCCCCGCCCTGGCACGAGACGATGGCATCCATCGCCTTCAGCGCATCGATGCTTTTCGCATCCTTGAGCGCCGGAACGTCCTTGCCGATGTTCGGCCCTTTGCCGCCGACGTTCGACGTGGTGAAGAACACCGGGTCGATAAGATTGAAATCCTTTTCCTCGTTCATGCGGCCCATGAGCACCGAGCCCACCATCCCGCGCCAACCGATAAATCCTACTCGCATCATTGTTCTATTCCCCTTTTGTTTTTATTCCGCAATCCGAAATCCGCATTCCGCAATTCTAGATCAGCCCCGCCACCCTGTCCCCTACTTCCGTCGTGGACATGCCCATCTTCCCCGCGGCCTGGCTCTTCATTCTTTTCATTACCTCGATCATCGCCGCCTCGATCGCCTGAGCGGATTTCGTCTCGCCGAGCGAATCCAGCATCATCATCGCGGCGCCGATGGCCGCCATGGGGTTGATCGCATTTTGGCCTGCATACTTCGGCGCGCTGCCGCCCATGGGTTCGAACATCGAAACGCCCTCAGGGTTGATGTTCCCGCCCGAGGCAACGCCGAGCCCTCCCTGGATCATTGCGCCGAGATCGGTGATGATATCGCCGAACAGGTTTTCGGTGACCGCCACATCGAACCATTCGGGGTTCTTCACGAACCACATGTTCGCGGCATCGACGTGGTTATAGTCGCGCTTGAGCTCAGGATACTGCTTCGCGCCCATCTCCTCGAAGGCGCGGTACCAGAGGTCTCCGCAATGGGTCAGCACATTCCGTTTATGGATCAGCGTGATCGGCTTTGCCGCGTATCTCGGATTCTGTGCGTTCCGCTTCTTCTTCAGTTCGAAGGCATACTTCAGGCAACGATCAACGGTGCGTCGATCGTAGATCATCAGCTGTGTGGCGATCTCCTCGGACGTACCCACGCGCGTTGCCCCTCCATGACCGGTATAGATGCCGCCCGTGTTCTCACGGATCACGACAAAATCGATGTCTTCCGGGCCCTTGTCCTTGAGCGGGGTCTCCACATTGGGATAAAGCTTCACCGGCCTGAGGTTGATATACTGGTCCAGGGCAAAGCGTATCTTGAGCAATATCCCCGTCTCGAGAATGCCGGGTTTTACGTCCGGATGTCCGATAGCTCCCAGGAACATGGAATCGAACTTTTTGAATTCGGCGATCGCGCTGTCCGGTAGCGTTTCCCCCGTCTTCAAGTACCGTGCAGCGCCGAAATCGAACGCAGTGAACTCGAGCTTGAACCCGCCCTTTGCCGCAGCGGCATTGATGACTTTTATTGCTTCTTTAACGACCTCGGGTCCGGTTCCATCGCCGGGGATCAATGCGATCTTATAGGTCTTTGCCATGTTTGAAGACTCCTAACCCGGACAAGCCGGAACAAAAAGGTTAAAATCGAAAAGCGTTTCTCGCAAAGACGCAAAGAACGCTAAGAAATTCTTTTACCTCTTTTTTAAAAAAATAATTTAGCCGTTCTTTGCGACCTTTGCGTCTTGGCGAGAAATCAGCACTTGCTTTTTCTTGCGCTGCAGTTGTTCGTCCGCATCTCGGTACACTTATCGTCGCCGGGGATGAAATCCAGTCCGCAGAAATGTAGTGAGGTTCCGCTTGATGAGGAATAGGATGGATCGAGGTTCCGGTTGAAATATACGCATTGCGCACAAAGCGAGTTCGAGTGCGCCTGAAGTGCTTTCATCAGCTTAAAACACGCTGTCATCTACAGCCCTGCCTTCTTCTTCGTATATGCCATCAGCCCGCCGGCGGCAATAAGCTCCTGCATAAAGGGCGGCACCGGTGTAACCGCGAATGTTTTATTCGACGTAAGATTGCGGATCACGCCGGCATCCGCATCCACCTCGACCTGGTCACCCTCTTTGATGCCGTCGACGGCCTGGGCGCTCTCGAAGATCGGCAGCCCCATATTGAAGCAATTCCGGTAAAAGATCCGCGCGAAGCTCTTTGCCACTACGCAGGACACGCCTGCAGCCTTGATGGCGATCGGCGCATGCTCGCGGGACGACCCGCACCCGAAGTTCTTCTCCGCAACGATGATATCACCGCGCTTCATCTTCTTCACGAGGTCGGGGTTCGTCGAGTCCTCCATGAGGTGCTTCGCCAGTTCCTCGGGATCGGACGTATTCAGATACCGGGCCGGGACGATCGCATCCGTGTCAACATCCGCGCCGAATTTCCATGCATTACCTTTGAATTTCATCTCACTCCCCAATACTTTGACACTGATTTACACTGATTTATATGAAGGTTCATGATTTATCAGTGCCTATCATAGCCTTTATCCGTGTCCATCCGTGTCTAAAAAAAGTTTTTTCCGTGTCTCTGTGGCTTTACTTCAATTCTTCCGGTCTCCCGATCCTGCCAAGCACCGCCGATGCGGCCGCGATCGCCGGATTGGAGAGATAGACCTCGCTCTTGGGGTGCCCCATCCTGCCGACAAAGTTCCGGTTCGTGGTGGAGATGGAGCGTTCACCCGAGGCAAGGATACCCATGTGGCCGCCAAGGCAGGGACCGCAGGTCGGCGTGCTGAATACCGCACCCGCATCGATGAAAACGTCCACGAGTCCCTCCTTGATGGATTGTTTATATACTGCCTGGGTCGCAGGGATCACGATCATGCGTACGTAGGGATGAACCTTGTGCCCTTTGATGACCCTGGCCGCCTCTCGAATGTCCTCGATCCGGCCATTCGTGCAGGAACCGACCACGGACTGATCGATATTGATGGCCGCAAGCTGGCTCACCGGTTTCACGTTCTCGGGAAGATGCGGGCAGGCGATCTGCGGCTCCATGCCGGTCAGTTCGTATTCGCGAATTTCCACATAGCTCGCTTTCTTGTCGCTCTTGAAGAACTTATATTTCCGCCGGGCGCGCTTCGCCACATACTTCTCGGTAATTTCATCCGGTTCGATGATGCCGTTCTTGCCTCCGGCCTCGATGGCCATATTGCAGATCGTCAAACGACCGCTCATCGGGAGTTTCTTGATCGCTTCGCCGGTAAACTCCATGGCACGGTAAAGGGCGCCGTCCACACCGATGTCGCCGATGGTGCGGAGAATAATGTCCTTGCCGCCTACCCACCTGCCAAGCTTGCCCGTATAGACGAACTTCATGCTCTCTGGCACTTTGAACCAGGCCTCGCCGGTGATCATGGCCGCTGCCACGTCGGTGCTGCCCACGCCGGTCGAAAACGCGCCCAGTCCGCCGTAGGTGCAGGTATGGCTGTCGGCGCCGATGATCACGTCGCCGGGAACCACGATGCCCTGCTCCGGAAGGAGCGCATGCTCGATGCCCATCCTGCCTACCTCAAAATAGAGCGAGAGACCATGCTCACGCGAGAATTGCCTGAGCATGCTGCATTGTTCAGCGGATGCAATGTCCTTGTTCGGCGCAAAGTGATCGGGTATGAGCGCGATACGATCGGGATCGAAGACCTTCTTCGCTCCGGCGGCGCGGAACTCCTTGATCGCGATCGGGGCAGTGATGTCGTTCGCGAGCACCAGATCCAGCTTCGCATTGATCAATTCGCCGGGGCTGACTTCTTTTTTGCCGCAGTGAGCGGCCAATATCTTTTCGGTAATGGTCATTGGCATAGTGTGTGAATATACAATATCTTAGAATTCGTTGCAACTTTTTTTTCTGAGGTTTTTCAGGGGGGGGAAGCGTGAAAGAGCGCGAGATGCCGTTGTTTATTTGCCGAATATCTCCTGCGGGAGAGAACAATTGAGAGGGGGGATTATCGCTGAGTTTACATCTATTGTTGCCCTTTTAGCTTTTTGACTTCCTGGGACGCGTCCAATAAGCCGGCGGATAAGGCATTGACAGTGGTTTTGATCTCGACGATATCATTCTTCATGTCCGTAATATCGTCTTCCAGTCCGTATATTTTCCCCTCGATTCGGTTCTGTCCGTCTCGCAGTTCCGAAAACGATTTTGAATGCGAATCGAGTGTTCCTTTTATTTCCATCAGAGCATTTATTATTCGTTCTTCCACGCGGCCTCCTTTGCTTCTCATAAAAAATCCGTCAAGCAATATTATGAGCAGGATTAGTGATCATTATAGTAAACGGTTCGTGATGAATCAACGAAAATCAGCTCAACATATATTAGGCCGGAACAAGCATCGCAACGAACGGGAAACGGCCCTTCAGCGGCATAACATCCGTCCCCAAGTCGCCCCTTCAGAAAGCTATTGATCCCGCCCGATCTGCCTCATCTTTGGAAAACGCCGCTCGATGTTCTGCATCAAGGCCAGGGCATCTGCGGGAGAAAAAGTGTCTCCGATGCACTCGGCGCCGAAGAGTGGATTGAACCTTCCTTTGAGTTTGTCGTCAATCACAAACGCGCCCCATGAAGCCGGGAGCCTGGGTTCGTCTTTCTTGAAGAAGAAGTAATTGCCGTGAGACGCTGCATTGCGAAGGTGACGAAAGACCTCAAACGCGGGCGATTGATCGTTGTGAGCTTCGGCCACAGAGTAGGCGGTGTTGAGAAGCATGCAGCAAAGCGACTTCATCACTGCATCTGCCGAAACTTCTCCGGACTCGCAAAGTGCGTGAACCTGCCCCAAATCTATGGCCAGGTCGGGCCTGACCTTGCCGCGATACCAGGTGTTCTTGTCGGGACCAGGAGAAAACGGGTTTTCCTTTTCGAAAACGGGCCCCATTCCCACGGTTGCCGCGAGGAATGCCATGACTATTTCGAAGAACGGACTGTCTTGTGTAAAAATGAGTGTGGGTGGCTTATTCATCGTACGCTCTCAGTTACCGACGTGATGCTCATGGATTTTCATAGTTGGGTGATTATACAGGATTCAGAGATTCAGGTAAACCATAAGCGTGAGCCGGGACAAGTCGGAGGTGCAAGTACACTTATCCCGGTTTAGACACCCTGATGATTTTTAAGTGACCAGACGTCTCGATTTGGTGATATACTCGTCCCATCTTTAATTTATCGGAGGTCAGATATGATTGATTCAACTAGAGATGGGATGTAACAATGATGACACCAATAGAAGAAAGAGATAAGGCTTTATCAGTAATTGACCCATTTATGCTCGAAATTTCCCTGGTCTACAGAGAATGCTATTTATCAGAAGGGAAAGGTGCGCTTCTTGTTTATGCCGATTCTGTAATAAATGGCAACATTCCCGCTGAGGGTGATTACACATCTAAAAACGATGTTCTTGAAATAATTGATGGCAGTGACTCTAAAGCCAGGCTGGCTGCGCTTTTAAGCACATACGATCCCCATACTGAAGGGCTATTGGTTTTAGTTCCGAGCAGTAATAATGCGCCATTTTTTGTTACCGTCAAGCTGAAATCGCGGAGCACGGCAGACTGAGTGCAAGAGGAATAATCACAACTTGGATGAAAGAGCTGAACCTGCCGCCCAATGAGGTTATGCACCGTTAGAACCAACATCCCCTAAGTTGTTTTCTAAGAGGTTCCCAGCGGCAGTACCAACGCCCCCTTCGTGCGTCCCTTCTTACCTGGTCCTTTTTTTAACTTATCGGCGGTAATAATTGCTAAATCTTCGATAGTCGATTCTCGTCTGGCAACAATATCAGCTTGATCGCTCGTTGACATCTTTTTCAGCTTCTGGATCAAC
Source organism: Nitrospirota bacterium (assembly GCA_049793155.1). Lineage (GTDB taxonomy): Bacteria > Nitrospirota > UBA9217 > UBA9217 > UBA9217 > JALNZF01. The sequence continues at coordinate 10,227 of JBARBN010000070.1, forward strand.
TCACGCGCCTGTTCTATCTGTCCCATGGATTCAGACATAGATTTATTTTGAATCGACAATTTCGTCCCATCAATCAAAGAATCTATGGCAACCCTTGTCCGTAAGAAATTTTGCATAGTAATACCCGTGCCTCCTTTTTAAAGTGTAGTGCTCTTTATTGTAAGGCATCTTCCTGATAAAAGCGCGTAAAAAAGAGCGAAGACCAGGATTAAAAACCCTCAGAAGTTCCCAATTCGACGACTCCTGCCGCATCAGGGAAAAGCAGAATTGTTGTATGGCTTGAATGATTTTTGGGGACGTTGTGTCTGAAGTGGACTTATCTGCTATCCTGATCCGACATACAACGTAAGTCAACCTAGGACACAACGTCCCCTTTGGTTCCTTCATTGTTAATAATCCGGCACGCAGACGTCGGTTTTCGCAAGAAGCGTTCACCCGACCTACCCGTTAAGGCTGGACTCTCTCTGGCAAAGGGATTTGGGCGTGATCCCCAGCGCATACCGCTAGCCGACTTTGCAGGGATGTTCGCGCCGAACCATCTGAATCACCTGGTCCAGTTTCTGTAAAAAGCTTGA
>JBARBN010000071.1:0-2779 GCA_049793155.1 Nitrospirota bacterium
GGTGAAAGCCAGAGGCGGGATCGTGATCGGGATCATAACCGAGGGTGACACGGAGATCATAAAGAAGCTTAACCATTCGATACCGGTGCCGGCGACGAACCAACTGCTTATGCCGATTCTTCTGTGCATACCGCTTCAACTCCTGGCGTATCACATTGCGGTGCTGCGCGGTGCGGACGTGGACCAGCCGAGGAACCTGGCAAAGAGCGTCACGGTGGAATGAGAGCAACGAAAGCGTAGTCAGGAGCCAGGAGTCAGTAGTCAGGAGATTTCCTTCTGAATTCTGGCTTCTGACTTCTGACTTCTGAATTTTATGGATTATCTTGACAATCTGAACCCTCCGCAACTGGAGGCGGTGCTGCATGGAGATGGGCCGCTTCTGATCCGTGCCGGCGCAGGGAGCGGGAAGACACGGGTGATCACGTGCCGGATCGCGCACCTGATCCGCGAACGGCGAGTTGACGCCGGAAATATCCTCGCGGTCACGTTCACGAACAAGGCTGCGAACGAGATGAAGGACCGGGTGGAGCGGATGCTTGATGTCCCGCTTAACCGGCTGTGGATCAGTACGTTCCATTCGGCCTGTGTCAGGATTCTGCGGCAGCACATTGACCGCCTGGGGTATAAGCGGTCGTTCGTGATCTACGACGAATCCGACCGCTCATCCCTGATAAAGGCCTGCATGGCCGATCTGAGGATAGACACCGAACAGTACCAGCCGCGGGCGATCGGGGCCCGCATCAGCGCCCTTAAGAACAACCTGATTGACGCGGAGAAATTCGAGAAAACGAGCGCCCATTTTGGTTTTGAGGAGGCCGTTTCACGGACCTACTCGCTGTATCAGGAGCAGCTCAGGGGATCAAACGGCCTCGATTTCGACGACCTGCTCATGCTGAGCGTAAAGCTTCTTGAACAGCATCGGGACGTGCTCGGTTACTATCAGGGTCTGTTTCACCATATCCTGATCGATGAATATCAGGATACGAACCATGCCCAGTACAGGCTTGTCCGGCTTTTAACCATGCGGCGAATGAATCTTTGCGTCGTGGGGGACGACGACCAGAGCATTTACAAGTTTCGCGGCGCCGATATCGCGAATATCCTGAATTTCGAAAAGGATTATCCCGCTGCAAAGGTCATCAAGCTTGAACAGAACTACCGCTCCACCGGAAACATACTCGGCGCGGCAGGCGCAGTAGTTGCGCGAAACCTCGGCAGAAAACCGAAGGATCTCTGGACCCGGAAGCAGGGCGGCGATAAGATCCTTTGCTACAAGGCCATCGACGAGAAGGACGAAGCCCGTTTCATCTGCCGGACCATCCAGCAGGAAGTGGACGAAGGCAGGAGCCTGCGCCAGATCGCGGTGCTCTATCGCACGAACGCCCAGTCGCGGGCACTCGAAGACGCGCTGCGCAACTGGGGGACGCCGTACCGCATCTTCGGCGGCCTGCGGTTCTATGATCGCAAAGAGATCAAGGACATCGTAGCTTATTTGCGGGTGCTGCAGAACCCCGCGGACATCGTCAGTCTGCGCAGGATCATTAATGTCCCGGCGCGCGGCATCGGCGATACCACGGTCGACAAACTGGAGCGCGCGGCGGCGTTGTCCGGGGTGTCGCTGTATCAAGCCGCACGGGATGCGGATACCGCTGATATCACTCCGGCGGCAAAGAAAAAGATCAGGGCGTTCATCGGCATGATGGACAGGATGCGCGATGATCATGAAACGATGACGCTCACGGAACTGGTCAGGAGGATCATCCTCGAGGCTGGATATGGCGCGGCACTCGATCAGGAGAAGTCCATTGAGTCGCGCATCAGGCTCGAGAATCTGAACGAGCTCTTGACCGCAACCGAGGACTTTCAGGAACAGAACAACGATGCATCATTGCCGACCTTCCTGGACCAGGTGGCGCTCATCACCGACCTTGAACAGCAGACCGCGGTTGACGGCAAGCGCGGAAACACGGATACCGTAACGCTCATGACCCTGCATAATGCCAAGGGTCTGGAGTTCTCACTGGTGTTCCTTGCCGGCATGGAAGAGGGGTTGTTCCCTCATTCACGATCAGCCGACAGCGAGGAAGAACTTGAAGAAGAACGCCGGCTCTGTTATGTGGGAATTACCCGCGCTAAGGAACGACTGGTCCTCACTCACGCTGTGGAGCGCAGACTCTACGGCTACCCGCAGGCCAATCTTATCTCTCGCTTTGTCTGGGAAATCCCGGGAGAAGCCATAGACTTTGCGGGTAATGTAAGGTCAACGCCCTCTGTATCGCGGGACCGTGCTTCATGGAACACAGCATTGTACGGCAGTGTTCCGGTCGCACGAGAGTCGACCCCCTCATTTCCTCAGTCGCCGAATACCGGTTTTGCGGGCTCGTACTACAAGGGGGCGGTAGTGAAGCATGCCAAGTTCGGACTCGGCACAGTACAGCGCTCTGAAGGAGAGGGAGACGACCTGAAGATCAGCGTGAGCTTCCCCGGGTACGGGGTAAAGACACTGGCGGTGAAGTTCGCGAACCTGGAAGTAGTATAAGTCTTTCACCACAAAGACACGAAGGCTTAAAGAACGGCGAGAATGAGTCGGTTAACGTCATCAGACATTCATACGAAGAACTACTTGGTGTCTTGGTGCCTTAGTGGTGAATTCTTTTAGGAGTCATTTATGAAGATCACGAAACAGGAAGTAGAACACGTGGCCAAGCTTGCCCGGCTGGAGCTTTCGGAGCAGGAAAAAGAGAAGCTCACTGATCAGCTTTCGGGCATTCTTACTTAT
>JBARBN010000072.1:0-22788 GCA_049793155.1 Nitrospirota bacterium
GCATGTACCCCTCCGCCGAGAAGCAGCAGCTTGACCTCCATGTCGTCGGTCACTCCTCCGAGCGCATGACGGAGAGCTTCCGAGGCATCGACCGTCCCGTATGGTGGCCTTCGTAAAATTATGCTTATGCTCCCCATAATGGCCCCCTTATATGCCGAAATTGAGAAACACCGGTTTCGACTTCACCACATTATAAAGCCCCTTCAACGAGCTCATCTCACCGCCCTCAATTGAATCGTCAGCCGCAAGACCACGGCTTTTCATACAACCGGTTCAGATATCCACCTTAAGGCCTTTACCCACAAGATCTACCAGCATGGAGAGCGCCTGGGGGACCTGCCCCTTAACAATGGAAAAAATGCCGTCACCCGAGGCAATAAATCTTGCCCTATGCCCCTTCTTCAGAGCAGCTTCCGCCAGCTTGAAAATAGTATGAGTATTCTCAAAACTGTAGGGTGTCGTGGAAAGGAACATAACAATCTCTTTTTGCATATTGACCTCCTCAACGAAATTAAAACGTCAAAATCCTGTCGCTTTCTTTGATGATCTCGTGCATGTCTTTGAGCCCCGCGAGAGGACAGACATCCGTCGGTCCGGCATTTCAAAGTTTCAGACAGGTGCCGCAGGCGAATATTTTTTCGCCGGCTTTAACTAGATCCTTCATCTGCTGAGTAACCGCAAACTTTCCCTTATCCAGTGGCTCGGCCTCTACGCCCTTGCCCGTAAGAAAGACTTTTGCTGCGTCACCTTCCTTCAAAGCAAAATTACCGTACCGAAATGCATTCCAAACCGTTTCCGCGTCATTTGATGAGATGATGATTCCTATTTTCATCAGCGTCTCCTTTCACCTGGATAGGTGCCTTTTTTTGTCACTGGGCAGCAAGCCGGCGCGGGTAAGTCTTCTTCGTATTCTTTTTTAAGTAATTCGAGGAGATCGGGAACCATCGGCTCCTTAAGGAAGTAGCACTTGAGCCTGCCATCTACGAAAAAATCGATGATACCGTTCGTGCGAAGAAGCGTCAGGTGCTGTGAAACGTTCGGCTGGCTGATGTCGAGCGATTCTTCGAAGTCGCTCACACATTTAACTCCCTGCGTAAGGTCTTCGAGTATCTTGATCCGCATGGGGTGGGCAATTACCTTCAGTAACTCTATCCTCTTCTCTGTTGGAATCATGCAGCTCGTCCTTTCATAGGTTGAGTATTATTAATGAACTCAGAACATATGCAAACATTAGTATGTTTTTATGGAAATGTCAACATGTACTTTACAAGCAAGCCAATAGGGTCCTCGAGCTCCTTTTAAACACCATGCGGCATTCAATATTGGAGCAGCGCATCCTGACGGTATTTTGGAATAACACTCGTCGAACGAACAAGCTGCGCCATCAGCAACAACGTAATAAATAAATTTTTTGCGTATCTTGACAACAGTCTTATCCACGATATACTCATAACAGCAATTTTAGATTTATTAATCGTCGATCAAAGGGGGGGTGCGTGTGATGAAAAAAAAGTACGTAGTATATTTTGTAATTGCCGTTTGTTTGGCTTTCAGTGGGTTGGTCATTGCCCAGCAGGTGATGGATGACGTCACGGTTCACAAATCATGCAAGCTTTGCGGGATGGACAGGGGTATGTTCGACTTTTCCCGCATGCTGGTCGAGTATGATGACGGTACGATCGTCCCCCTCTGCAGCATTCACTGCGCTGCCATCGATATGGCCAACAATATCGACAAAACGCCCAAGTCTATCAGGGTCGGTGATTTTAATAATAAACAACTTATCGATGCGGAGAATGCCTTCTGGGTGGTCGGAGGTAACAAGCCGGGGGTCATGTCCAAGCGGGGGAAGTGGGCCTTTGAAAAAAAGGTGGACGCCGAGACTTTCGTGAAAATGAACCAGGGGAAGATCGTTCCTTTTGAAGAAGCGATAAAAATGGCCTACGAAGATATGTACACAGATACAAAAATGATCCGGGAGAAAAGAAAGATGAAACACATGCACATGATGGAGCAAAAACCCGGTACCTCCCACTAACAAATGGGCGGGATGTTATCTGCAGTGATGTTTCCGGGTCGACGGGATCATGAACTTATTTCTTAAGCATCGGTCTCAGTTCATCATTCCAAACGTCACGCCCGGTTGCTCGGGCGTCGGGAGATCTTCTCCCAGGTCTCTTCATCGATCTGGTCCGAATACTCATTGATCGAGAATTCCTTGCCGCACGCCGTGCAGCGAAAAGTGATGGCGCGTCAGCCGATCCGAAGCTCGACTTTCCTGCCGCAGGTCTTGCATTTCATGAAGGCCTCAAATCAAGAACAAAAGATTTCACCACAGAGGACTCAGAGAAAACCAAGGATGAAAAAAGAAACTCATTGTTAACTTACTGCTTCCTCCGTGTCCTCTGTGGTTAATAATGTCGTTACTCCACAAGATCTAGTTTGATCGACAGCTCCCGGAGCTGTGCAGCAGCGACGCGGGACGGCGCCTCGGTCATAAGACAGATCGCCTTCTGGGTCTTGGGGAATGCGATCACGTCGCGGATCGATGTGGCGCCCGTCAGGATCGCCGTGAGCCGGTCGAGACCAAAGGCCAGACCGCCGTGGGGCGGCGCGCCGAATTCGAGTGCCTCGAGAAGAAACCCGAACTTTTTCCGCGCATCCTCTTCGGCGATGTTCAAGAGCCCGAACATCTGCGACTGGACCTCGGACCGGTGGATACGGATGCTGCCGCCGCCGATCTCCGAGCCGTTCAGCACGATATCATATGCCTGGGCCCTGACCTTGAGCGGATCTGTCTTCATGAGCACAAGGTCCTCGTCCCTGGGCGCGGTAAAAGGATGGTGCATGGCGTCGTACCTTTTTTCTTCGGCGTTCCACTCCACCAGCGGGAAGTCCATGACCCAGAGAAAATTCAGTTTGCCCTCGTCGATGAGGTTCAGACGTTTCGCCATGAGCAGGCGAAGGTAGCCGAGCGTCTCGGCAACGATCTTCGGACTGTCGGCAATGAACATCATGAGATCGCCGGATTTTGCCGCAAGCCTCTCGGCAATGGCTTTTACCTGGCCGTCCTTGAAGAACTTCGCGATCGGCGATTCAAATCCCGCTTCGGTCACCTTGATCCAGGCCAGACCCTTTGCGCCGAAGACCTTTGCCTCGTTCGTGAGGTCGTCCACCTCTTTTCGCGAAAGCCCCGCCATGTTCGGTGCCGCCAATCCTCTTACCTGCCCGCCGAGTTCCACGGCCTGGAGAAATACCTTGAAGTCCGACGCCCTGGCGATATCGGAAATATCCTTCAGCTCGAGCCCGAAACGCGTGTCAGGCTTGTCTGAACCATACCGGTCCATGGCCTCATGATAGGTGAGCCGGGGGAACGGCGTCGGAATATCAGTCCCCTTCACTTCTCTGACCACCTTCGCAAGGAGTTCTTCCATGAGCGAGATGATATCATCCTGGTCGATAAACGACATTTCGAGGTCGATCTGCGTGAATTCGGGCTGGCGGTCCGCGCGCAGGTCCTCGTCGCGGAAGCATTTCACGATCTGGTAGTAGCGCTCGAACCCGGCCACCATCAGGATCTGTTTAAAGAGCTGCGGCGACTGGGGGAGCGCGTAGAACATGCCGGGATTCACCCTGCTCGGAACGAGATAGTCCCGTGCGCCCTCCGGTGTGCTCTTGGTCAGAAACGGCGTTTCGATATCGATGAAACCGTGACCGTCGAGAAATTGCCGCACGGTCCTGGCGATCGTGTGGCGGGTCATGAGTACCTTCTGAAGACTCGGCCTGCGAAGGTCGAGGTAGCGGTAATTGAGCCTGAGGCTTTCGGCCACGTCCGTCTCGTCCTCGATCATGAACGGCAGGGGCTTTGACGGGTTCAGGACCTTCAGCCCGCTCACGAGCACCTCGATCTCTCCGGTCGGGAGTTTGGCATTGACCGTATTGCCCGGCCGCGGAGCGACCGTACCGGTGATGGCGAGAACGAACTCACTCCTGATGTCGTGGGCAAGCTTATGCGCGTCCGCGGACGTTTCCGGATTTATGACGAACTGGGTTATGCCGGCGCGGTCACGCAGATCGATGAATACGAGACCGCCATGGTCTCTTCTCGTATTTACCCAACCCATGAGCGTCACCAGCGCGCCAACATCCTTCCGGGATAATTCCCCGCAGGTATGCGTCTTTTTTAATGATTTCACCTTACTACCCCTCCCTGATCGATACAAAACAGGCTGGATAATAGCATTCAATCTGCACCAAAGTCAAGCGCCGGTTGCTGAAACCATTTTCATTGACTTGAAGCCCGGCTTCTGATATGAATGGAGCAAGCGACAACAGGGACAACTATGGTAAATATTTTTTTCATAGGCATAGGCGGGTTCCTCGGTGCGATCTCCCGGTATGGGGTCGCACTCTGGATCGGACAGCGGTGGGGACGCAACTTTCCCCTCGGCACCTTCCTGATCAATATCAGCGGCAGTTTTCTCATCGGGCTGCTCATGTCGCTGTTCACGGAACGTTTCATGGTGAACCCGCAGTGGAGACTGTTCCTTGTCGTGGGGTTCCTCGGCGCCTATACCACGTTCTCTACCTTTGAATATGAGACCGGCGCGCTCGTGAAAGACGGTGAATGGCTGATCGCGATGCTGAATGTGATTCTGAGCGTCAGCGTCGGATTCATCGCCTTGAAGCTTGGCGAGGTGATCGCGAAAAGCATTTAGTTCAGACACAGAGGACACGAGTTACAAAAAAGTTGATTGCTCTGCAGATTCAGAAAACCTTCAAATCCGTTTCGGTCATTCCCGCCCCTGCTTACGTCATGCTAGGGGCAGGCTCCGGCGGGAATCCAGTGTGCAAAAGCGCTGGATCCCGGGTCAAGCCCGGGAAGACGGCAAATGCATGCGGCAGGAGAAAACAATGTTAAAAAATGGCCCCGCAAAAAAACTCACCATCTACGTTGACGAAACTGAGAAGATCCACGGTAAACCTGTCTATGAAGTGGTCATGGACATCCTTTTTTCCAGGAAGATATCAGGCGCAAGCGTGTTCCGCGGGGTCGCGGGTTACGGGAGCCACGGCAAACTCCATACGGCGAAGATACTGGAACTCTCCACTACCCTGCCCGTCAAGATAGAAGTAGTCGATTCCGAGGAAATGATAAATATCATCCTTGCCGAAATATCCTCCGTTGTCGAGAAAGGGCTCATTGAAGTAAGCGACACGAATGTCATCAGGTCCGGTGCACGAGGCCTTCATCAATAACCATGCAGTACCTGGACGCACAACTCCTTCTCTTCATAAATCACAACCTGGTGAATCCCGTTTTCGACGTGCTGATGCCGGCATTGTCTCTGCAGGGTTATCTTCTGGTCCTGCCATTCCTTATATATATGGTCATTCATGGGGTCCGGCAAGAAGACCAACGCGGGATGGGCCATGGAACGACGGCGATCTGGACGATCGTGATAGCATGCCTCGCCGTTTATCTGACTGTGTTTGTCGAGGATTGGATGAAGGATGCGGTCGCACGCGTTCGGCCGTGCCGGGCGCTGGAGGGAATCAGGCTGATCCTCCCCTGCCCCAAGTCCAAGTCCATGCCCTCCGGCCATGCCATCAGTTCCTTCGCCTTCGCCACGCCGCTCTTCTTGCTCACCCGCACCTATATCAAGCTGGCGTGGCGCCTTTATCCGGTTGTCCTCGCGTCATTGATCGCCTTCTCGAGGCTTTATCTGGGAGTCCATTATCCGACAGATGTTCTGGTGGGTGCAGTCCTGGGGGCGAGTATAGGGATGATGCTGTCCTTTTTGTGGCGGATGATTCCTGACTCTCATTCCTTCCATCCGTGATTGCCGATAAGCGGGACGAACACGCAGGGGATGCTCTGCTCGGTGGTGATGCCTTCCGCGGTCTTAACCACCGTGATTAGTCGCTGTCCATACCGATCGCCCACGGGTATCGACATCCTGCCGCCCTCTTTGAGCTGTTCCACAAGCGGCGCCGGGATATCGGGCGAACCTGCGGTCACGATGATCGCTTCAAAAGGCGCCATCTCCTTCCAGCCATATGTGCCGTCATAAACCTTTATAGCCACGCTTTTATACCCCAGCCGGTCGAGCGTAACCCTGGCCTTGTCCGCAATCGTTTTGATACGCTCCACGGTATAAACCTTTTGGCATAGCTCCGCGAGCACCGCAGCCTGGTATCCCGATCCGGTCCCGATCTCGAGCACTCGTTCCGTGCCTTTGAGTCCGAGGGACTCGGTCATGAGCGCTACCATGTAAGGCTGGGACATTGTCTGGCCTTCGCCGAGCGGAAGCGCGCTGTCATTGTACGCCATGCCGCGGATACCCTCGGGAAGGAACTCATGGCGTGGTATTTTGCGCATGACCGCGAGAACACGCGCATCCTTTACCCCGCGGCTTACGATCTGCTCGTCCACCATCCTGCCGCGTTCTTTTTCATAATTTATCACTCGCTGCTCCTGCGCGATGCCGGCGGCGCATACGACATTGCCTCCATGGATTTCAGCTTATCGAATGCGGAATAGTCCGTCAGATCGAGGTGGAGCGGCGTGATCGAGATCATCTTCCGGTCAACAGCGTCGAGGTCCGTGCCCTCCTCCCGCTCCCAGTCAGGCTCGCCTCCCCCTATCCAGTAGTATTTCTTCCCTCGCGGGTCAACACGTTCCACCGTCATCTGGTGATAAATGCGCTTTCCGAGACGGGTGATGCGCGTGCCCAATACTTCGGACATTGGAATATTCGGGACATTGATGTTCAGAAGGGTGCCGGTCGGAAGCCCCTGTTCAAATATCCGCCGGGCGATAGTAAGGGCAACTTCCGCTGCCTCGGCAAATCGAAAATCCTGGCGCCCATTGAGCGAAATGGCAAAGGAAGGGATCCCGAGCAGGATGCCTTCGATGGCCCCGGCAACAGTCCCTGAATAGGTTACATCGTCGCCAAGGTTCGGCCCCTTGTTGATGCCTGAGACCACGAGCCGCGGAGTTTCTTTGAGCAGGCCCTTGACCGCGATGTTCACGCAGTCCGTTGTTGTGCCATTGACGCTATACATCGACTCCTTGATCTCTTCGATCAGAAGCGGCCGGTGAAGGGTCATGGAATGGCCTGCCGCGCTCCGTTCGCGGTCAGGGGCAACGATCACCACCGAGTCAAGTTCCCGCAAATGTCTGGCAAGAAGCTGGATGCCGGGTGAGTATACGCCGTCGTCGTTCGTTACGAGGATCATGGTTAAACCTCTATGTATTGTTATCGATACGGTAGGTGAGACCTATGAGGTTTATACAATAAAAGACCGGGCGATGTAAAGGGGAAAGAAAGAACACAGAGGTCAGGCAGAGATTGACTTTATAGCCTATTGGCTGCACCGTCTTGTTGGGCATTCTATTTTTATCAGTTTGTCCGATGTTAATCGCTGAGACCCCTAAGGTTTCCCTTGCACCGACCTCCTCTAGGGGCAGTGAAGCGCATGGGACGCCACCAACAGGACAAGCCCTGACACGCCCAGGACTGCAATCAACAGCTCTCGCTTGAACCGCATATACTCTCCAAGCCTGGCCTCCACGTAGTGGGTCAGAACCTTCCAGTTCAGAATCACGTGGACGACGGCCGCTATTAAGAGAAGGGAAGCAGCGTTGTGCATCGTCATGAATAGGTGGCTCCACCTGGTGTCGCCTTCGTGTGAGGCAAAATGGAGTGCTATGCCGGAAGGAACTAACCACACGCCTGCGCAAAATAAAGCCATCGATGCTAAGGCTCGAGCGCTGATCCCTGTCCTTTGCCCAACTTTGTCGCTCATCTCTTCAATCCTCCTCCCTTTCCCCGTTTTCAGCCCAACCATGTTCTTAACGACACCACGGAGTCTATCAGCAACAAGTCTCATTGTAAAATAATATTGACCCAACTAATTGATAGTAATTATAACCGGCATGTCGCTTATCACCACAAAAGGAGCGCATAGCGTCGTATCTGCACATGAGCCATAATGGTCATCTTGCGTAAAATCACAAAAGGAAAAAGCCCATAACTTTTTCAAGTTATGGGCTTCTATAATTGGTCGGGGCGAGCCGATTCGAACGGCCGACCCCTTGCACCCCAAGCAAGTACGCTACCAGGCTGCGCCACGCCCCGACTTTGTTACCTTATTTGAGTAATTCCAGTATCTCCCTCAATTCCTTCTTTGCGGTCTCAACAGCCGACTCGAGAGCGTCCCGGTCTCCTCTGCCGTTAAGTTTCTTTCGCGCCCCCGAGATCGTATAGCCCTCTTTATAGAGCAATTGTTTGATATGGAGAACAGCATCTAAGTCTTTTTTAGTATAGAGGCGCTGTCCCGATTTGCCCTTGTTCGGTTTGAGTTGAGGGAACTCGCTTTCCCAGTAGCGGAGTACGTACTGTTCCAGCCCGGAGAGGCGGCTTACTTCACCGATCCGATAAAAGAGCTTATTCGGTTGTGATTGTTGGGGATTCGATGACATGCTCTTTGAAAATCATGCTGGGTCTGAAGCTGACAACGCTTCGCGGAGTGATCTCGATCTCCTGACCGGTCTTCGGGTTGCGGCCTTTCCTCGATTTCTTTTTCCTGACCACGAAGTTTCCGAACCCTGAAAGTTTCACCGTCTCCCCTTCTTTCAGGATCTGCTTTATCATATCCAGAATCATCTCGACCAATTCTTCAGCATCCTGCTTCGGCAGGCCAACCTTATCAAAAACTTCTGAGATGATATCTGCTTTTGTCATACAGACCTCCTCTTCGGCTCATAATATAGAAGATAAACGCTTCAAAGTCAAGGGGAAATTGCGTGTTTTTGAACACAGGGCCTGCCGGAAATACCGCCATAATAGTGCATCTCATGCCACATACTCCGTATTTCCGATCAAGAGATAATGGCTCCAACAGGACCGGAGTCCCTGATTTTTTTTGTGATATAATCGAAACACATGCCAAGCATCTGATACGAACAAAAATGAAGAATAAATTCTCTTTATTCAATTTTTTGCGGCAATATGCGCCCCGATTGATATCGAGATGGTTTAAAAGGAGGCGATACGATGAACAGGATCAGAACCTGGGCAGTTGCTAAAGTTATTGCCCTTGCATGCCTCGCCGGGGCTGCTGTGATGGTTTTCCTTATGTTCGGTCCGCCCAAACTGCTCGCCAAATCAGAATCTCCTGATTTTTGCGCCAGATGCCACGTGATGGGGCCACAGTATGAATCGTGGTCGCACATGGGAGCGCACAGGAGAAAATTGTGCGTGGACTGCCACCTGCCTCAGGGAAATATAGTCGTCCACTATATATGGAAAACAATAGACGGATTGAAAGATGTGGTGTTTTTCTACTCCGGCAGCGTTCCGGAACGGATTAGACTGAGCGCTCACGGTGAGAAGGTATTGCAGGCTAACTGCATCCGATGCCATGAAAGCACGGTCGAATTTATCAATCATGAAAGAAAGTGCTGGGAGTGTCACCGCACGATCATCCATACCCGGAGTGGATCAACGGAAACAATATGACCATATCAATCTCAGCGAATATCAACCTGATCCAATGAAGGAGGTTCCGCTATGAAGAGATCGCCTGTAGTAGCCATACTGTTCGTGCTGTTCGCAGCCGCTTTATTATCCCTGTTCGGGTGCGCCCCGCCGGAGAGCAAACCGGTCAAGACCGTAATCATTCCGGACGGAACAATCGACCCTACCGAATGGGGGAAGGCATATCCAACGGAATACGAGATGTGGAAAAAGACGGAACAGCCTGAGCCGGCGGGAAAGAGCAAGTACAAACGGGGATTTGACGCTGACAGGATCACCTACGACAAGCTGGCTGAATTTCCGTACATGGCGCTTCTCTTCAATGGATGGGGATTCGGCGTCGAATACAACGAACCCCGGGGCCATGCGAACATGCTGCGCGACCAGCTTGAGGTCGACCCATCGAGAGTAAAGGCCGGCGGCGCCTGTCTCACGTGCAAAACGCCCTACGCACCGGCCCTGGTAAAAGAAAAGGGGCTTGATTACTTCTCCAAGCCTTACAAGGAAGTCCTCGGCTATATCCCTGAGAAGCACAGGGCCCTCGGCGTCGCCTGTATCGACTGTCATGATAACAAGGACATGACCCTGAAGTTATCGAGAGATTTCACGCTGCTCGTTGCGCTGAAAGACATGGGTGTCGATCCCGCCAAATTAACGCGCCAGGAAATGCGAAGTGCCGTATGTGGACAGTGCCATGTGACCTATGTTGTGCAAAAAGATAAGGACATGCATTCCACCAACGTCTTCTTCCCATGGCAGGGAAGCACCTGGGGCAATATCACGGTCGAGAACGTCATCAAGAAGATCCGCAGTGATCCGTCCTATGGCGAATGGAAGCAGAACGTGACGGGCTTCAAGCTTGCATTTATCCGCCACCCCGAGTTTGAAATGTTCTCCATGAACAGTGTCCACTGGAAGGCTGGGGCAGCATGCGCGGACTGTCACATGCCCTATACCAAGGTCGGCGTGAACAAGGTTTCAGACCACCGTGTGATGAGCCCGCTCAAGAACGACATGAAAGCATGCATGCAATGTCACGCAGAAACTCCCGAGTGGCTGAAAGGACAGGTTATCGCAATCCAGGACAGGACAATGACGCTTTTGCTGCGGGCCGGCTATGCTACGGCTACCGCGGCAAAGCTGTTTGAGATCGCCAATGCTGCCCAGGCAGGTGGAAAAACTATTGACAAGGCCTTCTATGACAAGGCCAAGGACTATTATGAAGAGGCGTTCTATCGGGGTGTTTATGTAGGCGCTGAGAACTCCGTCGGCTTCCATAATCCCACGGAAGCAATGAGGATCCTCGGAGATTCTATCGCCTTCGCCGAAAAAGCCGAAGGCCTGCTGAGACAGGCGCTCACAAAAGCCGGGGTCAATGTGCCGCTCAAAGTGGACCTCGAACTGAGGAAATACCTCGACAACAGGGGAGAAAAGAAGCTCAAGGGTAATCCTAATTTTGAATTCAAGGATCCGTCCGGCATTCAGGACAGGATGTAATACCTCCTCGATCAATCAGACAGAACGTTGCGTCGGGGAGGAGGCGGGCTTTTCCTGCCTCCTCCACGAAAATTATCTGCTCCCCTTTTCGTTTTTTCTTAATTCCCCCTTTTTCTGACTGTTTTCTTTTTTCCTGCGTAGTTGCGACCTATGATGCAAATCATAACACTGGAAATCCATTTTGCGCTTTAATGTGCAAATATTTTGTACTAATGCATGCTTGATCAAAAAACACTCCCTAACAGTTATATTTTATGATACACGTATTTATCAAAATCCATCACGAACTGGAAGGCATCGGTGAGAAGGTCGGTAGTACGCTGATCGTTTGCGCATCCAGGCAAGAAGTTACTTCCCCTATTTCATTGTACATTGACATTCATTAAGGTAACCAATTAAAAAGGAGGAACAGTGTATGAAAAAGAAGCTCCTAGTTATATCTCTGGTACTTGGCGTGGTTCTGGTATTCCATGCCGCACCAAGGGAAGCGGCAGCTGCAAAGGTAAAAGCATCAAAAGAAGGTCAGGCGTGCATCGGTTGTCACGAGGCGCAATCTCCGGCGTTTGTCAAGGAATGGAAGCTGAGTACTCACGCGGCAAAAGGTGTTGACTGCTACACCTGCCACAGGGCGGAGAAGTCCGATCCTGACGCCATGGAACACAATGGATACACGATCGCGATCCTCGTCACACCCAAAGACTGCGGCAAATGCCATTTAAAGGAAGAAAAGGAGATGACCGAGAGCCACCATGCTAAAGCCGGCGACATCCTCAATTCCGCGGACAACTATCTCGGTGAGGTCGTGGGCGGACAAGAGGCCGTTGCAGTCGGCTGTCTTCAGTGCCACGGCGGCAAGGTCAAGGTCCTTGCAAACGGCAAGCTCGACACCAACAGCTGGCCGAACACCGGCATCGGCAGAATAAACCCCGACGGCTCCAAGGGATCCTGCTCGGCCTGTCATGCACGCCACAATTTCTCAAAGGCGCAGGCACGGGAACCCCAGACCTGCGGCAAATGCCATCTCGGCCCTGACCATCCGCAGATGGAGGTATATCAGGAATCAAAACACGGGATCCTTTACGAGGCCAACAAGGAGCGGATGAACATGCACAAGGACAAGTGGGTCGTGGGACAGGATTATTCCGCCGCCCCCACCTGTGCCACCTGCCATATGAGCGCCACGCCGACCCAGGCCGTGACCCATGATGTGGGCGCCCGGATCAGCTGGACACTGCGGCCGCCGATTTCGAAGAAGATGGAGAACGCGGACAAAAAACGTGCAGCCATGCAGGACGTCTGCAGCAATTGTCACTCGTCGCCCTTCGTGGTGGGGTTCTACAATCAGTTCGATAATCTTGTCAATCTCTACGACGACAAATTCGCAAAGCCCGCAACCGCGATCAGGCAGGAACTGATGGACAAGGGGAAAATTACGAAGGCGAATTTCGACGACAAGCTGGACTGGATATACTGGGAGCTTTGGCATCATGAAGGCAGAAGAGCGCGGCACGGTGCAGCCATGTCCGGCCCCGACTATGCCTGGTGGCATGGAATTTATGATGTGGCAAAGAACTTCTATACCGAGTTCCTGCCGGAGGTGAAGACCGTCGCGGGTCCGGAGCTTTATAATGAGATCGTGAAGAAATACCTCGAGTCCGATGTTCGGCACGAGTGGTACACAAAGGGAATGACAAAAGAACAACTCGAAAAGATCCAGAAGTTCTACAATGAACGGTACGGCGGCACTACGGCAAAATAGACCACTCTCCCGCGGGGCAGCGATGCCCCGCTTTTTTTTCGCGCGACCTCCAACCGGCACAATCTCGCCTCATCTCGCTCCTCTTCCTCGTTGGGGAGAGGATGCAAACCTCCCTAGCCCCTTGCGGGAGAGGGCTGGGGTGAGGGGCCCTGCCTCTCTTTTCTTGACTTTCCCCGCCCCTGTGATATTCTCATACCATGACAGCACAAGTGATCGAGTCAACCGCGCTCTGGCCCCTGGGACTGTATTTTTTCGCTGTTGTTGCCCTCGTAGCGATCATGATATCACTCTCGTACGTCCTCGGCGAACGGCATCGTGAGAGGCAGACGAACGAGCCCTATGAGTCAGGGATCGTCTCCACAGGTACGGCACGAGTGCGCTTCGACATCAAGTTCTACCTGATCGCCATGTTCTTCGTCATCTTCGACCTTGAGGCTGTTTTCATCTTCGCCTGGGCCGTATCCATTAAAGAGAATGGTTGGCAGGGCTACGGGGAAATGATGGTTTTCATCGGGATCCTGACCGCCACGCTCGTCTACCTCTGGCGGATCGGCGCACTGGAGTGGGGTTCCCCCGCATCAACAAAAAACCCTCAGGCAGGATTAGAGCGTACAGGTCGGATGACACCTTAGAATGTCCCTGACCTGTCCCGTGAATCCTGGTATCCTGTCGATACTATAAAGGTTCTGATGAACTACTCTCTTACTAAACCAAACCTTGAGTCCGCAGAAGAGGCAGTGCGGCAAAGCCTGGTCCTGACAACGATGCAGGCCATGCTCGCCTGGGGCCGGAAGAACTCGATCTGGCCCTTCAACTTCGGCCTCTCCTGCTGTTATGTCGAAATGGCCACAAGCCTGACGAGCAAGTACGATATCGCGCGCTTCGGCGCGGAGGTGATACGCAGCACGCCGCGCGAGGCGGACACGATGGTCGTCGCAGGCACGGTCTTCATCAAGGTCGCGCCGATCATCAAACGGCTCTATGAACAGATGATGGCCCCGCGGTGGGTCATCTCCATGGGTTCCTGCGCCAACTCCGGGGGCATGTACGACATTTACAGCGTGGTGCAGGGCGTGGACAAGTTCCTTCCGGTAGACGTGTACGTCCCCGGGTGCCCTCCCCGGCCCGAGGCCTTCATGGAAGGGCTGCTGATGCTGCGTGAACAGGTTGGCAAGGAGCGGCGACCGTTGAGCTGGGTCGCGGGACCGCAAGGTATCGTGCAGCCTGAGAAGCCGTGCATGCGGGACCTGAAGCGGGAGGAGCGGAAGAAGGCCACGGTCCTGAGATCGCCCGATGAAGTGTAATATCATTCCACCACGGAGACGCGGAGACACCGAGAAAAGCAAATTTCCACAGATTGCAATGATCCTTAGTCACAAAAATAAAAATTGAAAACTAACGATCTTGTGACGTTCAGGTTTTCTCAACAATAATTTTTTAGCTGTTTCTCGGTGCCTGCGTGCCTCCGCGGTAAATATTAATTATATGCCCCCAACAAACCCCATCATCACTGACCTCAAAACAATCTTCGGCGACGCAATCCTCGCCGAACAACACACGCGCGACGAGTTCCCTACACTCTGGGTGACCGCCGACAAGGTCAACGACGTGCTCCGTCATCTCAAGACCGAGGTCGATCGTCCCTATAAAATGCTCTACGACCTCACGGCCATCGACGAGCGAGTGCGCAATCATCGTCAGGACCAGCCTGAGAGCGATTTTACTATCGTCTACCATCTCCTTTCGTATGACCGGAATGATGATATCCGCATCAAAGTCCCGCTCAAGGAATCATCCGCCGCACTCCCGACGATCACCAACCTGTGGCAGTCAGCGAACTGGTACGAACGCGAGGTATGGGACCTCTTCGGGATAAAGTTCGGCGGCCATCCGCATTTGAAGAGGATCTTGATGCCGATGACCTGGAAGGGGCATCCCCTTCGCAAGGACCATCCCGCACGGGCTACGGAGATGGGCCCCTTTCAGCTGTCCGATGAAAAGGAAGAGAAAGAACAGGCCGCGCTTAAGTTCAAACCCGAAGACTGGGGCATGCGCCGGGAAGCAGCAAATTCGGACTTCATGTTCCTGAATCTCGGTCCCCAGCACCCCGGCACCCACGGTCTTCTCCGCTTCATTCTCCAGCTCGACGGCGAGGAGATCGTTGACTCTGTGCTGGACATCGGCTATCACCACCGCGGCGCCGAAAAAATGGCCGAGCGCCAGTCCTGGCACACCTATCTCCCCTACACCGACCGCATCGACTACTTCGGCGGCGTGATGAACAACATGGCCTACTGTCTCGCGGTGGAGAAGCTCGCGGGCATCAAGGTGCCTGACCGGGCCATGACCATCCGCGTGATGATGTGCGAGCTCTTCCGCGTAGCGAGCCACCTCGTGTGGTACGGCACTTTCGCCCAGGACGTGGGAGCGCTGTCACCCGTATTCTATATGTTCACGGACCGCGAGCGCGTCTTCGACATCGTCGAAGCGATCTGCGGAGGCCGCATGCATCCGGAGTGGTTCCGGATCGGCGGCGTGGCCCAGGACCTGCCGCGCGGATGGGACGGGATGGTGCGCGACTTCTTGAAGTACCTGCCGCCACGGCTCAGGGAATACGACACCATCGTGATGCAGAACAGCATTTTCAAGGGCCGCACCAAGGGCATCGGCGTGTACACGAAGGATGAAGCTGTCGACTGGGGCGTGACCGGTCCCGGTCTTCGCGCCTGCGGGTATGAGTGGGACTTGAGAAAGAAACGACCCTACTCCGGTTATGAGAACTTCGAGTTCGACATCCCCACGGCAGCTCACGGCGACTGCTATGACCGCGGCGTGGTGCGTGTCGAGGAGATTCGCCAGAGCCTGCGCATCATCGAACAGTGCGTCGACAGCATGCCTTCGGGACCGTATAAGTCGGACCATCCGCTCACCACGCCACCGAGAAAAGAACGCACCATGCATGACATCGAGACACTCATCACCCACTTTCTCGGCGTCAGCTGGGGCCCGGTGATCCCGGCCGGCGAGGCGTTCATGGGCATCGAGGCGACGAAAGGCAACAACGGATATTATCTCATCAGTGACGGCAACACGATGTCCTACCGCACGCGCATCAGGACCCCTTCGTTCGCGCACCTGCAAATGGTGCCGAAGATCAGCAAGGGATTGATGATCGCGGACCTGCTCGCGATCATCGGCAGCGTTGATTACATCCTGGCGGACCTGGACCGTTAGCCGGCCGAGCAATCCTTTTTTTGAATAGGGAGGACGCATGAGCGAAGCGCAATTGAACAAGATCATAGCCCTCTGCCTGTCTATCGATAAGCTCGCTTCCACGGCGTATCTTCAGCTCTCCAAAAACACGAAGGGCCGGCTCAGTACTTTTTGGCTTACCATGTCCCGGGAGGAGGACACTCACGTGCAGATATGGGCGAGGCTTCTCGCGCTGGCCAAAGAGGGGATGATCCCGCAGATATTCGAGGACCCCGGGAAAAGCGCAGTGGAATTGAACGCGGTCAAATCGAAATGCGAAAAATTGTGCCGCAACATCGATATCATATCCGATAAACCCGAGACTTTTTTATTGGCCTTCCGGCTCGAGTTTTACATTTTACATCCCGCATTTGCCACACTTTTTCATTTCGCAAGCCTGTTCGACGACCAGGTTGAAACGGAGGAACTGTACGATCGCCATATCGAAAAATTCATCAAGGCGCTGAACACCTATGCGACAAGAACACCGGAGCTCGAACTCTTGGGCGAGACCCTGCGCCGTCTCTGGCATGACAACCGGGTGTTGACCGTCCAGAGCACGACCGATGAGCTGACCATGATCCTGAACCGGCGGGGATTTCTGAACGTGCTCAAACCGCTCAGCCACCTCGCACAGAGAAGCAACTTTGCCGTAACGATCATGGTGATCGATATCGACGACTTCAAGCATATCAATGATGCTTTCGGACATGCTACCGGAGATAAAGTCCTCAGAAAGATCGCCCAGACGCTTAGAAAAAACATGCGGGCATCGGACGTCCTCGGTCGGTATGGCGGGGAGGAGTTTATCGTCTTTATGTCTTCAGTGACCCGCGAAACAGCGCTGAAGCTGGCCGAGACCTTGAGGCAAAAAGTCGCGCAGACGTCGCTCGGCAAAGCAAGGGTCACCATCAGCATCGGCATATCGCACGGCATGCTGGACAAAACGGTGGATGAGTCGATCATGCACCGGATCAGCGCGGCTGACAAGTGTCTGTATGAAGCGAAAGGGAAAGGAAAGAATAGGACCATTCTGTGTGAACCTTAGATGCTGAGCGATACGGAGATACAAGCGATCAATGCCGAGCTGGCCCACTGCGCGACCAGGCCCTCAGCGGCCGTTGAAGCGCTGAACATCGTGCAGCGCCGTCGAGGATGGCTGTCCGATGAGAGCATCAAGGACGTCGCGGGCATGCTCGGGATGACGCCGGAGGAGCTTGACGCCGTTGCCACGTTCTACAGTTTTATTTTCAGAAAACCCGTTGGCAGACATGTGATCCTTGTATGCGACAGCATCTCCTGCTGGGTCATGGGGTACAATCCCTTACTTGACGGCATCATGAAGAAACTCGGCATCGGATTCGGTGAAACGACCGGGGACAACAGATATACTCTCCTCCCCATCTCCTGCCTCGGCGCCTGCGACCGAGCTCCGGCCATGATGGTGGATGAAGACTTATACGGGCCGGTGACGCCGGAGATGATGGATGGAGTGCTGAAAAAATACAAGTGAACCTTTGACACGGATTTACACGGATAAAGGCTATGATAAAGGCGGATTACATCCTTGTATTTAATCAGTCTTTATCCGCCTCTTCCGTGTCAAAGAATTGCAGGTCTCAGACACTGTTTAAATCATAGCCCTTGTCCGCTTTTTCAGTGTCAAAGATTTTAAGGATTTTGAAATATGGAACAACCACTCACAAAAAACATCCATCCCGGCAGGGAACCGTTCTCTCTGAAAGAATACGAGGAAGCCGGCGGCTAC
Organism: Nitrospirota bacterium; assembly: GCA_049793155.1. GTDB lineage: Bacteria > Nitrospirota > UBA9217 > UBA9217 > UBA9217 > JALNZF01. Next base: position 17,822 of record JBARBN010000072.1, read on the forward strand.
CGGTCCTTGCGCACGGCGCTTACCATGTCGCCGCAGGACGTTCAGAATATCATCAAGGCGTCCGATCTCCGGGGCCGCGGCGGCGCCGGTTTCCCTACCGGTGCAAAATGGAGCTTTGTGCCGATGGGCAAGGACGCACCCCGTCCCAAATACCTTGTGGTGAATGCCGACGAGATGGAGCCGGGGACATTCAAGGACCGCATGCTGCTCGAAGGTGATCCTCATCAGATCATCGAGGGCGCGATCACGAGCGCATATGCCATCGAAGCGGAAAACGCCTTTATCTTCGTCCGCTGGGCGTACAGGTCTGCTGTCAAACGGCTTGAAAAAGCGATAGCCGAAGCTTATGCAAACAACTATCTCGGCACGAACATCCTCGGCTCGGGCTTCAATCTCGACATGCGCATTCATGCAAGCGCGGGCCGTTATATCTGCGGCGAAGAGACCGCGCTCCTGAACGCATTGGAGGGAAAGCGCGCTACCCCGCGCGCAAAGCCGCCTTTCCCCCAGGTCTGTGGCCTCTTCGGCAAACCCACGATCGTGAACAACACGGAGACGATCGCGAACATTCCGCACATCGTGAATAACGGGCCGGACTGGTTCAAGGGCCTGAGCAAAAGCGCGGATAGCGGGACCAAGCTCTTCGGCGTAAGCGGCCACGTCAAGAGACCGGGTATATGGGAACTGCCCATGGGAGTGACCATCCGGGAACTTCTTGAAGAGCACGCAGGCGGGATGCTCGACGGCTATCAATTCCGCGGTTTGATTCCCGGCGGCGCGTCAACGGACTTTCTGGTGAAAGACCACCTCGACGTGAAGATGGACTTTGACTCGGTGATGAAGGCGGGCAGCAGATTGGGAACGGGGACCATGATCGTGCTCGATAACAGGACCTGTCCTGTGGGGTTCGTCCATAATCTGATAAAATTCTTCAGCCGCGAATCCTGCGGCTGGTGCACACCCTGCCGTGACGGTCTTCCCTGGACGGAAAAGATCCTGCACGCCATCGAGGAAGGAAAGGGCGAACCGGGCGACATCGAACGCCTCGCGCTCCATTGCAGACTCCTCGCGCCGGGCACCACCTTCTGCGCCCTTGCCCCCGGCGCTGTCGAGCCGCTCCAGAGCGCGATCAAGTATTTCCGGGAAGACTTCGAGAGGCACATCAAAGACAGAAAATGCTCATTTAATTTTTCATAGCAGGTTTGCAATATGTTAAATTCGTCAGAAAACTTACTAAGAAAAAATAAACCCATGGTTTTAGCTCCAGCCCTTCAGTTGGCTATTTTAGTTTGATGTTAATATTGGATTTTGAGCTTATCAATAAGCATAGTTGATAATCAATTACCAAATGATCACTATCTATATAGACAACAAACCATACCAGGTCAAGCCTGACCAGAACCTCCTCCAGGCCTGTCTGTCCCTGGGCTTCGACATTCCCTACTTCTGCTGGCATCCGGCCATGCATGCCGTGGGCGCCTGTCGCCAGTGCGCGGTGAAGTCGTACAAGGACGAGAAGGACAGTCACGGCAGGATCGTCATGTCCTGCATGACGCCTCTGACCGAAGGTATGCGCATCTCCGTGGACGATCCCGAGGCAAAGACCTTTCGTTCGAGCATCACCGAGTTCCTGATGGTGAACCATCCCCATGACTGCCCGGTCTGCGACGAAGGCGGGGAATGCCACCTTCAGGACATGACCGTCATGACCGGCCACACCTATCGCCACACACGGTTCAAGAAGCGCACGCACCGGAACCAGGACCTCGGCCCTTTTATCAACCACGAGATGAACCGCTGTATTGCCTGCTATCGCTGCATCCGGTTCTACCGGGACTATGCGGGCGGGCGGGACCTGAATGTGTTCGCGTCGCACGACCACGTGTACTTCGGCCGCCACGAGGACGGCGTGCTTGAAAGCGAATTCAGCGGCAACCTCGTTGAGATATGCCCCACCGGTGTGTTCACGGACAAGACGTTTAAAAAACATTTCACACGCAAATGGGACCTCCAGACCGCGCCATCGATCTGCGTGCATTGCGGCCTTGGCTGCAACACCATCGCGGGAGAACGGTACGGCACGCTTCGCCGGATATTGAATCGCTACAACCACGAAGTGAACGGCTACTTCCTCTGCGACCGGGGGCGTTTCGGATATGAATTCGTGAACAGCGATAAAAGGATCAAGCAACCGCTGATTTCATCCTCCCTCGATTCCTCACAGGAAGGGAGGGATGGCAAAGCCCTCCCCCCTGGAGGCAGAGGGTTGGGTGAGGGGGATGCCGTATTTGCGCCGATGACAAAAGAAACAGCCCTCAAGCGCGTCGCCGACATCCTTTCCACGAGCAAAAAGGTCATCGGCATCGGATCCCCCCGCGCTTCTCTGGAATCGAACTTCGCGCTTCGTGCGCTCGTGGGGCCTGACAAATTCTATTCGGGAATGTCGGAACAGGAGCACCAACTTATCTCTCTCATCATTGACATTCTTCAGAAGGGCCCTGCACACACTCCGTCGTTGCACGCCGTTGAAATGTCCGATGTGGTTCTTGTGCTCGGCGAAGACGTCACGAACGCCGCTCCTTTGCTTGACCTGGCGATCCGGCAGGCGGTAAGAAACAAACCCAAAGAAAAGATGGCGGGAATGCGAATCCCGGAGTGGGACGACAGCGCTGTTCGCAACGCGATTCAGGGTGAGACCGGGCCGTTCTATCTCGCTACTATCACGAGGACCGGGCTCGATGCTCTTGCGACGAGGACGTTTCATGCGGCCCCTGAAGATTTAGCAGGTCTCGGCTTTGCGATCGCCCATGAACTGGATCCCGACGCCCCGGCAGTTCCCGGTATATCAGATACCATATCCGCCGTCCGGGAGGGACAACAAGATATTCCCTCTCCCCCGGAAGGAGGGGGCAAGGATGAGGGGGAACGTAAAGAGCTCACGGCCCTTTCCCGGGAGATCGCCCTTGCTCTCAAGACCGCAAGGCGTCCTCTCATCATCTCCGGCGCAAGCCTTGGCAGCAGATCCCTCATCCAGGCCGCAGCGAACATCGCCTGGGCGCTGTGTAAGAGCGGCAAACCTGCGGAGCTCTCCTACGTCGTCCCTGAATGCAATAGCTTAGGCTCGGGATTGATGGGTGGAAAGAATTTGGGAGAAGGTGTCGAGAAGGCCGACACCATCATCGTTCTTGAAAATGACCTGTACCGCAGGGGTGACCGGAAATCGATTGATGCGCTTCTGCACAATGACGGGCAGGTCATTGTTATCGACCATCTGCTCAATGCAACCTCGTCGAAAGCCGATCTCGTCCTCCCCGCCGCGACCTTTTCAGAAGCCACAGGCACGCTCGTAAACAATGAGGGCCGGGCCCAGCGCTTCTATTCGGTTTTTGTTCCATTGGGAGGGATTCAGGCCGGCTGGAAGTGGATCAATGATATACTGAAAGCAACCGTCAATTCCGGAGTCGATAGATGGCCGTCGTTCGATGACCTGGTAAGCGACATGGCCTCCACACTGCCGATCTTCTCACGTCTTCGGGACATCGCGCCATCCGCTCATTTCAGAATGAACGGTCAGAAGATCCCTCGCGAGCCGCATCGGTACAGCGGACGCACGGCCATGCTCGCTGATATTAGCGTGCATGAGCCCAAACCGCCCGCGGACCCGGATTCTCCCCTCTGCTTTTCCATGGAGGGGTACGACGACGAGCCGCCTGCGCCGTTGCTCTCACGCTACTGGTCTCCGGGATGGAATTCTGTCCAGGCGCTGAACAAGTTCCAGCAGGAAGTCGGCGGGCCGCTCAACGGTGGTGATCCGGGAAAAAGAATGATCGAAAAACCCTCTCTACCCTCCGGGGAAAGGGCAGGGGTGAGGGGCACGATCGCCTATTTCCAGAATATACCCGAGGCCGCTAGATCCAATGACGGCGAACAACTGACCATGCCGCTCTACCACAGCTTCGGCTCGGAAGAACTGAGCAGTTATTCGCCATCGATCGTTGAACGGGAAAAACTGATGAAATCTAAGCGCCGAGAGACACCATGACTGACACGCTTCGACATATCATAACCGTCTTCGGCATCCTCTTCGTGGTGCTGACCATCGGCGCGAACCTTATCTGGCTCGAGCGGCGGCTTTTAGCGCTGTGGCAGGAACGGTACGGCCCGAACCGCGTGGGGCCGTTCGGTCTGTTGCAGGTGCTGGCGGACTCGATCAAGATGTTCGCCAAGGAAGACTGGATCCCGCCCTTCGCGGACAAGGCCGTGTTCATCATTGCGCCCGCGGTGATCATGGTGGTCGTGCTCATGTCCTTCACGGTCATCCCCTTTGCGCCGGGTATCGAGGTCGTTGATCTGAACATCGGCCTGCTCTTCTTTCTCGCCATGTCGTCCATGGGTGTATACAGCGTTGCGCTGGCAGGCTGGGCATCGAACAGTAAATATTCTCTCCTGGGCGGACTGCGCTCGATCGCGCAAATGCTGAGCTATGAGGTCTTCATGGGCCTTTCCCTCATGGGAGTGGTGATGCTCGCGGGATCGTTCAATCTGCGCGAGATCGTGGCGGCTCAGCGCGATGGGTGGTTCATCCTGCCGCAGTTCATCGGTTTCGTCGTCTTCTTCATCGCGGGCATTGCAGAGACGCACCGCCTGCCCTTTGACCTTCCCGAGGCCGAGAGCGAGCTGGTGGCGGGGTTTCATTCTGAATATTCCGGAATGAAGTTCGGCATGTTCTTCGTGGGTGAATATCTCGCGATCACGCTCATCTCGGCGCTCACGGTGACACTGTTCTTTGGCGGATGGATGGGGCCGCTGCTGCCGCCCGTGGCCTGGTTTTTGATCAAGACGCTCGTGTTCATCTGTTTCTTCATCCTCCTTCGGGCATCGCTGCCCAGGCCGCGGTATGATCAGCTGATGTCGTTCGGGTGGAAGGTAATGCTGCCGCTGTCGCTCGTGAACCTGGTGGTGACGGG
>JBARBN010000073.1:0-5601 GCA_049793155.1 Nitrospirota bacterium
AATTCGAGTTTGAGCATGGTGATCACATCTCGCTCCGCCTCCATCGCGACCCGTTCACGTTTGGAGCAATGATCCGCCTGGCCGGGAAGTTTTTCCGCAAGCTGCTCCGCAAAGGCTTCGTTCTTCAACCTGCCATTCAAATCTGCCTTCAGGATGCGGTGCACGATCAGGTCCGGGTATCGACGAATAGGCGAGGTGAAGTGCGTATAGGTCTCGGCGGCGAGTCCGAAATGTCCGACGTTCTCCGCCGAATACTTTGCCTGTTTCATGGTGCGGAGCAGGACAGTGTTGATCAGCGTCTCTTCCGGCGTGCCCTTGGCCTTGGCAAGCGCCTTCTGCAGGTGCAGGGGTTTGAGCTTCTTCACCGCGGGCAGGGTTATGCCGAGGGTCGCAAGGAAATCGATGAGGTCCGTCAGTTTTTCCTCGGCCGGTTCCTCATGAATGCGATAGATGAACGGCGCTTTTTTCTTTTCGATGTGGTGCGCCGTGGTCTCGTTCGCCGCAAGCATGAACTCCTCGATGATCTGATGAGCCATGTTCCGCTCGGCCCGCAGAATGTCGGTCATGCGGCCCTGGAGGTCGAGCACGATCTGGGGCTCGGGAAGATCGAAGTCGATGCTGCCGCGTTTCGCACGTTTCGCGCGCAGGATTGCCATGAGTTCTTCCATGAGCCCGAATTCGTCGAGGAGCGCGGCATAGCGTTTCCGTTGGGCCGCATCCCGGTCCACGAGGATCTCGCGCACCGCGGTGTAGGTCATGCGCTCGTTGCTGTTGATGACGCTCTCGTAGATGTCGTACCGCAGGACCGCTCCTTCCGGCGAGATGTCCATCTCGCAGGTGAAGGTGAGCCGGTCCACGTTCGGGTTCAGGCTGCAGATGCCGTTCGAGAGCGCCTCGGGGAGCATGGGAATGGCGCGGTCCGGAAGATATACGCTCGTGGCGCGCTGGTACGCCTCTTCATCGAGCGAGGTGCCCTCCCTGACATAGCTGGAAACGTCCGCGATGTGCACCCAGAGCCGGTACCCTGTCTTGATCTTTTCGATGGAGATCGCATCATCGAAGTCGCGGGCTGTTTCTCCGTCGATGGTGACCGTTACCAGGTCCCGGAGGTCTTTCCTGCCCTTGAGCATAGAGGGGCTGAGTTGCTGCGGGATGTCTTCGGCTTCCCGGAGCGTGGCGGGCGTAAAATGGACCGGGAGCTCGTACTGCTCGATGATCAGCTCAGAGTCGATGCCGGGATCGCCTGGCTGACCGATGACCCTGATGATCCTGCCCTCCGGCGGCCTGCCGCGCATGGGATAAGCGATGATCTCGGCGGACACGATGTCGCCGCTCTTTGCATTGCCTGCGTTCTCCCTGCCGATGACGAGATCCTGGGTGATCTTGGGGTCGCGCGACGTTACAAACCCGTATCCTCCGGCTTTCACATCAGGGAGTTCGTACGAGCCGACGACCCGCGTGTGCGCACGCTCGAGGATGCGGATGATCACACCCTCGCGCTTGCCCGCGATCTTCTTTTTGCCGACTGGCGGCGATACGCGGGCCACGATCTTGTCGCCGTTCATGGCGTCCAGTTTTCCCTTCGCGGAGATGTAAATATCGGTCCTGCCCTTTGTCTCCGGTATCACGAATCCGTATCCCTGCGGATGGGCCTGGAAGATGCCGGTCTCGAGGTCCATCTTCTCGGGCAGGCCGTAGCGATTTCCGCGCGTCTTGACGATCTCACCGCTCAGAACGAGTTCGTTAAGCGCCTGTTTAAGTTCATGCCGGTCGAAGGTTTGGAGCTTTAGGAGCCGCATCAGCTCGCGCACCATCACGGGTTTCCCTGTCCTGGTCTTGATCAGAGCTATGAGTTGTTTGTGGGTGTATTCCATAAGGCAGTGTTGAGTTCGGAGTGTGGAGTTCGGAGTAATAAGCGTGGAAACGCCACAGCTTTCACTCCGAACTACAAACACCAAATTCCTAACTCCTAACTTGTCAGATCTTTTTTTACTCCGAACTACGAACTCCCAACTACGAACTGACTCTCAATAATTTCCCCGTGGCCTTCGCGATCACTACTGGCCCCCGCTCGATCTTTGCCTCGGCCCGGATCAGTCGTCTGGTCTCGTGGGTAAGCCTGCCGGATACGAACAAATCTTCTCCCGGGGCTGCAGGAGCCTTGAAGGTGACCGTCATCTCGGCGGTCACGGCGGGCATCCCGAGGCCGACGGTGAGCTTGGCCATTGCCTCATCGAGCAATGTCGAGAGGATGCCGCCGTGGACGATCCCCTCATACCCCTGGTAAATATCCGATGGCGTGAATTTTGCGCTGATCGAGCGCCGTTCTCTATCGATCTCAAAATCGACCCCAAGGCCGGCGGGGTTATCCCTGCCGCAGACGAAACAGCGCTGATTGTCGCGAAGTTCTTTCATAAGTCTCGAAACACAAGACAGCCACGAAGTCACCAAGACGCGAAAAAAACACGAAGAAAATATTTGTAGTGGCCGCCGTCCGCATTAAGGGCAACCACGCAGGGTTGCCCCTCTTATCGTTTAAACCTTCGTGCCTTTGAGTCTTCGTGGCAAGATCAGGTACTTATAGTTGTATCTCTTGTTGCATATCAGTATAATATAAAAAATGTCATTTGACAAACATATAACGCCCGCTCCCGGGCAATTATCGCAACTCGGCGTACAGGACACGGCGCAGGCACTCAGAAACCTTGAACTCCTGGGCGCAAAGCTCGGCCCCGAGGGCTTTTCGGAGATCGTATCGCTGCTGCTTTCCGATCTGTCCAAGGCCGCCGATCCTGACATGGTGCTGAACAATATCGAAAGGTTCGTGAGCGCGCTTACAGACATTCCCTCCTTCGTCTCTCTTTGCCGGGAGAGGCATGACATCCTTCGCGCGCTCATCACGATATTCGGCGCAAGCCGGTTCCTTTCCACCTTCCTCGTCGCGATCGCCGATGAAAGCCTGATGTTTTTGTTCGATCCGCTCGTTCTTTCCCATTCAACCGTCAAGCTGCAGCTGGCCGAACGGATCGCGGCTTTGGTCGGCGATCATCCCGATGATCACGAGTTCTTCCGGATGCTCCGTTTGTTCCGCAAAAAGGAGATGCTCAGGATCGGGCTGCGCGACCTGCTCGGAAGGGCGGACCTGAGGGAAACCGTGGAGGACCTGTCTCATCTGGCAGAAGTCAGCTTACAGAGGGCTTATGAATGGGCCGATGCAGGGCTCACCAAACGATATGGCAGGCCGATCATGGAAAACGCCGACGGAACAAAGACTCCCGTCGGGTTCGCGGTCATCGCCATGGGTAAACTCGGGGGAGGGGAATTGAACTTCAGCTCCGATGTTGACCTGATGTACGTTTATACCGCTGACGGCGAGACGGAGGGTCTATTCGCCTCAGACGCTCCCAGAACGAACCGGATAACGAACCATCAGTATTTTATCAAGCTCGCGGAGAAGCTGAGCGCTGCCATCAACGAGAAGACCGGGGACGGGTTCGTGTTCCGCGTGGATCTGCGTCTCCGGCCTGAGGGACAGCGCGGTCCCCTGGCCCAGAGCCTGGGCGGGTATGAGATCTACTACGAGTCCTGGGGCCAGACCTGGGAGCGTTCGGCGTTACTCAAGGCAAGACCGGTGGCCGGCGACGAGGCCGTGGGCAGGGAATTCATGGACCGCATCGCGCCCTTTGTCTACCGGAAGTACCTGGATTACAGCGCCATTGCCGAGATCCGCGACATGAAGCAGAAGATCAACAGGGACGTGGAGCAAAAGGGGAGGACGCACCGCGACGTAAAGCTCGGCTATGGCGGCATCCGGGAGATCGAGTTCGTGATCCAGGCGCTTCAGCTCATTTATTCCGGCAGGGACCGGACGCTGCGCGAAAAGAACGCGCTCAAGGCGCTCCATGTCCTTTCGCAAAAGGGACTTATCACCGATCAGGAGCACGATGTACTTTCCAAGGCCTACATCTTTCTGCGGACCGTGGAACACCGGATCCAGGTCCTCGATGATCTTCAGACCCAGACGCTTCCGGACGACGAACATGAACTGCGTACCCTTGCCCGGCGTGCCGGTTATTTCACTCCCCACAGAGAGGCGGAGGAGTTGCTCCGCGACTATGCTGATCATACGAAAAAGGTAAGGGGCATCTACGACGACCTGTTCGCTTTTACGGGTGAGGAAGGAACAGTCAGATCATCAGCCAGGGACTATTCAGCGCTACTCGACCCTGAGACACCTGAGCAGGAGTCGGTCTCGCTGTTGGGAAAGCTTGGGTTCAAGGACCCCGGCAAGGCTTACCGGGACCTGCTTTTGCTCCGTGAAGGAACTGCCTTTGTTCATCAGACGCCGCGAAGCCGCAAGCTTTTAAACGAGATCTTTCCGGCGCTGTTCCAGGAGATCATCTCTTCACCCGATCCCGGCATGGCGCTGAACCAGCTGGAATCCTTTCTCGCTGCGCAGGGATCATGGGAGGCATTCCAGGCGCTGATGAAGATCGATCCATCGGCCGGCAAGGTCCTGATCGCAGTATTTGCCAACAGCGAGTATCTGTCACGACTGCTCGTGAGCAGGCCGATGCTCCTTCAAAACCTCATCGAGTCCCGAAAATCCTCTGATTCCGGCACGAGTACGAGCTTTGCGAAGGAACTTGGAGAGATCCTGGAACAGGCGTCGGACATTTCAGAAAAACTTGATGCCTTGCGGCGGTTCAAACATTTGGAAGAGATCCGGATCGGGATGGCGGACTTGTTGTCGAATATGCCGCTGGCAATGGTCTCCCGTGATCTGTCGAAACTTGCCGAAGTTTGTCTCGATGCAGCACTTACACTTGCCGCTTTTGAAACCGGCAAGCGGTACAATATGCAGGGGTCCACCGCCGGCCTGGCCGTCATCGGTGTCGGCAAACTCGGCGGCAGGGAGCTTTCTTACGGTTCTGATCTGGACATTGTCTTTGTTTTCTCCGAACTCCAGGCGGCAGCCTCGCCCGCAGGCCTGACAGTGTTCGAATATTTCAGTAAGGTTGCGGAAAAGACGATCGCTTATCTCTCCACGCTCACGCGCGAGGGGTTCGTGTTTCGTGTGGATACCCGGCTTCGACCCACTGGTTCCAAAGGGCCGCTGGTGCAGAGTGTCGATGCCTTCAAAAATTACTATTCCAGCCAGGCGGAGACCTGGGAACTTCAAGCTCTGCTGCGGGCGCGGTGCGTTGCGGGGGACCGGTCCGTCGGTATGAAATTCTGTCATATGATCCAGGAACTCATCTATCGGGACCGCGACGCGGACCGGGCAACACTGGCCAAAGACATCTCGTCGATGCGTAAAAGGATGGAGAACGAGGTCGGCAGGGAAAGCGAGGCTTCCTACAATATCAAGCAAGGCGCAGGCGGACTTGTTGACATCGAGTTCCTTGTCCAATACTTGCAGCTGCTACACGGGAGACATCACAAAAGAGTACGTATACCCGGAACATATAATGCCCTTCGCGCCTTGAAAAGGGACGGGTTCCTTGACGAGAACACATTCGCGACCCTGGTACGGGCTTATCTTTTCATGCGGCGGCTCGAGAACAGGTTGAGGATCGTTTCGAACCAGGCAACAAGCGA
>JBARBN010000074.1:0-10160 GCA_049793155.1 Nitrospirota bacterium
CCCACCGGGCGAGTTTCCGAAATGTACTGAGGACGACCGAGCACGCCGTGAAGAATTTTCGTCGGGTGCCCTTCTTTGGGTCACCTTTCTTTGGGCACGCAAGAAAGGTGACAGTAGAGCGAGGGGGTACGGAGTACTGCGCTGCTCGAAAAGGCTCGTTATCAGCACCGGCAATGCAAACCGGAGCCTGCCTCGAATGAATTCATCGGGGGCGGAGCTGTGAACTGGGGTGCAGAAAAAAACTAGGATCGTGGGGCATGTGCTGAGTTAGGAACACGGACCTGCTTTTCCACTATTCTGACTTTTACGACTATGCTATACTCGCAAGCATGATACGAGAGATCATGCCCCTCGACCAGGTCCTGAGCAAGCGCGCGAGCATGACCCCGCGCGCGACCTTTGTCAAGTACGAAGGCAAAAAGTTCTCCTACCAGGAGATGGACCGGCTGGCGACCGTGTTCGCGTCGGGGCTGCTCAAGCGAGGCATGAAGCCCGGAGACCCGGTTGCACTCCTCTGTCATAACCATCCATATTACATCGCGGCCTACTTCGGCATCATCCGGGGCGGCGGGATCGTGCTGCCGCTCAATAATCTTCTTGCTGCTGAAGAGATCGACTTCATCCTGCATGATGCCGCTGTCCGGATCTGTCTGTACGACGCGGACTGCGCCGGAACCGTTCAAAAGCTCGCCCGATCCGACACGCTCTCTTTGTTCATTCTCTCTGAACTTGCGCAAGCGCCTTTCCAGACTGACACTTTTAAATCGCCGTCGCATACGGCTAACGATATCTCGACCATCCTCTACACGTCAGGCACCACAGGACGGCCCAAGGGCGCCCTCCTGACCCACCGCAATTTTCTGGTGAATGCCCTGGCGGCAACGGAAGTTATTCATGTGACTCACAAGGACCGTTTTGTCGTATTCCTGCCGCTCTTCCATTCATTCACCTACACGGTCTGCGTTATCCTGCCGCTCATCACCGGCGCGATGATCTCGCTGCTTCCGGGTGTGCGCCCGTTCTCGAAAGTCGTGAGGAGCCTTATCCTCGATCGGATCACGCTGTTCGTCGCGATCCCTACCGTATATAAGATCCTGGCTGAAAAGAACATGCCGTTCTTCGTGAAACTCCTGCTGAACCTCAGACTCTGCGTATGCGGCGCCGCGCCGTTGCCGGTGAAGACTATCCATGCATTCGAGAGCGCCTTCAAGGTCCCCCTGCTGGAGGGATACGGCTTGACAGAGGCCGCGCCCGTGGTGTCCTTCAACCCGCTGGAAAAGGAAAAGCGGAGGCCGGGAACTGTAGGCCTGCCGCTTCCCGGGATCGAGGTCAAGGTTGTCAATGAAAGCGGCGACCAGCTCCCCCCCGGGATAGCCGGCGAACTTCTTGTGAAAGGCCCGAACGTGATGCGAGGGTACCTGAACAAACCCGAGGACACGGCGAAGACCCTCCGGGACGGATGGCTCTATACCGGCGACGTTGCCACCATCGACCAATCGGGCCATATCAGGATCATCGACCGCAAGAAGGACATGTTCATCGTCGATGGATTGAATGTCTATCCCTATGAGGTGGAAGAGGTTCTCAACCGGCATCCCGCTATCAAGGACTGCTCCATGATCGGCGTGCCCCACGAGCATGAAGAAGGCAAGGAACTGGGGATCATGTATGTGGTGCTCAAGGAAGGGGCGCAGGCCACTCCGAAAGAACTCCGGGAATATCTCACACAACATGTGGCGCACTTCAAGATACCCCGGCGGTTCATCTTCACCGAAGACCTTCCAAGAACCGCGACCGGAAAGATCATGAAAAAAGAACTCAGAAAAATATACCGGGAAAAGGAAGTAGATCTTCCACCCGCATAATGTGCATTTAATTTATGTTTACAGAAACTGTTAACACCTTTAACGATCACATCTTTTTTAGCCTTTCCTAGCGTTCTATCCTGTTTATTCATCAGTTCTTCCAATTGACAATGAATTTAGAAAAGACTAAGTTTCTTCCTGAACTCAACGATTTCTGAATTGGTCTGACTGTACACAGTACATCTTGAATTTATCGCATGAGTTTTGCTAGTTCGAGTCCTGAGTGGGTAACAACATATATCGAATACTTGGCAGCTTTTCCTTTTAGGGGTAAAGTTACACAGCCTATACTGAAATTCCAAATCTTTACCATGTAGTTTCCTTCCTAAAGTAAATTATTTCCGACAAACGCGAAGTGTGATATGCTTTTAATGTATTTTCAAGACTCGTGTTAAAGAAACGGAGCAATTTCGAGAAGCCAAGAGTTGTGGTCGATGAGGTGCCAAGATGAGAAAAATAAAAAAAACATGCAAAGAGTCTAATCAAAAACTCGAAGCTGTGCAGAAAAGGGTGGAATATCTTCTTGCTGACAGCCCAGCTATATTTTATATTTGCAATATTAGAAAGACATGGGTATGTACGTATGTCAGCGAAAACATCACAAAGCAACTCGGCTATACGCCAGCGGAGTTCTGTGAAAATCCCGATTTCCGGGATGAAGGCATTCACCCGGACGACAAACAACGTGTATTCGACGGACTCTCTCGTCTCCGGGGAAATGGACACTTTGTTTATGAATATAGATTCCTCAATAAGAGTGGAAAATACAGGTGGATGCGCGACGAATTAAAACTGACCTATGATGCAGACGGAAACCCGGTCGATTGTATCGGCTTTTTGCTTGACATAACTGACCGTAAATTGATGGAAGAGGAACTGCGGCGGGCCCAAGCTCGTACCGAGGCCGTCCTTGCCGGCGTTGCCGATACCTACATTATCTTCGACCAAGAATGGCACTATACTTACGTCAACGAAGCCGCGTCCCGAGCTATGGGCCGGCCGCGCGAAGAGATCCTGGGACGCACCCTCTGGGAGGTGTTTCCTGACATTGTCGGCACCGAACTGGACCGCCAGTATCATCGCTCGATGGACGAACGCGTGCCCGTTGTTTTTGAGTTCTATTACCCCGCTTTCGACTCTTGGTGGGAAAACCGTTTTTACCCCGCGCCCGAGGGTCTGGCCGTATTCGCCACTAACATTACTGGGCGCAAACGGGTGGAAGAGAAACTCCGGGAAAGTGAAAGAAAGTTTCGTGCTTTGTTTGAGTCATCCCATGATGTCATCTTGTTTTTAGACAGAGCAGGCAACATCATTGATATTAATCCCCGTGCAGAGCAACTGTCGGGCTACACTCAGTCAGAATTGAGAAAGATGAACGTTTTTGAGTTGGTCATTGCGGAAGACCAGCCCATTGTCCGTCAGGCGATCCAAGATGCATTTGAGGGTCGGTCTCGAACTTACGAGAAACGCGTGAAAACAAAAGGGGGCGGGCTTATTTGGTTTGAAGGTTTGACCGTCCCACGTCTATCTCCGGAAGGGGAAGTTCATCAACTTTTTGTCACCCTGCGCGACATCACTGATCGCAGGCAGGCTGAGGAAGAGCTTCTTTATTTCCAAATGGCTGTGGGTAGCGCCACAGATGCAATTGGCATGTCTACACCTGCTGGAAGGCATTATTATCAAAATGAAGCTTATACTAAGTTATTTGGATTATCTGTTAGGGAAGTAGATGGTGTTTCAGGGCCACCTGCAACTGTATATGCAGATGAAAAAGTAGGACGAAAGGTGTTCGACATAATTATGAATGGAGGTTCTTTTGTAGGCGAAGTGAAAATGTTAGATAAAGATAGAAAAGAAAGGGATATATATCTTCGGGCATATTCTATTAAGAATAAAGAAGGCAAAGTTGCCGGCCTTGTCGGTGTGCACAATGACATCACAGAGCGCAGGCGGGTAGAGCAGCAAACCAAGGATACCCTAAACTTCATTCGAACGATGATGGAAAGCTCCCCCATCGGCATTGTATCGATCAAGGCAACGGGTGCTGTTGTCGCAGCCAATGAAGCCTTAACCCGGATAATGGGTGGCATGGTCGAACAGTTTTTGAAACAGAACGTCCGGGACTTGGAGGCATGGAAGAAGTACGGGCTTCTTTCCGCCATGAACGAAGCTCTCACGACCAACAGTGAGAAGCGGATCGAAACGGATTACATCAGCACTTTTGGGAAGCACGTGTGGATATCTGTTCGATTCGTGCCATTCACATTTGAGAGGGAACCCCATGTGCTGGCATTATTCGCGGATATGAGCGATCAAAAACGTGACGAGATGGAAAAGGAGAAGCTCCAGTCCCAGCTCCTGCAGGCGCAAAAGATGGAGAGCATAGGCACCCTTGCTGGCGGCATAGCCCATGATTTCAACAATATCCTGACCGCCATCATCGGTTATGGACATATTACCCTCATGAAGATGCCGAAGGACGAACCATTGCGGATGAATATCGAGAACATCCTGGAGTCCGCAGACCGCGCTGCCGCGCTCACCCAGAGTCTTCTTGCCTTCAGCCGAAAGCAGATCATTGACCGGAAGCCTGTTGATCTGAACAAGATACTCAATAAGGTGGAAAAATTCCTGATTCGTGTCATCGGAGAGGATGTCGAGGTGCGTATGGACCTGAAGAAGGCGACCTTGACTCTTTTCGCCGACGCGGGCCAGCTGGAGCAGGTATTTATGAACCTGGCAACGAATGCGCGGGATGCGATGCCGAATGGTGGGTCGTTCACGATAGCGTCGGAGATCACGGAGCTGGACAACAGCTTTGTGGCAGCCCATGGCTATGGGAAGGTAGGCACCTATGCCTTGATCTCCGTCACCGACACCGGTATAGGTATGACCGAGGAGACCAAACTAAAGATCTTCGAACCATTCTATACGACCAAGGAAGTCGGCAAAGGAACAGGACTCGGACTGGCCATGGTGTATGGCATCATCAAGCAACATGATGGATTTATCAACGTATATAGTGAACGGGGCAAGGGCACTACTTTTAAGATCTATCTTCCGCTGATCAAGACCGAGGCAATGGAGGATCAGCCAATAATCGCAGCAGAGGATATGAAAGGCGGCACGGAAACAATTCTTTTAGCCGAGGATGACTCGGCTGTGAGGAAACTTAATCTGCTCGTACTTGAGCAAGCGGGCTATACGGTGATTATTGCGAACGATGGCGACGAGGCGGTTATGAAATTCATGGAAAACAAAGACAGGATCCAACTGCTTCTGTTCGACATTGTCATGCCAAAGAAGAACGGCAGAGAAGCATATGAAGAGATCAAAAAGACAAGGCCCGAAATCCCGGTCCTTTTTGCAAGCGGATATTCACCGGATATGGTTCGTGTGAAGGCTCTGGTCGATGCTGATACCGCACTGGTCTACAAACCCATATCGCCGCAGAGTTTATTGAAAAAGGTGAGAGAAGTGCTGGACAGAAAACGGTAACACGTTGACCGTGCAAATGCAGTAATCAGGTATGTGTTCCGCCCACAGTTCAGCTGCATAGTACAACTGGAATTCGTTAATTATTTCGCTTGATTGAAATTGCACACTCGTAGGTGAAAGATAGACCCGAGTTTCACTCCGAGTGATAGATATGACAGAATTGCAGAAGCTCACATCACCTCTTCATCCTCTTTGCGCCACGCAGGGTCAACAATGCAGATGAACCTGAGGTCTCTTCTGCCGGAATTCGTGATGCTCTGCTTTGCCGAGGGTGGTATATAGACGGTAGAGCCTGGCCGCACCGGCGCGGAGCTGTCGTTGATATGCATGGTGCCTTCTCCATCGATAATATAATAGACCTCTGAGGTCTTCAACCGGTGTGGCCATGTGGTCTCCCCGGGTTTCACTACCGCGTGCGCCAGGCTGTAGCGAAGCGCGATCTTGTCCTTGTCAGGGTGCAGGATCTCGCGCAGCACGCAGTTGTCGCCGGCAATAAATTCTTCGCAGTCTTTCAATTCTCGTATGAACATGGTTCACTCTCCTCAGTCTACTGTAGCATACCTTCTTGGTGAAAATCAAAAAAGAAAGTAACTACTCAGGTCAAATCGGGTCAAAATCTGTTAGCCGCGAAAGAACGCAAGGATCGCAGAGAGCATTAAAACTGAAATACATGGTTTCAGGTTTTTTCTTTGAGTTCTTTGCGTTCTTTTGCGGCCAATCTGAGTAGTTATAAAAGAAACGCGTGCCAAGCGGGACCTCTTGACTCAAAGGTTGCCATTGCAGTACAATCACCAAACTCACGGAGTGGGTCATTGATGGATCAGGAAGATCTTATCTTACTCAAGAGATGGTTTGCCGACTACTGCGCGTCGTTTACCATGCCGAGCGAAGTGGACCAGCGAAACATCGCCATAAAGCAGGAACACACGCACCAGGTCTGCCTGAACGCAGTACGGATCGCAGAAGACCTGGGCTTGGACCAGGAGGATACCCGGCTCGCGGAGACAGTCGCCGTGTGCCATGACGTCGGCAGGTTCTCGCAATATCAGCAGTATAAGACCTTCGACGACAGTATCTCGGTAAATCATGCGGTACTCGGAACGAAGGTGCTTTTGGAGCACAACGCGCTGGGCAGCCTGCCGAAGCATGACCAGGACATGATTATCCGTTCGGTAACGCTGCATAATGTCTTCACACTTCCCGAAGGGCTTGACGAACAGTCCCTGCTTTTCGCCAGGCTCATCCGCGATGCGGACAAGCTCGATATCCTGCGGGTGGTGATCGAGTACTTCGAACAGGACGAAGGGAGCAGGGCGGAAGCCGTTGCGCTGGGCCTGCCGGATGAACCCGAGAAATACTCACCAACAGTCCTTGCCTGCCTTGTCCGGGGCGAAATGGCCAGGAAGGATGCGCTCACGACCCTAAACGATTTCAAGCTGCTGCAGTTG
Source organism: Nitrospirota bacterium (assembly GCA_049793155.1). Taxonomy (GTDB): domain Bacteria; phylum Nitrospirota; class UBA9217; order UBA9217; family UBA9217; genus JALNZF01. The sequence goes on from JBARBN010000074.1 coordinate 6,812, forward strand.
GCATGGCTCTATGACCTCAATTTCGCCTGCTCCCTGCGGATGGTTGTGGAGCGGGATTACATTCAGAAACTCGCGGACATGCTGCCGCGGAACACGGAGATCGCCCGGGCGATCGAGACTGTGCGCGCGCATGTGGACAAGGGCTCCCGGAACGGCTCATCCCCTTCCCTTACCCGCTGATCGCTTTAAGAGGCTGTTGAAAAAGGCATTGAAAGGCTGAAAACGCACCCTAAAGGGTGCGGCTATCATTGCGAAGAATCAATGCGTTACGATTTGGTAGCCGCAGGCTTTAGCCTGCGAAATCAGTTTTTCAACAGCCTGTTAAAACAATAATTCGCTTTACTCTGCGTTAAATTTTTTGTAAGATGAGCACGTACGGCTGCGAACGGTTTACTTTCCGGCCTTTTTGAGGAGATTTATGAGAAACAACATCGTTTCCATCGGCGCCGACGAACTGAAGTACGAGATCCGCGAGATCGTTGCGGTTGCCAAGGAATTCGGCAAGCTCGGCGTCGAGATCATCTGGGAGAACATCGGCGATCCGATCCAAAAGGGGGAAAAGATCCCTGACTGGATCAAGGACATCGTGGTCGCGGCAACACGCGAGGACGCCACCTATGCCTATTCACCGACCAAGGGGCTCGAGGCGACCCGCGAATTCCTGGCGCAGCTGGCAAACAAGAACAGCAACGTCAGGATCACGAAAGAGGACATCATCTTCTTCAACGGTCTCGGCGATGCGATCGGCAAGGTTTACGGCCGGCTTAAAAAGGAATACCGGGTGATCGGACCGAGCCCTGCATACAGCACGCACTCCTCGGCAGAGGCGTCGCATGCGGGCTCAGAATACATTTCCTACAACCTGGACCCGAAAAAACTGTGGTACCCCGACGTCGACGACCTCAGGATGAAGGTGAGATACAATCCCGCGATCTCCGGGATCCTCGTAATAAATCCCGATAATCCTACCGGTGCGGTCTATCCCAAGAAGATCCTGCAGGAGATCGTAGCCATCGCGAAGGAGTTCGACCTCTTCATCGTCTGCGACGAGATCTACACCAACATGGCCTACAACGGGAAAAAGGCGGTGCCGCTCGCCGAGGTGATCGGTGATGTTTGCGGCATCTCCATGAAGGGCATCTCGAAGGAGCTGCCGTGGCCGGGTTCGCGGTGCGGCTGGATCGAGGTCTATAACCAGAAGAACGACCCGGTATTCACGAAGTACGTCAAGAGCGTCCTGGACGACAAGATGCTCGAGGTCTGCTCAACCACCCTGCCGCAGACGGTAATTCCGCGAATCCTCGGTGACAAGCGCTATCCCGCCAATGTCGAACAGAGGAACAAGAGGTACGAGAAGCGCTCGAACATCGCCTACGATCTGCTCAAGAACATCAAGGGTACCATTGTGAACAGGACGAACGGCGCATTCTACATGACGGTAATGTTCGAGGAAGGCTCATTGAACAATAAACAGTCCCTGCCGATAAAGGACAAGGCTGTCAAGAAACTGGTCGAGAAGATAACCAGCAATGTTGCGCTCGACAAGCGGTTCGTGTACTATCTGCTCGCCGCCACAGGAATCTGTGTGGTCCCGCTGACCGGGTTCAATTGCGACCTCATGGGTTTCAGGATCACGCTCCTCGAATCCGACGAAGTGCGGTTCGAACACATATTCAAGACCGTCCGCGGCAAGATCATAGAATATCTCGCGAGCGCGTAGCTTCTCCCCGGCAGTATCAACGCGGCTGCTTCTCGAAGAGCGGCAGATATTTGCCATACCCCTCTTTTTCCAGATCTTCCACGGGAACGAACCTGAGCGCAGCCGAGTTCATACAGTAACGCAGACCCGTCGGTTTGGGGCCGTCATTGAAAACATGACCCAGATGTGAGTCCGCGTTCTTGCTCCGGACCTCGGTCCTGACGGAAAACCAGCCCCGGTCCTCTTTCTCAACGATATTACCCGGTTCAAGGGGCTTGGTGAAGCTCGGCCAGCCGGTTCCTGAATCATATTTATCGAGCGAGCTGTAAAGAGGTTCGCCTGATATGATATCGACGTAAATGCCGGGTCGTTTGTTATGGTCATACTCGTTCTTGAACGGCGGCTCCGTCCCATTCTCCTGCGTCACCTTGTATTGCATGGGCGTCAGCTTCATCTTCAATTCTTCTTTGGATGGCTTCATAAATTTAATCTCCGTACCAATCGCTTTTCCCTCTGGCTTTGCGCTGCCGGAATAGGCAGGCATACTGACCAGTACTATCACCATTAGGATTATATTGCCTAAGACAATTTTCCTTAACATGGATTTATCCTCGCTTTCCTTATTATATTATACACCCGCCGGAGCAACCCGGGAGTACCATTATCGGACGGATGTCATCCGGAATTGTCATCGCCAAAGTTGTTGCAAAGTATTACCGATATCTGATACCATACAGGTGATTTATCAGGCTGTTGAAAAATGCCTTCAGCCGTCATCCTGAACCCTTCACCTTGTCATTCTGAAGGAGCAAAGCGACTGAAGAATCTGTCGTTCAGTGTAAACTCCGTGAAGGATCTTAAGTATCGGGAAAGGCCAGATTCTTCGCTGTGCTCAGAATGACATTTCGGAGGATTTTCGACTTTTTCAACAGCCTGTTACATGAGGTATAACCCATGACCATCCGTATTCAAGTCTATTCCGATTATATCTGACCCTTCTGCTTTATCGGCATGGGACTTGTCGACAAGCTGAAGCAGGAATTTGACCTCTCGGTGGAATGGCTGGAATTCGAGATCCATCCAGACACACCACAGGAAGGTATGCCCCTGTCAACCATGTTCCCCCAGCTCGATGCACAAAACATGTTTCGCCATCTCCGGGACATGGCCGCCCCCTACGGCATCGCCTTCTTGGACATTTCCCTTATATCCAACTCCCGCATGTCCCTTGAGGCCTCGGAATTCGCTAAAGAGCAGGGCATGTTCGACCAGTTCCACCGGGCACTGTTCCAGGCGTATTTTTCACAGGGAATGGACATCGGCAATCTTGAGGTGTTGACGCAGATAGGCCATGAGTCGGGCCTGGACCGGGATGCCCTCACGAAGGCCCTCCAAACCGGGAAATACCGGCCAACGCTCGAGAATATGCGAAAAAAGGCGGCCAGCCTGGGCGTCACCGCCGCGCCGACCTTCATCATCGAGGACCGGGACCGCATTGTCGGCGCCCAGCCGATAGACGTGTTCAGAAAAAAGCTAAGGCATTATTGACACCGGTGTTCAACACGCTGAATCTGTCATGATCAGCACTGCCCATACCCTTGCATTCATTGTTACTTCTTCGCACTTCCTGTATATCCTCTACACATTATT
>JBARBN010000075.1:0-2955 GCA_049793155.1 Nitrospirota bacterium
TCCCATCGATATAAAGCGACGAGATAATTCCGATCGGACACAGCGGCACGGTGCCATAGAGGGCAACATAACAAGCCGTTGCAGTTGACGCTCGTTGGCGCTCGTGCAGCTGAACGGCGATGTTCTGCGTAGTATTCTCGTAAATCCTCACCAGTTGCCATTTTTTGAAAGTGTCGATAAGTAGGTGAAAGACACCGTCTCAATAACTTCCTGAAACGCGCATTGATAATTTATGATTGGAGGTATATATTTTAACCAGCAATTTATAATATGGTAATCGTAGTATCAGTGGAACTGAAACGCGTCAGAGTGGAGCCAAGGAGTATGAAAAGAACTTTCATCAACTGGAAATAACATGGATGCATTAATAAAAACTTTATAGTATTTCCTCTATGCTTTTTTCTTCAATCCTTCTATTATTTAATCAGAAACATTAAAAGGAGGGGAACATGAGATATAAGACAATTCCTCTCTTATTGACCATTGGAATTTTTATTTTTGCAAATGTTTATGGGAAGGAGGTTCAGATGAAGATTTCAAGTACTGCCTTTGAAAATAATGGGCAGATACCAAAGAAATACACTTGTGATGGTTCTGATGTTAATCCGCCTCTTAAATTAGAGGGTATTCCAGCTGAGGCGAAATCCCTTGCTCTCATAGTTGATGATCCAGATGCTCCTACAGGCACATGGGTTCACTGGGTACTCTGGAACATTGATCCGAAGGCTACAGATATAAAAGAAAACTCTGTTCCCAAAAGCGCAAATCAGGGTATGAATGATTTTAGAAAACATGACTACGGGGGGCCATGCCCTCCCTCCGGGACACACAGATATTTTTTTAAGCTTTATGCACTTGATACTACTCTGAACCTCGGGCCGAATGTAACAAAAAGCGATATTGAGTCTTCAATTAAAGAACATATTCTTGCAAAAACGGAGTTAATAGGGCTCTATAAAAGAAGCAAATGAAATAGTATGGGATGAAATCAATTCTTCCTGAACTAAACAGCATACGTCTCGGAACGCAGAGTGAGTAATACAACTGTAAATCGACAGCAAAAGTCCTCTCGATTACCTCATCTCACAAGGAGCTACGTCGAAAATGATTGCAACTCGTACACTGACCTTACAAACAACGTAAAAGTGATAAACTTTATATAGAGAAGATTGGCTGAGGCTACCCTCAACGGACTTATTGAGGAATGATCTTTAAGAAGATAGATCCTCTCCTGCACTTCCTTTTGATGTAGGCCCGGGTTGGAGAGAATACTACAGAACGTACTCATTAAAAGAGGTGTATGATGAAAAAGTGTTTTCTTTTCGCAGTCCTGATTTGTGGGTTTTTTATCTCTGCCTGTGGCGGCGGGGGCGGCGGCAATTCGCATGCCTCGCCGGCCCCGACGACCATCGTGCCGCCGCTGGCGCTCCCGGGGCCTTACACGGTGGCGTGCAGCAACGTTGCGCAGGACTTCAGCCGAGTGGCTCCCGGCGAGGACGCGACGAAGTACTGGGAAGGCTTTCCCTCGGCAAGCGGCGCGCCACGATACGTGACCGATCTGCTCGCGGATCCCGTGAATGCCCTCTCGGTCACCGTGACCGCGCCGAACGACTCGAACCTCTACGGTTCCTTTGCCGGAAAGCCGATCCAGTTTGTCGTGATCGCCTGCTATCCGACCGTCGCAAACAATCCCCGTGCCGATTACCCGCTCCCAACGGGCAGGGTTGTACCGCACATGCAGACCGGCGCGGAAGTGCCGCTGTTCGCCGACGCCACAGCCCGGTATCCGGTGCTCGCGTTTTCGCACGGCTATGGCGGGAGCCCGCTCTCGAACGACTACATAGCCGCGCTATCCTGGTTCGCGAGCTACGGCTTTGTTGTGGTGGGCCCGTTCCATGGCGATCCACGCTTTTCGAACCTCAAGATCGACGACCTCGCGGACGCTGAGGCAGTCCTGTCGCATCTCGGCGACTTCGTCGCGCTGCAGGCATTGCGACCGTTGTCGATGTCGGCCGCGCTCGACCTTGTGCTCGCGCATCCGCAATGGCGCGACCACGTCGATGCAACACAGATCGGAGGCTTCGGGGCGAGCATGGGTGGCGAAACACTGATGCTGATGGGCGGCGCCGGACTGACAATATCGCTCGGGTTCGATCGGACCCAGGTTACCGTCGATCGGCGCCTTAAGGCGGCGGTGGGCTATGTGCCATACTTCGGGGAGCCGTTCCTGCCAGCGTTCGGGCGCGACCAGCACGGGCTGGACGGCGTCACGCTGCCGTATCTCGCCATCAGCGGCACAGCGGACACGACGGCTCCGCTGGTCGTAACGGAACAAGGTTTCGCGCGGCTCACGGGGACGCGGGAACTCGTCACGCTCGCAGGCGTGAAGCACGGATTGGATGTGGCGTCGATTAATGACATCTTCACCTGGTCGCTCACGTTCCTCGACGCGGAGGTTCGGGGGAATCCGACCGCGCGCAAGCAGCTGTCGACGATGGGGAGCGTCGCGGGCGGAGGAGACGATCGCGTGGTGATTCCCTATAACGGCCCGGTCCTGCATTGAAGACGTGAAGACACCGAGCGCACGCGCCTGGCCCGCTCGATGCCGCAGTGCTTCACCACCGGAAGATGCGCGAGATTGGGTTGCCTTCGCCTATGGCTTCCTGTACGCATCAGCTGCGTTGCTTCTATTGTGCGATGCGGAACAGACTTTCAAAGACGTGGAGAATGCATCAAGAAGATATGGGAAGTCGATCCTCTGCTATGCCCTAACTGTGGCGGGAGATGAAGAACTCTGATAGTTCAGTAGGGAATTTTTTTGACGAGAGATACCGTGCGGTCACTCCGTTTGCTTACTACGCTGCCGCAATTCCTCATCTTTCCTTAACGGCGGAAACGATCCGGAATTCAGATTTCGCATCAGGAGAAGCTGCTTTCACCGTTGCTGTTCCGTCC
>JBARBN010000076.1:0-28895 GCA_049793155.1 Nitrospirota bacterium
TCAGTATCCTCAAAACGATCTATACGATCTTCATGACCATGTTCCGAAAACGGGCGACGATCCAGTACCCCGAGGAGCGGCCTGCTATTCCTCCCCGCTGGCGCGGACGGATCATCCTTTCCCGCGATCCCGATGGTCAGGAGCGATGCGTTGCGTGTTACCTCTGCGCTGCTGCGTGCCCGGTCGATTGCATCGCACTCCAGGCAACGGAGGATGAGCACGGAAGACGATATCCGGAGTTCTTCAGGATCAATTTCTCGCGCTGCATCTTCTGCGGCTATTGCGAGGAGGCATGCCCCACCTACGCGATCCAGCTCACGCCGGATTTCGAGATGGGCGAATATGTACGGCAGAACCTTGTCTACGAAAAAGAGGACCTGCTCATCAGCGGACCGGGCAAGTATCCGGATTACAACTTCTACCGTGTCGCGGGCCTTGCGATCAAGGGGAAAGACAAAGGCGATGCGGAGAACGAGGAAAAACCTGTGGATGTGAAAAGTCTGCTGCCGTAATTTGACACGGAAGATGCGGACTCAAACCGGATAACTGCGGATTTGAACCCGGGATTGATCACGTCTCTTCATAGATTTTAATCGCGCATTTTTCGTGTCAAAGGTTATCACACTTATGATGAATGCCTTGTTTTATATATCAGCCGCTGTCGCTGTCATCTCGACCCTCCTGGTCATCACCAGGACGAACGCGGTGCACGCGCTGCTGTATCTCATCGTTTCGCTTCTGGCAGTGGCAATGATATTTTTTCTTCTCGGCGCGCCGTTCGTTGCCGCCCTTGAGGTCATCATCTACGCCGGCGCGATCATGGTCCTGTTCATCTTTGTGATCATGATGCTGAATCTTGGCGGAGCCCATGCGCAAGAGGAAACTCAGCTTCTTACTCCCGGCATCTGGAGAGGACCGGCGATCCTGAGCATGTTCCTTTCCGCGGAATTGATCTATCTATTCACCATGGAAAGAGCGAACCTGTCTGCAATTACGGAAGTAACGCCCAAGCAGGTAGGCATGGCATTACTTGGCCCGTATGTGCTGGGCGTGGAGCTGGCTTCCATGCTGCTCCTGGCAGGTCTGGTTGGCGCGTACCATCTCGGCAGGCCGCATAAGCACTGAGGGACGAGGAAAGAGGGACGATAGACGACGGACGAGGGAGGCAGGACGAGAGCCAGGATATAGGAAATAAAGTCTTTTGCGTTCGTTGTCCTAGTGAGCGAAGCGAGCGGTCGTCTATCGTCCGTCATTCAGTTCGTGCGAACGACGTCTCTCGTCTTTCGGCATTATTTAAGGAGTACCAATGATCCAGAACATTCCCATGGAGCACGGTCTTATCCTTGCCGCAGTCCTGTTCACACTCGGACTCGTCGGGGTACTGGCGCGCAGAAATATCGTGTTCATGCTCATGTCAGTCGAGGTCATGCTGAACGCGGTCGGCCTCGCCTTCGTCGTCGCCGGTGCGCGCTGGGGGCAGGTTGATGGACAGGTCATGTTCATTTTCATTCTTACCATGGCAGCTGCGGAAGTTTCTGTTGGCCTTGCACTCGTGCTCCAACTTTATCACAGCTTCAAGACGCTTGATACTGATGTGGTAAGCAGGATGAAAGGATAGAAGTTTTTCTCTTTTGTCTTTTAACTCCGAGCGCTGATCTTAAAACTATGAACAATCTTATTTTCTTGATACCCTCCCTGCCCCTTGCCGGAGCCCTTGTTCTGGCACTCATGGGCCGCTGGCTTTCGAAGAGAACCATTGCCTTCGTTGGCGCCGGCTCAGTGGGCATCTCTGCGCTCCTGGCTGTCGTAATGGCGATCGAGTACATGGGTAATCCGCCGGAAGGCGCATCATTTACCCAGACGCTCTGGACCTGGATGCATTTCGGCAATTATACACAGGCGATCTCATTCTCTCTCGATCCCCTTTCGCTGGTCATGATATTGATCGTTACTGTCGTGGGTTTTTTCATTCACCTCTATTCAACGGAATACATGAACGACGACGAAGGCTACAGCCGGTTCTTCGCTTATATGAACCTCTTCGTTGGTTCAATGCTTATCCTCGTTCTCGCCGACAACCTGCTGCTCCTGTACCTCGGATGGGAAGGTGTCGGACTCTGCAGCTATCTCCTGATCGGATTCTGGTACACGGACCCCGCCAACGGCCGCGCTGCGCGCAAGGCCTTCATCGTGACGCGCATCGGCGACACGGCTATGGCCCTGGGCCTATTCCTGCTCTTCACAAACCTCGGGACACTCAATATCCAGGAACTGATGACCCTTGCCCCGAAGCAGTGGGCTGCTGGCTCTGGAACCGCGGTTCTCGCAGCCGCCCTACTGCTCGGCGGCGCTCTCGGAAAATCGGCCCAACTTCCCTTCCAGGTATGGCTGCCCGACGCAATGGCCGGCCCCACACCGGTCAGCGCCCTGATCCACGCTGCGACCATGGTCACCGCGGGTGTCTATCTCATCGCCCGGACCCATGTCCTGTTCGAGCTGGCTCCTGTTGTGCAATCCGCTGTAGCGCTGATCGGAGCGGCCACGCTGCTGATCGCCGGATTCAGCGCCCTTGCGCAACGGGATATCAAGCGCGTCCTCGCCTACTCCACCATTAGTCAGCTCGGATACATGTTCCTGGCCCTCGGCGTGGGCGCATGGTCAGCTGCCGTCTTTCACCTGATGACCCATGCGTTCTTCAAGGCGCTCCTGTTCCTCGGTGCAGGTGTGGTGATCTTTGCCCAGCACCACGAACAGGACATGTTCAAGATGGGCGGACTGAAAGACAAACTTCCCGTCACCTTCTGGACATTCCTGATCGGCTCTGCTTCGTTGTCCGCCCTTCCTCTGGTGACTGCGGGATTCTACAGCAAGGATCTGATCCTGTGGAAGGCATGGTCGTCCGGATCGGGAGGCGCCGTTTTGTGGGCTGCCGGTCTCTTTGGCGCGTTGATCACCTCGATCTACACCTTCCGCATGGTGTTCCTCACCTTCTTCGGAGAATCAAAGACGGCAGTAACCCGCACTCCGGGGGCGAGGATACTCGCACCGCTCATTATTCTTGCCGTGCTCTCGGTCGTCGGCGGGTTTTTAAATATGCCGGAAACGCTCGAGGGTAAACCCTGGTTCTCAGACTTCCTGCAAAAAGTGTTGAACGAAAACAAGCTTGAGACTGCCGGCTATGAAGGCATGCTTCAGTACATCGCATCTTTAGTTTCAATTGCAGGCATTTTCATCGCCTGGCTGTTCTTTGTCGGCCGTCCTCCCTACGCTGAACTGATCGGTCGCCGACGAGTATTCGAAGCTGTCAGAAGGTTCTGGCTTGCCGGATGGGACTTCGATGCTCTGTACGATCGCCTCTTTGTTCGACCCTTTGCGTGGTTTGCCCGGATCAACAGACATGATTTCGTTGATTCAGGTTATACCGGCGTCGCGGCTTTCAATCGTATGCTGAGTGCACTTTTGAGCAAGACCCAGACCGGCAACATCCGGTGGTATGCGATGGGGATGGTCGTGGGCGCGGTAGTGTTCTTAGGGATCATCGTATTCTTATGATACTTCTCTGGCTCGTCATCATACCGCTGATCGGCGGACTGGTCGCCTGGATCCTCGGAAACCGGAATAGTGCGCTGTCCCGGTGGGTCTCCCTCGCTGCGCTCGCCATTGACGCATTACTGCTGATATTTTTCCGCTTGAACTCCGCAAACCAACCCGAACTCAGCCGTGGCGAATGGCTGATCGAAGTAAACAGGCCATGGATCCCCCAGCTCGGGATCAGCCTTCACCTTGCGATGGACGGACTGAGCCTCGTGCTGGTCGCGCTGACCCTGTTCCTCGGCATCATCTCCGTCATCTGCTCCTGGACCGAGATCCGAAGTCGTGTCGGGTTCTTCCACATGAACCTGCTCTGGATCCTCGCGGGGATCCTCGGCGTGTTCCTGGCCCTTGATTTGTTCCTGTTCTACTTCTTCTGGGAACTGATGCTCATCCCCATGTATTTTCTGATCAACATCTGGGGGCACGAGAACCGCGTTTACGCCTCGCTCAAGTTCATGATCTTCACCCAGGCGGGCGGGCTGCTGATGTTCCTTTCGATCCTGGGCCTCTATTTCATCCATGGCCGGGATACGGGCATGTATACGTTCGATTACACGTTGCTTCGTCATACCGCCATGTCTTCCCATATAGCGTTCTGGATCATGCTCGGCTTTGTGATCGCTTTTATCGTTAAGCTGCCGGTCGTCCCGTTTCATCCCTGGCTGCCGGATGCGCACACCGAGGCGCCGACCGCCGGCAGTGTGGTCCTGGCCGGGCTCCTGCTCAAGACCGGGGCCTATGGACTTCTGCGCTTCGTGCTTCCGCTCTTCCCCGATGCTGTTGCCACCATCGGGCAGTTCATGCTGGTCCTGGGCGTCATCGGCATCATCTATGGCGCTGTGCTCGCCTTTGGCCAAACCGACCTGAAACGCCTCGTGGCATATACCAGCGTGAGTCACATGGGATTCGTGCTCATCGGCATTTTTTCCGGTGACCAGATCGCACTCACCGGAGCGATCGTGCAGATGGTTGCCCACGGTATCAGCACGGGCGGACTGTTCATCATCGCGGGTATGATCCAGGAGCGCGTCCATACCCGCCAGATGAGCGGCCTGGGCGGGTTCTGGTCAGCGGCGCCGCGTCTGAGCGGTGCAGGCCTCGTCTTTGCCCTGGCATCGCTCGGCCTGCCTGGTTTCGGCAATTTCGTTGCAGAGTTCATGGTGCTTCTCGGCTCCTATCGAATGCACACGACGATAACCATGATCGCCGCGAGCGGTCTTGTCCTGTCAGCGATCTACTCCCTCTGGATCGTTCAACAGGTGTTCCATGGCGAGAAGAAAGAAGGTCTGAAGCTCGCTGACCTTTCTTCACGCGAGACCGGCATGATGACAGTGATGGTCCTCGTGATACTCTGGCTTGGCCTCTATCCACGTCCTGTTCTGAAAACAGTAGAACCGGTCCTGCAAGGCATTCAATCCTTTAACCACAGAGAACACGGAGAGATTCGGGTTCTCGATAAAAGCAAGAAAATGAAACAGAACTTAACCGCGGAGAACGCAGAGAATAAATCGATTAGATATACAAAAACCTCTGTGAACTCTGTGGTGAATATTTCGACGTTTCCTGCATCTCGTCAGGAAGGCGATAAATGAACATCTCGGACCTGACCGCTCTTTCGCCGTTCATCATTCTGGCCGCAGCAGCGGTTGTGGTCATGCTGGCCATTGCCTTGTACCGCAGTCACAGGCTCACCGTCATCCTGACACTCTCGGGATTGGCCCTGTCAGCGGCAAGTTTGCCCTCTCTATCGCGCCTGGTCCCGCGTATGGTGACTCCGCTTTTTATCATTGACCACTATGCTCTCTTTTATATCGGACTTATCCTGGCGGCAGGCTTCTCCGTGGCCACTCTTGCGTACACCTATCTGGAGATGCAGATAGGTCATAAAGAGGAATTCTATCTCCTGCTTATCATTGCCTCGCTCGGCTGCTCCGTGCTCGCCGCGGCAGATCATTTTGCATCCTTCTTCCTCGGCATCGAACTGTTGAGCGTGTCACTCTACGCCCTCGCGGCATATCTCAGGCACAGCGACCGCGGCATCGAGGCCGGCATCAAGTACCTCATCCTAGCTGCGGTCTCATCGGCTTTCATCCTGTTCGGCATGGCGCTTGTCTATGCCGAGACCGGCAGCATGGCATTCAGCAGGATCGCTGAATTCGCGACGGGCTCGCACGGCCTGATCTTTCTTTCCGGCATCGTCATGATCCTCGTCGGAGTGGGGTTCAAGCTCGCCGTGGTCCCCTTTCATCTGTGGACGCCCGATGTGTACGAGGGCGCGCCTGCTCCGGTTACGGCATTCATCGCCACGGCGTCCAAAGGCGCCGTATTCGCGCTCGTGCTTCGTTACTTCACGCTGATCGATATCCCCGCTCATCCTTCTCTGTTTGCGATATTCACGATCATTGCCGTCGCATCCATGTTCACCGGCAATCTCCTCGCCCTGTTCCAGACAAATGTGAAACGCATCCTCGCGTACTCATCGATCTCACACCTCGGCTATCTGCTCGTAACAATGCTGGCCAGCGGCCCACTCGGAGCCACAGCGGCTGCTTTTTATCTGACGGCGTATTTCATAACCACGCTCGGAGCATTCGGCGTGGTCACTGCTCTCTCTCAACAAGACCGCGATGCTGACCGCATTGATGATTATCAGGGGCTTGCCTGGAGACGACCCTGGCTTGCAGGTGTCTTTACCGTCATGCTTTTCTCGCTTGCGGGCATTCCCTTGACAGCCGGGTTTGTGGGGAAATTTTTCATCATCGCGGCAGGCGTAGGTTCTTCGCTCTGGTTTGTGATCATTATCATGGTGATCAACAGTGTCATCGGGCTCTTTTACTATCTGCGGATCATCGTTGCGATGTTCTCTCCTTCGGAGAAAGAAGGGGCGATACCGGTCAGGCACTCACGTTCTGGCAATGCGATCCTTGCCGTGCTCGCTGTCCTGCTCATCTGGCTCGGCGTATATCCGGGGCTTATGATCGACATCATCAGAAGAGCAATGCTTCAGTAGAAGAGGTGAACAGTCTATAATTCACGTAAAGCACCGCGAAACCCGACGTATTGAGGACTGTATATTTGATAAAGTCGGGTTTCACTGAGCTCAAACCGACCTGCCACTCTATAAAAAAAGGAGATTTCATGAAGGACACCCTAAAAACCGGGATCGAGTATGAGCATAAGTTTATTGTTTCCCTGACGAAAACGGTGCCGGCGCTTTATCCTGAATCAGAAGAATTTTTGGCAATGCCCGTAGTATTTGCTACCGGGTATATGGTAGGTTTGCTGGAATGGGCTTGTATTCGCGCTATAAATAAACATTTAGATTGGCCGGAAGAACAGACGGTAGGAACGCATATTGATATAAGTCATCTTGCTGCAACGCCGCCTGGTATGGAGGTAACGGTTAAAGTGAAATTGATTGAGGTTCATGGTCGCAAACTGCTCTTTGAAGTCGAAGCACATGATGAATTGGATCTTATATCAAAAGGGCGGCATGAACGATTCGTTATTAATAAGGCCAAGTTTGATGCAAAGATGAAAGAGAAGGCACAGAGTGTCAACACCTAACCGGGAAATACAACCGAACGTTTGTGCCGGCGGCTGATTGCGACGCTAGCCGAATAGGGAGAACTGCAAATGGCTAAAATCGGTATTTTGACCTGCTCAAATGCTACTCAGGATCTTGGCTGCTCATCGGTGAGCTGCCTTTCTGATTTTCGAAAGCGAAAAGGAACATTCGCCGAATATCCTGAGAATGAAAAGCTCACTTTGGCCGGCATCATAAATTGTCCTGGCTGCCCGACGCTTACCGGCCCGGACAAGCTGATCGAAAGGATCCGGGCGTTAACTGCTTTTGGTGTTGACACGATTCATTTTTCTTATTGCGTGAAAGCGCTTTGTCCGTTCAAAGAAAAGTACAAGAATGCACTAGAAGAATCATTTCCAAATATCAGAATTGTGATCGGTACACACGAAGAACACGTTACACCGGAAGAGTTTCGCCGTCGAGTTAAGAAGCTATTCCGCCAACCGCGGAAAACCATGGTTGATATTATTTTGAACATAGACGAATAGTTTCGTGGGAAGGGTGGAGAAAGCGAAATCCGACAAGATAGATTGGATCATCTTTCAACGAAGAAGTTCGTCATGGAAACAACGGATACGATTTGACCGTGGAGACCCGGTCCCTCCCGCCCTCTTTTGAAGCATACATGGCGTCGTCAGTACGCTTGATGAGAGAATCCGCGGTATCACTGTCCGCCTCAAGGCTGGACAATCCGATGCTCAAAGACAGCCGAACAGATTTATCTTCCGTAAAGCTCATTTCAGCATTTCTCACGGCAGTGAGGATCTTGTCAGCGATCTTTTCCGCACCCTTGATCGAAGTCTGCGGAAGGATAAGCATGAACTCATCACCTCCGTACCGCCCGGCGATGTCCGCCTTCCGAAGAATGGTCTTCAAGGACGCCGCAATGGACTGCAAAGCCCGGTCTCCCGCGTCATGGCCGCAGGCATCATTGATCTCCTTGAAATTGTCTATATCGCAGAGAATAAGGGACAACTCAGAATTATACCGTTTTGCCCGGTCGATCTCGTAGAGAAGGCTGTCGGTAAGCGCTCTCCGGTTCATAAGACCGGTAAGGCCGTCCGTGCTTGACAGATATTCCAGCTTCTTGATGAGGAGCCGCTTTTCCTCCTCGGATCTTTTCCGGTCGGTAATGTCCCGAGTATATTCGATGGTGTGAGAAACGAGGCCGTCCTCGTCGAGAATGGGATAGGTGCTGATCTCCACCCAGATCCCGGTTCCGTCATGCAGGGTGATGAACTTGTCTTTCACGCAGGGGTCGGCTGAATTGAAGGTCGTACTCACCACGCACCCCTCGCAGACGCTCGTCCTCTTTTGCAGAACTTCATGACATTTTCTGCCGACCAGTTCGCTGGCTTCCTTGTTTTTCATCCGCGCATAGGCATCGTTTACCCGTATGATCTGGAAGTTGCGGTCGAAAATGCTGAACGGGTCGCGGATACTGTCAAAGATGGTGTTCAGAAACCGTTCCGACCGGCGCAGCCGTTCCTCGCTTCGTTTGCGCCAGGCAATGTCGCGAATGATGCATATCCGGCTTCCATCCTCAAGCATGGTGATCGAAGCCTCCTGGTAATAGGTGCTGCCGTTCTTCCGCGCCCCGAGCAATTCCCCGCGCCATCGGCCCCTTTTCTCCACTATTGGTTCAACGGTGGACCGTATCCGCTCATACTCCCGGTCCCCGTAAGCAATCCGGCATGTTTTGCCCGTCAGTTCCCCGGGGCCATCATATCCATTGATCGTTGCAAAGGCCTGGTTCACGTAGACATATGTTCCCCCGGGATCGCTAATGGCGATCCCATCCATGGAGGTCTCGATGGCTGCGGAATGCTTTCTGAGGATATTCCCGGTCCTGCGGTGCCTGGCCGTTATTATTGAGATGATGATTCCGAAGGCAAGAAAAGTGAGCGTCAGAAGAATTCGAAGAAAAGGCTCGTTCAGCCCTGCGTTCAGCAAGAAGCTCAGAAAGGTTCCCTTATGCAATACCAGGGCGTTAAAAGCCGAGTCAAGGGTCCAGATGGATGCGACGGCAATAACCGTGACTATGATGATCTTATGCTCGGCTTTTATTTTTCCCATACCATCACATTATACACCACCGCGACGCGGAGACGCAGAGAAAGTGAGGGTCCATCAGACATTTGTTTTGACACTCTCCTCGATGCCCAGGACCTTCTCAACGATCTCAGCAAGCTCTTCATCGTGGTCGTGGTTCAGGGTGAAGACCCGGCACTGGACCACGCGCGCCGGGATATAATCGAAGAAATCCTTGAGCGGTTCCTTCTCCACTTTACGCGTCGAGGGGTTGAACACATGGATCTGGCGCTCGCCCATCATCAGCGGGTTGACCGGCCTCGGGTCCTGACTGGCCATATCCACCCGGAACTGCAGATCTTTAAGCCTGGGCGAAAGATTCCTCTTGATCCGTACCACCAGTTCCCTGGCGTCAATGATGGTTTTCCCTTTTTCGAAGGTCTTCATGGAAAGGGTTACGTCATAGGCCATTTTCCATTTTACCTCGCGCGAAAGTATGGCGGCCCATTCCCGTCCGAGCGCTGCGGTGGAACCATCTTCATTATCTCCCCACTTTCGCACGGCCTCGAGCAGGGACCAGTCGGTCAGTTCCCGGTATCCCCTGAGGTTGTCAACGGGGTTGAACGGGAACAACGCCGCCATGGTGTCCTTGAACAGCTCCTTGAGGTGCTCGTCGATCGCCCGCGTGGTGCGATGGTAGTAGACGTTCGTGTACATATACAGCCGGGCATTCAGGAACATGTTCAGGGCGGTAAGGCCGGACTTATGGAGCGTCAGGCCCTTGTCCGTGAAGAACGTATAATACATCAGCCGGTCGATGTCCACCGCGCCGATGGCCACGCCGCACATGTAGGCGTCGCGCATGACGTAGTCCAGGTTGTCGACGGTGTAAATGCCCGACAGAAGGGGCTGGAGGAAGACAAGCCACTGCTGCTTTTTCGCGATCGATGCCGGCTGTGCCCCCTTGCCGATAAGAAATGCGATCTGCTCCGGGTCCAGCTTCTCTTTTTTTGCAAATTCGCCGTTAGGGCTTCGACGGATGTCCTTGATGATCTCCGCCAGTTCGCTCTTGATAATATGCTGTCCCAGTTTTTCATGGGTCAGGCCGAACTGTTCGAGATAGTTGTCGTCGAAGAAATGACCGAAGGGGCCATGCCCCACGTCATGAAGCAGGGCCGTCACCCTCAAAAGTTCCTCTATATAGTTTGCCGAAGGGCAATCCAACGACGCTGCCTTGAGAGACGGGTAGAGGTGACGGGCGAACCGGCCCGCAAGGTGCATGGCGCCGAGCGAGTGCTGGAACCTGCTGTGCTCCGCCGAGGGATAGACCCACCGGGCGCTTTGAAGCTGGTATATCTGGCGCAGGCGCTGCATCCAGGCCGTATCGATCAGGTCCTTTTCGGTCTTCTCGCCTTCCGCGCGGGGCGTGGTGAACGAGATATACCCATGGACCGGATCTCCCAGCAGGGCGGTGCCATCGTAGAATTCTTCACCTCTGGAAAGTTCGCGCATGGAATGATTATACCGTGAAATAAATTCCAGTCAACTACAAAGACCGCTGCACGAGGTCGTGCATCATAAGATGGAACAAAGATGGTGAGACCACAAAAAGGGTCACACCATCGAGCAATATGATATGTCATCATTCTACAGCCGCGTCGAACTCAATAAGACTTGTTCGACAACCCGTGATTCTTTTCATAGCAGATGAAGAGGAGTATAAGAACCTTTGTCCCTCCGGTCTTAGAACCTCGTAACCGTAATAAAAAGCCTGTCATATAATACTCTGACAGGCTTTTTATTTTTCTCAATTTTATTTCTGACGAGCGACCGTGCCGATCGCTACCGTTGCAAAGGCGGGGCCGGAACGGAATCCGGGACCTTGTTCCTGACGGGCCTGATGCTCTTGATATAAGCGAAGATCGCCTTGAGATCTGTATCTGAAAGTTTGGCATATGCATACCAGGGCATGGGAGGCAGAATATCTCTGCCGGAAGCCATAAACTTGCCTGTACGAAGTATCCTGATGAACAACTCGCTGTTCCAGACCCCGGTGCCGGTTTCCGGATCAGGTGAAAGATTGGACGCATAGCTTGTCCCCCAGGGACCTGCCCATGCAGTCAGGTCATTACTGAAAATTCCGCCCCATTTATCCGGCCCGATGATGTTTTGTGGAATCTCCGGAATTTTATTGTCAGCCGGATGGCCTGACAAAAGCAAGGCGTCGTCAGGCACGGGACCGTTCGGGGTCATTTTTTTGGGGGAGTGGCAATCGTTGCATCCTCCAAGTGTCACGAGATAGCGTCCTCTCTCGATCATCGTCCTGGAACTTACGCCGGCCTTATGTTCTGCGGCGACGGAAGGACCCTGCGCGAGAAGAATACCTAGGAAACCCATTCCTATCCAAACTGCAATGCTGGTAGTTTTCATAAAACGATCCTCCTCCAAGTATATTTGCAAGAACTAAATCTGCGTACAGTTATCGATAGTCGCAC
Source organism: Nitrospirota bacterium (assembly GCA_049793155.1). GTDB lineage: Bacteria > Nitrospirota > UBA9217 > UBA9217 > UBA9217 > JALNZF01. Next base: position 11,707 of record JBARBN010000076.1, read on the forward strand.
GAGTGACATGACAAGATGGTGTTTCGTTATGCAACTGTGTTGCAGCACACCCGCTGCAAACACTTCCTCTTTAGATAAATATCACTGCAATATCCTCTTGTCAATGGAAAGTGAAATACTCAGACATTAAAAAATTTATATTCTGTTACACCCTGACATTTTTACTTCAAAAGTACTAGCGGGTCAGTTTATAGCAATAAATGATATTGCTTTTGTCTCACCCTGGTGAGAGCGTATTTTTTGGTGAGAAAATGGACATCAGAATGGGATAAGCACGCTTGATTTCGGAAGATTTCTGGACCTGCTATCCGGACCGTGACAATCAGGAGAACCATCGCGATCAACGCAAAATGTACAGCTTCGCCCCCGCTTCAATGGCATAATAAACGGACCGAAAGTCTTTTTTCGAAAGGGAGTAACGAGGTATTCCCGCCTCGAGCTTGACCTCCGGTGCATTTTTGCCCTGTAGAACCAGGGCCTTGTCGAAGACCAGCAGCTTTCTTTGCCGGGCCCCCTCGATCTTTTGTGTAAGCGTCAGCGCTCCGCGGGTGAGCCTGTGGGCGCGGTCTGATACTGATACACGCTTGAAATGAAAGTCCTTGAGCACTCGGTTCTTGTATTTGAGCTGCCCGGTCCTTTTGGAAATATTGACGAGGAGGTATTTCGAGTCCGACGTGTACATTGTCCTCTGAAAAATCAGGTAATCCTGTTCACGCTTGAGCGACTTTATCCTGACGCTCAGCTGTTTCTGCTGTTCAAGGAGTGTGCCCCGATCTTCCCCGTTCTCAGCGGCGTTAGCCCCACCCATAAGGAACAAGGAGAGCAAAAGGATCCACCATATTATTTTGTTTGCTACCTTACTCTGCACGCGATACTCCGATCTACCGGCTGAAAATTCACGCTCTGAACCCCAAACTAATAAATATACACCTTGGTACCGTTCTTCACTGATTTGTATACGATCTCGAGATCATCATCGTCAAGGGAGACGCATCCGTGGGTAAAGTGTGTTCCCAGCAGGTTCTTCCACTTCGTGCCGTGGATCTTATAACCGTTCCCGAGAAGGATGGCGTACTTCCCCAGCACGTCCCGAACGAACCGATCCGGGTCGTTCGCCGGCGGTATCGGCATGTTCTCTTCCACATAAGACCAGTCGGGCCTGATCCAGACCGGGTTTCGTTCCCTGCCAAGGACCGTAAGCGATCCCATGGGGGTTTCGAAATACCAGTTTCTTCCCCTGTCCTCTTTCACAAACTGCCGGCTGCCGGTCCCCACCTTCGCCGTCATGACAATTGCGCTGCCCTGTCTCATCGCAAGCCGGTTGCTTTCCGTGTCCACAACGAGATAGAGCTCATCGTCGTCCATGTCCCTGAGCATGTTCCTGAGCCCCTGGTTTTCCGCATCCAGCTGTGCTGCCTGCTCCCGCAGCGACTGCACGTCGATGCGGAGCGCCTCGATCTGCGAAGTATCATCGGCGCCAAACGCGGAGATCTTCAGAAGCAAAATAATAACCGCAGGGATACAGAGACGCAGGGATAACGCGAAAGTGGAGAGATGATGCACGAAGGATGATGAAGGACAGGACGTTATTGCGGCCTCGCGTCCCTCATCCGCCTGCCCCTGTCGTATCATCTCTTTCAGAACTCGGCCGTCGTCCATTGTCCCTCGTTTCTCTCTTCTCGTATCTGCATCACGTTTCCAAAAATATCTTTCCCGGGTTCAATATATTGTTCGGGTCAAAAGCATGCTTGATCCTTTTCATCACCGCAAGCGTTTCCTGCCCCAGCTCCATCGGAAGGTACGCGGCCTTTGACAGGCCGATCCCGTGCTCGCCGGTGATACTTCCCCCAAGACGCAGTATGGACGCGAAGATCTCTTTTACGGCGGCTTCCGCCTTCGGCATGTCGCCTTCGTCGAACATGATATTCGTGTGAATATTGCCGTCACCTGCATGACCAAAGTTCACGATCAGGAGCCTGTGCCGCTCTGCGATCGCCGCGATCTCCCGCAGGCTCTCGGCGATCCTGCTGCGCGGCACCACGATGTCTTCGTTCAACTTTTTCGGCTTGATGGTATACAGCGCGGGCGAGATCGAGCGCCGCGCCTTCCACAGCTGTTCCCGCTCCGTGTCTGTCTCGGCCCTTTTCACGCGTACAGCACCGGCGCGCGTCATGATCTCCGCCGCCTGATCCGCCTCGCGTGCGGTGGCTTCAGCGGTCCCGTCCACCTCGACGAGCAGCATGGCGGATGCGCCCTGCGAAAGGTCTTCTTTCAGATAGCCCTCGACCGCCCTGAGCGCTGCCTGGTCGACGAACTCGAGCGCCCGGGGAAGAACTCCGCTGGCCACGATCGCGGATGCCGTTTTCGCAGCAGTAGGAACATCGTTGAAAAAAGCGGCCAACGTCCGCACGCTCCCGGGCAGACGCAGGAGTCTCACGGTGATCCTGGTAACCACGCCAAGCGTGCCTTCGGACCCGACAATGAGTTTTGTGAGGTCATATCCCGCCACGCTTTTGACCGTACGCGCTCCGGTATTGATGATCTCACCGGTGGGAAGCACGACCTCCAGGCTGAGCACATAATCCTTGGTGACACCATACTTCACGGCGCGAAGACCGCCGGCGCATTCGGCCACATTTCCGCCCAGCGTGCAGAACGCACGGCTTGCCGGGTCCGGGGGATAGAAGAGACCGCGCGACTCGACCTCTTGCTGCAGATTGCCGGTGATGACGCCCGGCTCGACGACTGCGATAAAATCCTGTTCATCGATCTCGAGAATGTGGTTCATGCGCTCGAGCGACAGAACAACGCCGCCCTGAACGGGCACGGACCCTCCGGACATTCCGGTCCCCGCTCCGCGCGGCACTACCGGGAATCGTTCCCGGTTGGCCAGCATGAGTATCTCCGACACTTCCCGGGACGAACGGGGGCGCACCACGACCCAGGGTAGCGATTCCCGCCGGGTTGCATCATAGGAATAGACGACCAGCTCTTCAGGTGAGGTGGAGAAGTTGGCGGGACCGACGATTGACTTCAGTTCTTTTAGGACAGACGGCTTAAGCATTGACCTTTTTTGGCGGTTTCACTCGACGCTTTGAAAATACCCGCTGGTTTAAGCATACACGCGATAATCGATATCGGGGAACGGATTATCGCTATATTCTATATCGCCGAGCCAGTGCTCGTCAAGAGTGTTTCCTTTCACATCGTGATACAGCCGGTCGAACCTGAGCAAATGTTCTTTCGTTCTCTTGATCGCATATTCGACATGGCTGCCTGTCTTCATGATAAAGGCCCAGTCCGAGCTCTGGGCAAGCAGAAGTTCCCGGGCTGCCTGTTTCAACGCCCGCTTCTGCAAACCCTCGGCACGGGGAAATGACCGGCTCAGTTCCACCATGCGGTCGGCAGCCTTGTGCAAATGCCGGTATATCCAGTCGTTGGTTCCGTTCAGCCACATCTCGGCGTATCCTTTGTAGCCCCAGCTTGATGGAGACGGCGCGGCAACCTGGCACTGCGGGTTCTCCTGCAGATACTCGGAAGGGGTGATGAGGCGCACCGTCTTCTGATCGCACGCGGTTTTACGGATCAGGAAGTTGATCCAGTCCGGTCCCTCGAACCACCAGTGGCCGTACAACTCCGCGTCGTAAGGCGCGACGATGATCGGCTTCCGTTCGGGGAAAATCCCGGCGAGCCATTCGACCTGCTTCTCGCGGTTGAACAGAAAGTTGCCCGCGTGTTCGGCAGCCCGCTCGAGCGCCCGGAGCCGGATATAGGGTTCTTTGTCGTTTGACGCGCCCGTGATCTTGTAATACTTCATCCCCAGGTTCACGCGCATGCCGTCCTGGTGAAGGTAGGGTCTGACGTACTCGTAATCAAGGTCAAAACCAGCATCACGATAGAAATCCCGGTAGTTGTAGTCGCCCGGGTAGCCTTCTACGGAGCTCCAGACCTGCTTTGATGATTCGATGTCCCTCCCGAAGACTGCCACGCCCGAGCGGGTATAAATCGGCGCGTAAACTCCATACTTCGGCCGGGGAGTTGCGTGGAACACCCCGTGCGAATCCGTGAAGAAGTAGCGAATACCCGCTTCATGCAGGATCTCGTCGAGCCCCGCGTAATAGCCGCATTCCGGCAGCCAGATCCCCTTCGGCGCCCTGCCAAAATGCTTTTTGTACTGATCGACCGCGACCAAGACCTGCGCGCGGACAGCATTCCTGTTCTGCATGAGCGGCAAAAAACCGTGCGTTGCCGAACAGGTGATGATCTCCAGGACGCCAAGATCCTGGAATTTTTTGAATGCCGTGATCAGATTGCGTTCGTATTTTTCTTCGAATACCGTGCGGGCATTAAGAAACATATCGCGATACATGTGTGCGAGAGCGTTGAACTCCGGCTGGTTCCTGGTCCGCTTGATCTCGTTCTCCGCGAGTTCGATGAGTTTGCCGATATGACGCAGATACCGATTCTGAAGCAGGGGATCGGTCAGCATGGCAATAAGCGTGGGTGTCAGGCTCATGGTGATGCGAAAGTCGATGCGATCGTTCACCAGTCCGTCGAAAACATCAATGAGCGGGATATACGTCTCGGTGATAGCCTCATATAACCAGTCCTCTTCAAGGAACTGGTCGTGTTCCGGGTGTCTTACGTAGGGTAAATGGCTGTGAAGCACGAGCGCCAGATAACCTTTTTCCATCCTGCCCCCCTTATCCTTGACCTTTTTTTCATGTGAGCATCTCTTCTGGGTGCGTTTTTTCCGAATCATTCACACTGCCTTCCGTAATCGGTTTCAAAAGAAAAGTCCATCCATGAACGGATGGACTTTAACCAATGTGTGTTCTCATAAGCCGGGCACAAGAAAAGAGCCGGTACCGGCATTACTTTCGTTTCGCACGATCACGCGAGAAAAGGCCGGGAGAGGTCATCTCCAGCTCCCGCCTTCGCCTGAGCATCTCCTGCATTTCCGGAGACGAGATGCCTTGCCGGAATCCTTCCGGATAACCGTAAAGCTTCCAGAACTCTTCATCAACGAGCATCCACTCCTCGTCGATCACATCGGAAACGCCGTCACGCGGCATAGTGATGTAATTCGACCGCGCGATCGTGAGGAACCGTCCTCCCGGAGAGAGCAGCCCGATGTCCGCACAGAAAGAATGGGACGGACGGCCGATATCGAAATACCAGCTCCCGATCCGGTCGGCCACTTCCTGGTCGAAATATCCGGTGGCATTCCGGCCATCGAACTGCACGCCCGTGATATCGTAGATCCTCACACAAAGCGCGCTGTCCCAGCCGAACCACGACTTCTCGCGTTCGATCCGTGCCGATGTCGCTTCCCAGTATGCATAGGCAACATACGGGTCCCGCGACAAGATAGAGATTTTTTCCTCGTTGTATCCCAGCGGCAGTTCTCCGGAGACCACGGTTGACACCTGCGGCAACGGCCCGGTATAGTACTTGGATTCCGCAACCCGCTCCTGCGCCATGAGCGGCTCCTCAACGCCGGGAGGCAGCTTCCATTCTCGCACCGGAGTGACCTTCGGCAACTTTTTCCCGGCGGGAGGGCGTTTTTTCGTCGCGCCCTTCGAGGCGGTCGCCTTCCCGGATTTCACCGTTTTTTTCTTCGCTGGTTTTGCAGCGGCCGCTTTTTTTGCAACGGATTTTTTTACCTGGGCGACAACCTTCTCGACCTTCTTTTTTGACGGAGCAGCAGCTCGCTTTTCTGCGGGTTTCACGGTCGTGGTAACGGCAATGAGCGCTTTGATGATATCTGCCTTCTTATCACCTGCGGATAGGGACACTTTTCTCTTCCTGGCCAAGGCTTTGAGCTCAGCCACGGTCATTGCTGTTAATTCTGTTTTTTTCATCTCAACCCCCTTTCCGTAAACGTGATAGCCGTCCAAGGATAGTTACCATCAGACTATAGCATAAAACACCTGATTTATCAAACCGAATCTGATTCCAATGTTTTGACAAAATGGGAAAAATTCTTATGAACGCCATGAAACCGCATCTAATGCATAGATCATCTCTGAAACGAGCATGCCGCAGTCCCGCAGGACTATGCCCCGCAGGCCACCACCACAAACGGCAGGATCGAGACCGAAACATCATCACGCACAACGATGATCGGCCGGTTTGAAAGCACGGGTCTGCACCCCGGATTTTCATTATAGAATTTACAATAATTCCGAAATCAATGCATCCGTTTTCTGGTCCAACGGATCCGAGGTGTCAATATCGCCTCCGAATCGATATTCGCAGAGCTAATACTAATATTTACCTGTCTTATCGATTAGTTGCATCAAATTGCTCTTGACTTCTAAAGTTATAATCAATATATTGCATACTAATTATAAAGTTTGTCTAGAATGTCCCTTGCCGCCATTTGCCTCATACGGCATTACCAAAACAAAAAATATAAAAAAAGGAGGTTCATGCATGAAGAGTTTCAAGGCATTCGCACTTCTCGCCTTCCTCGCGCTTCCCTGTCTGCTTTTTTTGACTGATCACGCGCACGCGGCGGACGTGAAGAAAGCGACAAGTATCGATGAACTGGCAAAGATGTATGACTCGACCGGATGCAAAGACTGTCATGAAGGTATCTACAAAGAGTGGGAGCAGTCCATCCACTCTCGTTCCATCTTTGGGACCGGCAGAACAGCTGCGACCATCAAGACCACGGTGGCTGTCGGCCTCACGAGCTGGGCGTACTCTGGTGTAAAGAAGCCGGAAGATGTCCAGGTAAAGCATCTTATGCTCTGCGCGAAATGCCACCTGCCGCAGCTCGCTGAGGCAACAGACGCTGTGGCCAAGGAGATCGTAAAGAACGCTTACATCTACACGGACCCGAAGGCGACTGATGAGGCGAGAGACAAGGCAATCGCGCAACTTTCCAAGGTGAACATAAACTGTCTTATCTGCCACCAGCGGAACGCCATAACCCACAAGTGGGTTGACGGGTTCCCGGCGAAAGACACCGTCTATGGATTCAAAAACGGCGAACATGCCGACCCGGCCCATCCGAAGATGAAGGAAAGCAAGATCATGGATGAGTCCATCCTCTGCGGCCAGTGCCATGGTCTCGGCCCGAATTTTGAGTTCGAGGAGCCGTCACAGTGCGCCACGCTCTATGCAAGCTACAATATGGCATATGTGCCCGAAGGCGGACACGAAAAGTGTCAGGATTGCCACATGAAGAAGAGCAAGCTCGGCCACAACATGCAGAGCTACCGCGATCCGGGCATGGGCAAGGCCGCTGTGGACTTCAAGGTTGAAACCCTCGGGTACCAGTGGCGCGACGGTGCAAAGATGGTGCCGCAGGCCCAGGTAAATGTCGAGATGATCAATCGCGCGGGTCACGCAATTCCGGACGGCTGACCAACCCCCAACCGGCTGGTCCTGGAAGTGACCGCTAAAGACAGTAAAGGTAAAGAGTTGTTCAGGCAGTCGAAGATCTACATGCCCGTTCCCCTGCAGCTCGGCCGCGGCGACAAGATGGGCCGCGGACCCTATGAAAAAAGCGGCATGCTGCGCGACACCACGCTGCCGCCCGGACGTCCTGTGAAAGAAACCTTCGAGATCCCCTTCCCAACTGAGCTCACGAAACAGGACGGGAAAAGCATATCAACGATCCTTGATTACGATATGACTGTTACGGTGGAACTAATGTATATGCCGTTCGGCGTCAAGGATGCGGATACCTTCACGTGGCAGTCAGTAACAAAGAAGGTGAGCATCGAAAAAGGCGGGGTGTAGGGACTGCATCAGATAACGAACTATCAATGATAATGTAACATGCCGGCGGGAACCGATCTCCGCCGGCATGTTTTGTCTGTAATTCGAGAGACATAGTGATGCAATGATCGGTAAAACGTGCCACGAGGTCATATAAATATTTCAGAGGGTCCACTCTGAAGCAGCTCAATACCCGTGTGCAAATAGAGATTGCAGATCATTTACTTATTTATTATACTACAAAATAGAAAACCATTAAGTGTGCTGTACAAGACCGAGGCTTCAACGGTCCGCTGTCCATGGCACATTCCTGATTATTTTGTTAAAAGGCAAATAGCCGGAAAATGAAAAAAATACTCCTGATCGATGACGACGCGGCATTTCTCAAGTTGCTGGAGGAGTACGTAGAGAAGCGCTATCCTGGTCTTGCCGTCCTTATCTGTAATGATCCGATCAAATGCCTCGCCTCCATCACCGACGACCTTGATCTCCTGCTGGTCGATCTGGAAATGCCGGGACTGGACGGTTCCAAGATCCTCTCCTATGCAGTGTCCAGAGGGGTGAGCAAAAACAGGATCATCATTCTTTCAGGACACGACGCAGATTATCTGCATGACCGGTTTCCAATGGGCAGCTGCCTGGCGGTGCTCAACAAATTCGAGGTTCAGCAGAAAAACGCACTGGATATGATCTTCAGTTCTCTGCAGCAGAAAGACCTGACTAGGAAGAACTGCTAACGTTTTTTCCTGGAACAGAGTCAGGGACTGTTAACGCAATATCCCCTTCACGATCACATCCACTGCCTCTTCGGGCGAAAGGCCGTGCGCCATGAGTGTTTCCATTTGCCGCTTGTCAACACTGCCGATCGCCGCCTCGTGCGTCACCTTTGCAAGGGGATGGGTCACCTGCACGAGCGGATAGGCTTTTGCCACGGCCCTGTCTTTCACGATCTCCATGCAGTCCACATGCCCCCGGGCGCCTGCTGCATTGCCCTCGGTAATGCCCCTGACTTCGGCAATGGCATCGTCTTCGATCGCGACCCTGGCCTTGATGAGCCCGCGCGCATTTTCTCCATTCAGCACGACCTTTTCCTGAATCGTTATTTCATCGCTTTCATGGCCAAAGACCCGCGCCGTGAGCTCAACCACCGCATTCTCGCCGGCCTCAACTGCATAATCGATCCCAAGCTTGCCCACCCTGCCCGTAGTGAGCGTAAAGTCGGTGAAGTACCTCCCGTTCTTATGGACCTTTACCGCAAGCTTCGGCACTACTTCGATGCCACCGAACAGACCATGATAATGCGTTTCGGAATACCGCATCTCGGCCCCCTCTCCGATCTCCACCACGGCATCCATGAGGTGACGCACCTTCTCGGCATTCGGGAATATGCAGTGGGCAATGAAGGTTGCCGAGGAATCCTTTTCGAGCCTTACATCCATCTTGATCTCCTGCGTTCCCTTTTTGTGAAGCACGCCGAAGCAGAGGTGGACGGGCTTCCGGAGCTTCACGCCTTCATGCACGCGAAGGCGCGCGGAAATTCCCCTGCGGGTCTCCCTGACATCGACGTCGAGCCCTTCAACGGTCCTTGAACTGAGGATGGCATGGCCGCTTGCGGCAAGGTGCGCCGTCCCGGCGTCCGCGAGCGCGCCTTTGTCCCCGCCCGCTTCGCCGAATGCCTTCATGAGTTCATCAAGTTCTGACATGGCACTCCATCTTTGCGCAGGTCATACACTTCTGTGTTTTATAATGCTCAGCTACCTTTTCCGGGCCTCCGGAACAGATGATCTTGCCGTGGCACAGCTGTGATGCCTGATCAGCTATACTGGCGATCTCCTCTCGGTGGGTGATGAGCAGTACCGAGGTGCCGTTCTTCTTGAATGCATTGATCACATGAATAACGTCCTGGATCGAGAGCATATCGATGCCCGAATCGGGCTCATCGAGGATCGCGAGCTTCGGGTTCAGCGCAAGGGCCGAAGCAAGTTCGATCCTCTTGCGTTCACCTCCGCTCAGGCATTTATCGACCATCCTGTGCACATAGAGCTCCGGCGAAAGACCGACGAGCTGAAGGTAGGGTGCGGGATCGGCCTCCCGGTGTTTCATGGTGAGGTAATCTCCGACCGTGATCCCCTCGAACCGAACCGGCTCCTGCCATGCCATGGTAATGCCGAGCAGGGCACGTTCATAGATCGGAAGGTCATTCACCACTGAACCATTGAAACGGATCTCTCCTGATGACGGCCGGTATCCTTCGCAGCCCATGATGAGGTATGCGAGCGTGCTCTTGCCCGTACCGTTCGTGCCGAGAAGCGCGTGTACCTCTCCAGGCTCAACAGCAATGGACAACCCTGAGAGGATGGGCTTTACCCCGTCCGACCCGACACCATAAACGACGTTGTTGACCTCGAGAAGCGGCATGAGAATTACGTCCACCTTGATAAGACCTTGTTGAGCGCAGATCGTTTTCGTTTTGAGTGGGTTTCTCTCTCTATTCTATCAAAAAAGCCGGGTTATTTTCTTGGAAGTGTAAGGCGGGAGGACAAACAAGCGTGAACATCCGTGCATAAAAAAGCCGCTGTCCTCATAATCAGGACAGCGGCTTGCAATATAATAGTATAGGTCTCTGTTTAACAGCTACAGGACGAACCGCATGAACTCGGTTGCATACCAGTCAGCACAAAACCCTGACCTTCCTGAAAATCGATATTCGTGCTCTTCAACATTTCGTGAGCCCGCTCCTCCAGGAAAACCTTCAGGCCCTGCATCTCAAGGGTCTTATCGCCCATCTGGGCGGCTTTGGCTATGTCCATAGCCAATGAGGGGCTTCAGCCGCCCGGCACGACGAATAGCCTTACACCATCTCCAGCATTACCCTGCTTTAGAACGACTTCCTTAAACTTGTTTACAGCACCGTCTGTTATATTTACCATGCATCCTCCTTCATTCTCTGAGAACCGAACTCATATAGTAATTAGTATCATTTTTTCAAGTTTTTTATAATACCCCTATATTCGACCTTTCGCAACTGTTTTTTATCCATGTAATACTTTTTTGCCTTTTACGACATCATGACGTATGACCTTGATAAATAGATATATTCTCCCGGTTTTTCTCTCTGGGTATAAACAAAATACCAGAAAAACGTCACTCAACGATGCACTAATGACACGTTTCGAATACGGGAAGAAATTCTTAACATCTTTCGACTCACGATGCACTCCGTCCGCCCGCCGACAACACTGATCATTAAAAGTGTGACCAATGTCACATATCGTCGTGACTGGTGTCATTGAAGTTAGTTTATCCTTTCGTTATATATAATACAGCGATCAGAATTCATCTCAAAAAGGGGGAGCATGTCATGAGAAAGATAAGAGTAATTGCAATATGCGTTTTGTGTGGTTTGGCCAGTCTCTTTTACGTCCCGTCCATCCACGCAGGCCCGCGCATCGACTTTGGTGAAGAGGGTGGATATATCCAGATGGACATTAAGACCCAAGTGTATGTCGAAAACACGGATATCGGTTCAGGACCGACTGGGGATTCGAACAGGACCGACATCCACTTCCAGAGGAACCGGCTCAGCCTGACCGGAATGCTCGATGAAGTGTGGGGCATGAAATTCCAGACCTGCGGCAATGCCAGCACTACCAAGACCCCGGCCGGCTATACCTTTTCACAGGTGAACGATTCGAATGACCGCGATGTACGCATCATAGATGCTTATGTTATTGGAAATTTCAGCGAAGCCGTGAATATGAAGCTCGGCTTGACCAAAATCCCCCTAACCCGGGCGAACCTGGACGATTGTTTTGCCCCGCTCAGCCTCGACCGGTCCATGTTCGTTTATACGCCCTTCGGAGGCTCCGCCATTAAATTCACCCGAGATACAGGCTTGGTCTTGTGGGGTTCCTTCGGTGACGAAAAACTGAAATATTGGGCCGGTGCCCTGGAAGGCAGGGAAGGCGTATTCAAATGGACAGTTCCAGGACAGACGGTCCTTCCCCTGCCCTCTACCTCTACGTCCTCTCCGGAACCATCGAGCAACCTGGAGTACGTAGGCCGTCTCCATTACGCATTCCTGGATCCCGAACCGGGTTCGGGCTACATGGGCACCTATTTCGGTGAAAAAAAGATACTGACTCTCGGCGCCGGGGCGGCATTTGAGAAGGCTGCCGTGTATAAAAACGTCAGCTATGTCGGGGCTACTGATACAACCACGCTGAGAAACCAGGAGACTGCCGACTATACGGCCTATGCAGCTGACCTCATGTTTGAATACCCCTTTCCCTTTGGATTAGTAACGCTGGACGGACAATACTTGAAGATCGATTTCCGTAACGCCTACCAAACCAACGCTAACCCTGCCGATAGGAACACCATTGTTGCGGGACTGAACGGTCAGAAGGAAGGCGGATACGGCAAGCTCGCGTATATGCTGCCTGTTACGATCGGGAAGGAAGGAAAAATCCAGCCCTACATCTTATATGAACGGTGGCGTTTCGCCCACCTCCTGGGCGTTAATTTGCAGACGATAGACCAGAAGGGCGTCGGCATAAATTATTACATCAAGCATCAGAACGTACGTACAACGCTTGAGTATCTGGAAACCGATTTTGGTCATGAAACCACTCTGTTCGGGATAACCGATCCGAACACAAAAATTAAAGACTTCCGGACCGTCCGGCTCATGTTCCAGATCGTGATCTAACCAAACGAGAGTGCACGGGAATGAAACCTGTAAAGGTCAAAGCGTTGATGATTATTTCGTTCACTGCCGGTTGTCTTCTCGGGAGCACTTTTTCAAATGCGGACTCGCTGATCATCCGGTTCAGCTCAGGGAAAACGCAGCAGGTAACCCTGGAAGAATCGGTGGATGCCGTGACGAACATTGAGGCGCAGACAACCGGAACAGAAAACCCCGAGGCAGGGGGAAAAGCTCATTTTCGTGAATTGTATAACAACGAAATCACGCGGAAAGGGTCAGACGCGGCAGAAGACAAGAAAGAAACCACGGGCAAAAAGAACTCATATCATCTCAAATGGGGAGCACCAAAACTTGGAGAATAACGACTCCCCATTATCCTCCTCACTTGGGGAGAGGGTTTTCATCGCCCTCTCCTCTTTTTTGTTCAGAATCCTGGAGAGCCCTTCTCTTCAGCCCCTTGATATCAAGGATAAGGATTTTGTGGCGCTCGATCTTGAGGATATTTTCTTTCTTAAATTTGTTCAGCGTTCTGGAAACGGTCTCCCGACGGGCTCCTGCCAACGAGGTGATCTCGTTCTGAGAAAGCTGGCACACGGCGTTTCCCTTGGCGTCAATTGCTCGATATCGCAAAAGGATGTCCGCCACACGGCCTGATGTGCCGGTAAAGGCGAATGCCTCGACGGAGTTGGAGTAGCTCTGTATCCTGCTCGAAAGACAGCGAAGCAGACCGGCGGAAAACTCCGGAAATCGACTGACAAGATCGTCGAAAGCGCTTTTATCCAGACAGTACATCACCGCGTCCTTGACCACTTCAGCACTGGCAATGGCGGTGCCAAACAGAAGCGTAGGCACGCAAAAGAGTTCACCCGGGCTGATATACCACATTGTCAGTCTCCTGCCTTCATCGTCGGTCTTATATATCTCGATCTTTCCCGCCTCGACGATATAAAGCGTCGAGATAGGGTCCCCCTTCTCGAAAATTTTTTTCCCCGTGGCATACTGTTTCTTGTAGAGATGTTTTCTCACTTCTCCAAGTGCCTCATCGCTGAGATGAAGAAGTACAGGTACCGATTTGATAAAATCTTCGATGCAGTCTTTCTTGATCGTTCTCTTGTTAACCACGTTAGTTCCCGCTCGCTTCATGAATCTCCTTTTGTCTGACGGCAATAGCCGGTCCATCGCATCATACACTGATCTTCCCAGCATTATTTCACCGGCACATTTTTGTAATCGTTGTCCTTTCTTTTCCCCAGGTCGCGGCAGGCGGGCTCCGGCCATTTATAGTCCATTACCTTCTCAGTGATGAACGATTCCGCCAGAGGTCTGTTGACCAAGCGTTTCGCATAGGACCACTGGAGTTCCTGAAAAAGATCGATGTCCTTCGGCGCGAACGTGCCGGACTCGATCTTCTTCATCTGGGTCTTGACGTCTTTGGGATACAGAACGGGGTTGAGCTTCACATGGACCGTCTTTCCCGTCGATACCTGCTGCATATAGAATTCGCTTTCGGTCAGTGCCTTGTCTATGACATGAGTATTGAAGCGCACCCGTGCGCCCGTGAGATAGGCAGCGACATCGCCGCCACAGGCTGAATTGTTCGACGCGATCCTGAGGTCCGTTCGGTCGATGATCCTGTCCGGAAAGAGAAGATCAAATGCGACCCGAAGCGAGGCCGCGTTTTCCACCAGCCCGCCGCAAAAGTGTCCGTGGAACCTGATCAGGTCCTTGATCGTGATTGTTTTCGTCTGTTTGGCATATCTGCCGTACTTGTTTTCAGTGTCCCGGACCTCAAACACCGGGGCATAGGGGGCAGCCCCGAGCCACGCCGGGAAAAACCATTCCTCGGCAACATCCGCCCCGATCGAGACAGTTTTAGGCATGGGCTCTTGAGCGAAGGCCTGCGACGAAAGCAGAATGAACGGCAAAACCGAGAGCATCACAGCTTTCATAACCCGTCCTCCGAAATAATCGGTCCCGCCCAGGCTCGGAACGAGGCCGCCGCAACCATAAAAGCAAGGATAAGCGACTTGAGTATCAAAAGCTTTGATTTAACCCTACGGAAAAAACCGACGGATCCTCACCAGCCCCGGGTACATAAGCACCGCCCGCGCCACCTGTGCCGATGCCGTAGGTGGCGTCCGCGTCATTCTTCACAGCGGCGTAAAGAACATAAACAGTGGTCCACTTGGAAAAGGCATGATCTACACCGATCGCTGCCAGTGTCGCGCCGGTTTTCGTTGCCGGATTTTTGCCATCTGTGGCAACTCCGCAGGCAAGCTTAATCGTTTCCTTGCCGAGGGTATGGCTCACGGCGAGATAATAGGCATCGCGGCTGTTCGCAGAATCAGCAGTGTAGTCCTTGAGAGATTCGTATACAAGCCCGATTTTGGTATCCCCCGCGGTAAAGCCCAAACCCGCCTTTGTGCCGGTGTTCTTCATTTTCCCTGATTTATCCCCATCTGTAAAACCGTTCCTGTGGATTTCGTATGCAAGAGAAGCGTAAAGAAGTCCGGCAGTATACGCTGCCGAGGTCGAGTACGCCTGCGGATTGCCTGTTGCGCCGTTGCTAGCTTCCATGCCCGACGTGCTCGTTGAAGCCATGAGCATCAACCCGCCCCAAACAGGCGATAGGTAAACGACCGTGTCCTTGAACCGCAGGTCGAAATTCACCTTGCCGTTGATGCTCGATATGATGGAATTGTAATCGCCCATTGTCTCTAAAAATGGGTCCAGCTTTCCGGTCGATATCTTGTATGGTGTGTCGTACGTTCCTAAAAGCAATGTACCCCACCTTTCTGAACGCAAACCTGCAAACGTGTTTCGAAAAGATATGGTATTTACATCCGTTGTTTTTGTGCTGGTCGCTGATCCGCCAGACGTTGTAACCGAGGTCACGACACTCGACGTCGTCCCGTCCATGTTGATGCCGAGTTCTACCTGGGCTATTGCGCTCAGGCCGTTTCCAAGGTCTCCGGAACCCTTGAGGCCGAAACGCGACGAGTTGGAGGAAACTTTAAAGAGTTTCGTGTCCGCCGGCGCTTGTCCACCTGTGTTGATAAAATCCACCGAGAGCTTCGCCATACCGTACATTTCTATGTTTCCCCTGACAAATGACGGTTCTTCCTCTGCGGCAAAAATAATGGTTCCGGACATGCTTACTGTGAGAGCCACAAAGACCGCCAAAACTTTTTTCATCTTTTCCCTCTCTTCGTGCTGTAGCGCCGAGACGGATGTAACGATAGAGCTCTCAGCTAAACTTTCGAGCGGAGAGAAGTATCCCTAAGCAACGCGAGCTGGATTAATGGCAATAACGAAGGCATCATAGATATCATAATCGGATCTCCGCAAAATACGGCCCCGCCCCGGCTCAGAACGGGGCCGCTGTCACATTTCTATTTTCTCCATCCTGCCCATGCAGGAATCCCGCTGCTGTCTCTCAGCACGAGGGTACTGTCGCCCTTCTTCACATCAGCGGCAATAATAGCGGGCTTGTCAGCGAAAGTAACCCGCGAGCCTTTCACCTCTATCTTGTCACCCTTTTCGATCTTCACGTCCTGCCGCTCAACATACCATTCCGGACCGAGATGGACGGAGATCATCTCCTTGTCGGTTTTGAGCATGACATGGACACCTGTGTGCATGCCCTTCATCGGCGTGACCTTGTCGACTGATTCCACCGTGCCGGACAGGGTCTCGACCGTCGCGGGATTGTACATCCGCTGGTATTGCGATCCCATGCCCCACCCACCGCTCCCGCGCCAGCCCCTCCAGGGTCCTGCGAAAGCGGTTGAAACGATGAACAGCAGCGACACTACAACCACAACACTTACAATACTTTTTCTTCTCATTGCCCCTCCTTTGAGCCGGTTTTATCGTTCACCTCAATATTGCCGACCTGCGGCGTACATGATGTCACTTTCAGAATACTCAGTTCATAATGCTTCCCACGAGGACAGTAAAAAAACCACGGTCACAACAGTCCCCATGCCATCTTTGCCGCGATGGCGTAGAGCACGATGCCGATGATCTTTTTCACCTGCCCGGCGTCGAGCTTCTTGTGCATGAGCCAGGAGCCGAGTATCGCTCCCGCGATTGATCCGATTGCCGCGAATGTAAGCAGGTTCCAGTTGATGGACCCCAAGGCCGCGTGGCCGAAGAATCCCGAGAGCGACGAAAAGACAACGATGAAGGCAGTAGTTGCCGATGCTTTTTTTGGGTCGATGCCGAGCCACACGAGAGCCGGAACAATGAAGTTTCCACCGCCGACTCCCAAGAGACCACCGAGATATCCGGCCCCGATGCCGAGACCGATGCCGGTCTTGAGTTCCTTCTCACCGTCTCCACGCCCCTCCGTTTTCTTCTTCGGCTTATAAAAAAGCATCATCGATGCAGCGAAGACGAGAAAGATCACGAACAGCAGGATCAGCACATTCTTCGGGAAGTATCGTGTTGAATATGCACCCAGAGGAGAAAAGACGATGGCAAGCACGATGACGGGCAAGGCCGTGCGGAAAAGAACGAGTTGGTAGCGGATATAGTTGGCCGAAGCAAAGGTCATACTGATGGCGTTCAACAGCAGGCCAATGGCCATTGCCTCCGTAAGCGGTACGCCGAGCCAGTAGAACGTGGGTATCACGATGAACGCCGATCCCACGCCTGCGATGGTGAGCACGGTAGTGAATACAAAGACAAGTAAGGCTGCCGCTACATTGAGGGTAAGCATGTTGGGCTCCTTTTATACCATGCC
>JBARBN010000077.1:0-1708 GCA_049793155.1 Nitrospirota bacterium
GCGCGTATCCAGCGGTATTCGCCGTAAACCCGCTCCAAACGTTTCGAAGCGTCAAAGGACTTTCTGAGCGGCCAGGCGTCTTCGGGCCAGTCCTCATGCTTTATCCAGGGCCGCGGGTCCGGGTGCCCGACGGGGATCACGCCCATGAGACTCCTCATCTGGCGCTCGAACCGGTACGCGGGAACGAACTTTTTCGTCAGGCTCGGGAATGTCGGGTCATCAACAGGCGAACTGGTTTTGATGATAAGGTATTCCGACTCCTTTCGATAACAGGCGTATATCCCGAACCCCCGGGTGAAAGGGGTCTCGTCCACTGCCCATTCGGCCGCGAGCAAGGCGTAGTCTTTCTTGAGCGCCTTTGCCGCAACGGCGAACTTTTCCCGCGGGACCGCGAGCGATATCACCGATGCAGGATACAGTGATTCATCCTGTGCCGCATCAGTTCCAAGGGCCGCTATGACTATGTCCTGCAATCTGCTCATCTTAATTCTCGCAATTAATTAAACTGCCGGACGAGAAGTGATCGTTCCCGCTCACAAGACGCAAATTCTTTGCGCGTCCCTCTTCCCACGTCCCTCGTTCATCGTTGCTCTTCTCCGAACTCCGAACTCAAAACTCCGAACTGTATCTAATCGTCCTTCGTTCATTTCAACAGACTCGCCGTCGTAGTGAACCAGCCGGCAAGAAATTTCGGTACATACAAGCCGAGAACAAGGACCACCAGCATGTGCAGGATGACCGGTGTATGAGCAGCCTTGATCGAATGCTGATAAGCCGGGATCTCGCCTGCGACCATCGGCTGGACCTTTCGGAAAAGGGCTGCAAAGGACACCCCAAGCCCCAGAAGAAGGAACGGCGCCAGAAGCGGCGCGTCCTTGATCGTTGCGGTGAGGATCAGGAACTCGCTCGTAAATACTCCGAAGGGCGGCATGCCGACTATCGCCATTACTCCGATCGCCATCCCCCAACCCACGAGCGGATTGCCCCTGATGAGGCCTTTGATCGAGTCCATGTCCTGCGTTCTGTGCATTTGAGAGGCGTGCCCCACCGTAAAGAAGATGGAAGACTTGGTCAGGCTGTGGACCAGCATGTGAAGCAGTGCCCCAAAGGTCGCTACCGGCCCTCCGAGACCAAAGGCGAACGTGGCGATGCCCATGTGCTCAATGGAAGAATAGGCGAACAACCGCTTGATGTCCTTTTGACGGAGCAGCGAAAAAGATGCGACCATGATAGAGAGAATGCCGAAGCCCATCATGATGTCCCCTGAGTGGTGGGTGCCGGTGGACCCGTCCACGAGGACCTTGCACCGGACCAGCGCGTACAGAGCGATATTCAGCAGGAGTCCCGAGAGCACCGCGGAGATGGGCGTGGGGCCTTCGCTGTGTGCATCAGGAAGCCAGTTGTGAACGGGCACGAGACCCACCTTGGTGCCGTATCCCACCATGAGGAACACGAAGGCAAGGGACAGGATGGTCGGTTCGAGCTGATTGCTCACTTTGCTCAGGTTCGTCCAGTGGAGGGCCGCACCGCCAGCTCCCAGCACCTTTTCCGCGGCAAAATACAAGAGCACGGTCCCAAACAGCGCAAGGGCGATGCCAACGCCGCAGAGAATAAAATACTTCCAGGCAGCCTCGATGGCCGCAGGGGTACGGTAGAGAGACACGAGCAGGACCGTGGAGAGCGTGGCAAGTTCCATGGCGATCCAGAG
>JBARBN010000078.1:0-24463 GCA_049793155.1 Nitrospirota bacterium
TCCATCTCCAGGGCCGATTGATTCAGGAGCGTGACCGTCCCGAAGCCGATCCGTCCGTTCAGGACACCGACGCAGAGCTCATCCCCGACCGAAGCGCGGTGAACTTCAAGAACATGCTTGAGCCGTCGGCCTTGGAGTCGAACGATTGTATTGTCGATGAAGTCGTCTTGGAAAAGAAGGATGAGGTTCATAGCGAGATAATGATGAAATTCTAATTAATTGAAATAACGCTGTATCTACTCGGGTACGACCGCAACAAATGCCAAATCTTTTCGCGCAAAGCCGCAAAGTCGCAAAGAACGTCAACAAAATGGGAAACTTGCCAGGTTCATAAAAAAACAATCAAGCCTGATTCAGCATGGGTACAAGACCTGCATTCCTTTGCGACTTTGCGGCTTTGCGCGAGCTGACTCGGTTTTTGACCAGAATAGTTACAGAAAGTTCGGTTTTATTCAAACGGCTTATACTGCACGCGCACGATCGTGAACACGGTATCGCCCTTCGGTCGCTTGACCATCACCTCATCGCCCTCGGTCTTCTTCATCAGCGCCCTGGCCATGGGCGCGTCCATGCTGATCAGGTTCTTCGCCGGGTCGAACTCGTCGGGGCCCACGATGCGGTATTCGGCAACGTTCCCCTCGTCATCCTCAAGCCGCACCCAGGCGCCGAAGAACACCTTTGACGGATCGGTCGGCGCGCTGTCCACGACAACGATATGCTCCAGCCGGTCCTTGAGATGGTGGATGCGGCTGTCGATCTCGCGCAGCTGCTTCTTGCGGTAGATATACTCCGCATTCTCGGACCGGTCTCCCTCTGCAGCAGCAGCGGCGAGCGCCGCGGTCACTTCAGGACGCTTTTCCCGCCAGAGGAATTCGAACTCGTCGCTCAGGCGCTTCTTGCCTTCAGGTGTTATGTATTTGGAACCCGGTGTCTGTGGAGGTCGGTATCTGCTCATAGGGACAGAATCATACGGTAAATACGGGTGAGAAGCAAGAACCAACTACTCTTGCGCTGACGCCGACAAGTTGGGCCATTCCGCATAAGACACTGCCGTCTCTTTCCCAATCTTGAACCGCTTCCCTTCATCGATCAGCCCCTCGAATCGGATGCAGTCGCCCCGTTTCAGTGTCTCATAGTGTTCGTTTCCCGGAGTTGCGTCCTTATCCAGCCTCGTGACCAGTCGCCTGCCGCCAGGCCCGCAAACGTACAGTTCCCGCTTGCCCTTCGAAACCAGGGGATCGCTCACCACACGGAAGCTGTTCGAACCGCAGACATCCGAAAGCGAGAGTCCATCCTTTCTCAGTACGAGATAGGAAAACTTAAGGGAGTCCTTGCGGAGCCCGGTCAGCTTGTCGATCTCTTTTACCAGGGGGGGCGGGTCCCAGGGAATGTCCTCATGACACCAGTCTTTGGGGTTCGCAAGCGCCGGACAATTACCGATGAAGAAACAGGGGGAATATACACGAAATCCCTTCTCCAGCATGGCATCCCTGACCTTGAGCATCTCGCGCGAGGTCTCCCGCAGGGCCGGTTCGATGATAATACAACTGCCGTCACCGGCAAGGAACTTTTTTAAGATGGTATCCAAGATGCTTGCCCGTTTTCCGGTCCTTCCTTCATCTCCGGCAAACAGCTCGTTCATGACATTCGACAGGATGATCACATCAAAATCTCCATGCAAAAGATTTTCCAGTCCTTCGATGTCAGCGTGCAGTGTTTTCAATGACGCATCGAGTTTGTGCGTTGAACGGGAGGATGAAAAAAGCTCCTCGGCTATCTTCAGATTGCCCCCCACCTGATCAACGGCCGTGAAATCAAGCTGTGGCTTTTTCTGTTCCTGTTGAGAGAAAAACGCCAGCACTCCGAGTAATGCCGTACCGGGCCCGGCGCCGATGTCAAGGATGCGCAGCTTTGATTTTGAGAGCAGATCCCGGGGATGAAGGGACAATTCCCGGAGAGGCTTGTATATCTTGGAGAGGTTCGATGGAAGAAAATAGGCCCGATACGCCTTCCGAAGTCCCTCGTCCTTGAGATAGGCCGCGGGAAGATCTTCACGCTCACTGGTCAACAGCCGGGAAAGCCGAACAACACCCGCGGTCAGGGTTTTCATTTCGTTCCTGGATAATTTTTCAATCCCACGCATGCTCATTCCCGCGCTTTTATTCCCCGTTCTTCACGTGCACATATCCTGAATAGACCAGCGCCTCTCTGCCGTTCATCTGGATGACCCGGATCGTCTCACCCATGCCGTGCCCAAGGCCTGCGACGATCGCCTCGGTGTCGGAGATCGGCCTCAAGGGAAAACGGGCCATCCCCTTAAAGAAGAATGGAACCGAGCATTCCGCGAGAAGCAGGCCGTCTTCATAGCGGAAATGGATATCCTCGAGAAGAGGAAAATCATCCCCCTGATTATCGATCCGATATTCACCGACCCGCTTTTTCCATGATTCCGGAACCGGTGCGGGAGAGATTTTTTCAGCGACAAGAAAGTCCCGGTGCTTGGTGCTCGCTTTAAGTATTTCGTGGCCGGCTATTGCGGCGCGCGACAGTTCGTAGTAGTCAAGTTCTCCGAGGCTGATCGTGAACAACCCGAAGAGTCTGAATTTCACGCTGAAACCTTCATCGGCGCACGGTGCAAGCTGGAAGGTCCGGTTCATGACCTCGGCATGCAGGTGGTCCGATTTTGGTTTGATCTCGACAAGGCCGGCCAGGGAGGCATACTGTCCAGTGTATTCACGCAATACCTCCTGCTGCAGCGGAGCTTCCCTCTCCACGGGTTTTCTTGCCTGAGGCTGTTTAATGCCGGCCTTTGCCTCGAGTGCAAGTGTGATCGCTTGTGCCGCGGCCTTGTTCACAAGGCGGGAGGATGAGGATGAATTTGACAGCACGACCACTCCCAACCGGTGCTCGGGCAGGACAATGATCTGGCTGCGAAACAACATCGTTGCTCCGGAATGATGTGCCACCGCCCCTGCGTTCTGAATATCGATATCGCCAAGACCGCTCAGCGCCCATTCGAGACCTGTGCGCAGTCCCAGGTCGAGGGGGATATTCGCATTCTGGGGCTTGAGCATTTCCGCCAGCGTGTCGGATTTCAAAACCTGATTTCCGTTCAGGGTCCCTCTTGCGTTGATCATTTGTATGAAGCGTCCCAGGTCCAGCACGGTCGACTGCATTCCGCCGGCCGGGACATCGCGCAAGAGCGGGTCGTCCATTTCCCTGCCTTTATGATAACCTCTGGACAAAGGCCCCTTCGCCCCCTGATCAGGAGTGAATCCGGTATGGGCCATGCCGAGCGGCCGCAAAAGTGATTCATTGATATACGAAACATATTCGCGGCCGCTCACCTTTTCCACCACATGGCCGATCAGGGTCGTTCCCACACTGGAATAGGAGAACACGACATCCGGCGGATTCGCGACGTACTCTTCCTTGAGCAGCTTTACCACATTCGTATACGGTTCCGGCCGGTTGTTCCACATCCCCTTCAGGATATTTGACGGCAGGCCGGAGTGGTGGGTCAGTAAACTCCGGAGGGTGATGGGTCCGCTGCCGTTGAATCGGGAGCGGATCGAGAATTCGGGAAGATATTTTTGCAGGGGCTGGTCGATGTCGATTCTGCCCTGATCGGCAAGTTGCATGGCAGCGGTGGCCGTAAAGAGTCCGGTAAGAGACCCGATCCGGTAAACTGTCTCAGCAGTCGCGTGCAGTTCTTTTTTTTCATCAGCATATCCGAAGCCTTCTGCCCACACCACCTGCTGGTCGTCCACCAGCGCGATACTCAGTCCGACCACATCGTTCTTTTTCATCTCTTTGGTGATCAGCCGGGAGACAGCCGCCTTGACGGGTTCGTAATTGACCTCCATCGCAGTGTCGGGTTTGGCGTACGCCGCTGATGAGGCAACTATGAAAAAAAAGATCGTGCAGACAAGAAGAATCAGCGCACTGTTCAGGAATTGTTTTTTCATGTGGTCCCTTTTGTCAGAGGCCGGATCCCGTGGCGCTTCGCCTGATTGACCATTGCACATCAGGCACCTGCCGCGGTTTTACCCGCGTCATAAAAAAAAGACAAACGGGTATTCCGATGAGATGAGGGACAGATTGCGGGGAAAAAGATGCAACGTAACGTGCCGCCGGTACTCATTGCTCCCGGGTCATCACCCGCCGGATCACTTACTCGACTATGGTGACCGCCACCCCGCTCCCCAGGGTAATGATCTTGTTCGTGACGCTGCCCATGAGGAGGTGATTTCCCGAGACGATCCCTCTCCGGGCCACCACGATCGTCTGATAGCCGCCGTCCTTCGCTTCTTCAAGTATGCTCTCGGCCACATCAGTGGAATCGGAGAGAGACTTCATCGTGATCTGCCGGCGATCTATGCCTTTGCCGGTCAGCGCATCAACGGCCTTCTTGAACACCGGCTCCATCCTCGCCTTTTGACCAGCGAGCCACTTGTCAACGACCTTTTTCCGGTCCTGCTTCTCCTCAGTGGACAGGATGTGCCCCTCGTCCCAGAATATGGCGGGAAGGTTCGGCAGCACGTGTACAAGCTCGATTTCGAGGTCGCCAGTCCCGGCGAACTGCTGAGCAACATACTCCACGGCCTTGGATGCGTTGGGTGAATCGTCGATAGCGATGAGCATCTTCTTCATGGTCTGCCTCCTGGCGATGTGTTTGAACTGTACGAACTCGAATGTGCGGAAGATTTCCAACGGGGGTCATCCGCCGTGCCGGTGTAAAGTTTTTGATCTGGCTTTTCCTTTGTTACGGCCGGCCCCATTGTCCGCGGGGCTGGAACCGCGATCTCCCTGTTATAACACCGTCTGAAATTACCTGGCCTTCACCGGATCGTAGGTGCAGAAAGGCTCGGCCGCGAGGTAATCGCCGGATATGGCGAATGCACGGGCCCTGCAGCCGCCGCAGACCCTGCGATATTCGCAAATGCCGCACTTGCCGTGGTAGTGGTCGAGGTCGCGCATCTCCTTGAAGAGCTGCGAGTTGTTCCATATCTTTGAAAAGGGCTCTTTTCTGATGTCGCCGGCCTCTTCTTCAAGGAAACCGCAGATCTGGACCTTGCCCATGTGCGACACGAATGCAAAACTCTGGCCTCCCATGCAGCCCTTTGTCATCGCATCGAAGCCATGGGATTCGGGTGTGACAACCTTGCCCTTTTCCTTCTCACCCTGCCGGAAAATACGGTAATAGTGAGGTGCGCAGGTCGGCTTGAACTGGATCGGCACCTTGTCCCGCATCTCATAGAACCATTTAAGCGTGCTCTCATATTCCGCAGGCGGGATCTCCTGGTCTATGAGGTCCTTGCCGCGCCCCGTCGGGACAAGCAGGAACGGGTGATAGGCAACAGCGCCCAGCCCGATCACCATCTCAAGAAGCTTCGGCAGGTCCTTCACATTATGCTTCGTGATCGTCGTGTTCACTTGAAATTCCATGCCGACCTTTTTAAAGTTCTCAATGGCCTTCATCACACCTTCGAAGGCGCCTTCAACTCGCCTGAAGGCGTTATGGCTTTTTGCATCCACGCCGTCGATCGAGAGCGAGACGCGCATGATGCCCGAATCCTTCATCTTCTGCGCCAGTTCCTCGGTCACGAGCAGGCCGCAGGGCGCCATGACCATGCGCAGGCCAAGCTTCGTGCCGTGCTTGGCGATGTCGTAGATGTCGGGCCGCATCATCGGCTCGCCGCCGGTCAGGATGATGATCGGGTCACTGAAGGACTTGACATCGTCCAGGAACCGGAAGCACTCCTCCGTGTTCAGCTCGCCCGGGTACGGGCCGTACCGCGCCGCGGCGCGACAATGGACGCAGTTCAACACGCAACTTCGGGTAACCTCCCAGGCGATCAACCGGGGAAGATACTTTTTTTCACCGCCAGGCTGGCCGTGGCCATGCGGCGCTTTTTCCGTATGTGGATGGGACATGATTACTCCTTTACGGGAAATTGAAGATCGACAATTTTAGATAAATACGAAAGCCAATCCCCCGAAATATAAAAATATTCAGTTTCCAATCTTCACTATTCGATACACGCCTTCAGCGTTGAGAGGTATATTAGCCAATCAGGAAGTAATAGTCAACTGCGTTAGAGAAACAATATCTCGTTTTCCGCCGCATGAAGCCAAATGCAGGTGCGGTTTCAAGCACAGGCCCGGTTCCTCCCTTGATCTTTCGCCCGGTAAAGCGCTGCATCGGCACAACGGATGAGCGCCTCGAAATCTTCCGCGAGCGACTCTTCCCACGTGCCGATGCCGATGCTGATGGTAACCTTGATATGATCGGCACCGTGTTCGAACTCCGCATCCTCGATGAGCTTGCGCATACGCTCGGCAAGGATCTCTGCGCCCGGCTGCTCCGTGCCCGTGGCGAGCAGGCAGAATTCCTCGCCTCCATACCTCGCGATCAGATCCGTTTCCCTCAGTTTTTCATTGATGAGCATGGCCACTCCGGCAAGGACTGTGTCGCCTGCCAGGTGGCCGTAAGTGTCGTTGACCTTCTTGAAAAAGTCAATATCGATCATGAGGAGCGAGACCGGCGGACCATAGCGGCATACGCGCTTCACCTCCTGCCTCAGTCGCTCCATGAAATAGCGTCTATTGTATATCTTCGTGAGCGGGTCGGTGATCGCTATCTGCTCCAGTTCCTTATTCAGCGTGGTGAGCTGTTCATTTGCGTTCTGGAGCGCCTCGGTCCTCTCGCGCACCTTGCTTTCAAGAGAACGGTTCAACTCGTTCAGCTTTTTATAGAGGTCCGCGTTGTCGATCGCCACCGATGCCTGGGCTGCCAGCGCCGTGAGCAGCGCTTCATCGTCCTGCTGGAACATTCCCTCCTTTTTATTCAGCACCTGAATTGCACCGATCGTCTCTCCCATGATCTTTTTTAGCGGGACGCAAAGGATGCTCCTGGTGCGAAAACCGGTTCTTTTATCAAACTCGGGATTGAAGCGGGCATCATTGTAGGCATCCGCGATATTGATGACCTTGCCCTCATTGCCTACTATCCCGGCGACTCCCACCCCGACCGGAAAGCGGATCTCCACAACATCAACGCCCTGGGCGATCTTGGCCCACATTTCGTTCGTTTCCGCGTCGATCAAAAAAAGCGAACTGCGCTCCGCGCCCATGACCGCCGTCGTCTCCTCGATGATCATCCCGAGCAAACGGTCGAGATCGCGCTCAGCGGCCAGGCGCATCCCTACTTTAAGCAGGATGGAAAGGCGTTCGGACTCGATGCTCTGTATAGAATAGGTCATAATCCGTTCAAATACACAGCGCTGAACACACGCCCGGTGAAACGCTCGATCCTAAACAAAGCTAAGATCCGGCAGACAAAGGTCAAAACCATTCGTCACGTGAATTGAGAGCAGGCTTATACTTCGACCAGGGTATCCAGATCATGTGAGTTTATCCCCAGATATCTCCTCGGGTTGTCTGCCGCAAACTGGATCGCGCGCTCTTGAGGTACCCCGAGCGCAACCAGGTTCTTCACCGCATCCGCCAGCGCAATGCCGCTCCCCAGGAGAGCGCCACCCACGCCCCGGACAGGGCCGGTTCCCCAGTTCGGCCCTTTGACGGAATCCGAGATGAGGATTATCTTATCAGGCGCTTTCATATCGAAAAGCATTTTGAGGCTCTGCGGGTGCAGATGTGCCATGTCCGCGATGACCTCAACGTAGACATCCTCGTCCATGAGTCCGAACCCGGCAAGTCCGGGCTCCCGGTGGTGGAAGCCGCGCATGGCATTGAACACATGGGTGATGCCGGTGGCGCCGGCGCGCTTTCCCTCTTCGGCCTGTTCGAACGATGCATCGCTGTGGCCCATGTGCACGAGAAAACCCTTCTCGCGGCAACGCTCTATCACGCGGAGGGCGCCCGGCAGTTCCGGGGCGATCGTAATGATCTTGATGAGATTCTCGAAATCCTCAATGAGCCGCGAGAGCAATTCCACCGAAGGATCAACAAAACTCTTCCCATCGAGCGCGCCGGTACGCTCGGGATTAAGGAAAGGGCCTTCGATGTGTACGCCGAGGATCCTGGCGCCATCGCGCTGCGCGTCCCTGGCTCGCTGCACAGCGGCCATATTCTCACGCATGCTCTCGATTGAACCGGGATAGATCGTGGGAAGAAGCGCCGACGTTCCCCGATCGCCGTGAATCCCGGCCATGTGGAGAATATCGTCCTGCCGACGCGTGCGGGTGTCGTAATCACCTGCGCCGTGCACATGGATATCGATCAGGTACGGCTTGCTCACGACTGAATAGGCCATAAGGACCTCAAGTGATAGTGCAAAATGCAAAATGTAAAATGCAAAGACCTGTCTCTCTGTTTTTAACTTTGCACTTTGACTTTTGCAGTTTGAATTGATTTTACGTGATCTTCCCGCGCCGCGAGAAAAACTCGCTCAGGGCGAGCCGCACCACCGCACCGCGGTCCCAGGGTTGTTTCAGCTCTTTCGTAAGCTCTGCGGCCACCTCATCCAGCGCCGGAATATGTTCATCCTCGAGCTGGATAGTCACGTCGACCAGGCCGTGTTCGTGCTCCTCATGGTCGGCATGACCGTGTCCGCTCTGTTCGTCGTGATCGTGCGTATGATCGTGTTTAGGGTCCATCATGACCTCTCCGAATTGACCTAATAAAGTAACTTCATCATCAACGGCATCGTAAAGAACAATGCAACCGTGGAAACCGTAATGCACGCCGCAGAAAGCGGCACATCCAGATCGAACTCGTCGGCGATCACGAGTGAAAGCACCATCACCGGCATCGCGCCCTCAATCGTGGTCGCTTTGAGTACGTCGGCACCTATCCCGAGCCGCGAGCCGATCCACCAGGCCAGGACCGGGGCAAGCATTAATTTGATCGCGAGCGCCGGTACCGCGATCGAAAGCCGTTTTACATCGCGGAAATCGAGTGCCAGGCCCACGGTAAAGATCATGATCGGGACCACCGCCTTGCCCATGAGCCCGACGGCATCCAGCACCGGCAGCGGCACTGCAATCCCGGTAAGACGGACAGCAATGCCGGCGGCCACTCCCCAGAGCGGCGGCAGCTGGAACACTCGCTTGAGCGATGCGCCGACCGACACGGCCTTTCCGCTCCCATACCGGGCGGCGATGAACACCCCGATCGTCAGCAGGATCGGTGTTGACGCGAGCAAATCGTACAGGACCGCAACATATCCATATTGCACGCCGAGCATCTCGGTGATGACCGGAAGCCCCAGATACATCACGTTGCCAAAGGCGCTTGCTATGATCATGGCCCCTACAGCGGGCCGCGGTATTTCCCTGAACCACGGCAGAAGCCGATATGCTGCAAACCCGGCCGCGATGGATGCAAAGACGACGACAGCCGCCGTCAGCGGTATGGAAATGAGGCTCCGGTCGACAGGGGCGCTCGCCATCAAGCCGAAGGCCAGCGGAGGAATAAAAAAATTGAACACCGTCACGCTCAGCGCGTGACGCACCCGGTTGCGGTCAATCCCGCCGGGGTTGAAGAACCTCCATGCGTATCCCGCCGCGATGATAAGTCCGAATGAGGACAGGACCTTGTTGATACCTGCTCCTTATTGCCCATTATAGCAAGTCTTTTACCGTGTCCGGGAAATCACCCGCAACAACAGGAATATTTTACCTGCTTTTAAAAAAAGATACCAGTAAATGTTTCTGTTTTGAACTTTCTGAACCCCGCGGATGTCTTTGACAAACGATCTTCACTTGACCTATAATGCCGGATTATGAAGGGGAACAATGGCCCCTCATGATCGAATTCATTCGAGGAGGTCAAAATATGTTTCAGCTTTGGATCGCAGTGATCGCGATGCTTATCATGGCAGGCGGACTGGGGGGCATCTTTTATCTCATTATCAAGCAGAACGCGGTCATTGGGACAAAAACCATACAATTCGTTTCTATTGTTTTCACCCTCCCGCTGCTCATTGTGCTGGGCGTCATGAACATCCTCGGCAGGGAAACCATCGGTCCGCTCATCGGCGTAATTGTGGGTTGGGCGCTGTCCGGGTCGTGGAAAGAGTAACTCACGCCAACGCCTCCATGGCAAGGTCTTGTCGGCTTCCCGGTGGTGATTTCATCACTGTTTCTCCATCCGGTCCTTCGGCAAAAACGGTATCGTCAGCATGCCGGGGACCGTCATCACGCACACAATAATGAAGAACGTCGTATATCCCACGGACTGCTGCAGCCAGCCGCTCACGAAACCCGGCAGCATCATGCCGAGGGCCATGATGCCCGTGGAGATGGCGTAGTGCGACGTCTTGTATCTTCCCTGCGCCGAGTACATGAGATAGACCGTAAACACCGTGAAACCCAGGCCATAGCCGAACTGCTCCAGCGCCACGAGCGGATAGACAAGACCGATGCCGGGCTGTGCGTGGGCCATATAAACGAAGAGCAGGTCCGGCAGATGCATGGCAATCACCATGGGCCAGACGCAACGTTTGAACCCGAACCGTGAGATCAGCCAGCCCCCCAGTATCCCGCCTGCTACAAGACACAGAACGCCCACCGTGCCGTAGACCAGACCGACCTCCCTGGTGGTGAGCCCAAGCCCGCCGACGCCTGACTTGTCCAGCAGGAAAGGAGAGACCAGCTTCAGGAGCATAGCCTCGCCCAGGCGATAGAACAGGATGAATGCCAGCATGACGCCGATCTTCTCCTGCCGAAAGTACGCTTTGAATACCTCAACAAATGACGCAGCCTCTGTCTTTTCTTTCCCGGGACCGCCGCTGTCAGCCGCGGGGAACGGCAGCATAAATTTGTGGTATACTGCCGCCGCTGCGAAGATCAACCCGGACGCGACCATGACCGTTGACCAGCTTCGGGATATATCTCCGGTCGAGGTTTCAAGCATGCCCGCAACGTACACCAGAAATCCGGTGCCAAAGATCATCGCCAGCCGGTAAAACCCCGCACGCAGTCCCACGAACAGTGCCTGTTCCTTTTCCGTGAGCGCGAGCATGTAGAACCCGTCCGTGGCGATATCGTATGTCGCGGAGATGAACGCACCTGCGCAGAACGCCGCCAGGGAAAGAAAGAAGAACGACTCGGTCCTGAGCGAGAAGGCAATGACGAACAGAGAGATGCTCATCGCGGCCTGTGTGCCGAGGATCCACTTTCGCTTTGTTGCATAGACATCAACGGCTGGTCCCCAGAACATCTTGATGACCCAGGGGAGATAGAGCCAGCTCGTCCAGAAGGCGATTGACGCGTTGTCAATGCCCATACGCTTGTACAGGATGACCGAGACCGTATTGATCAGCACATAGGGCAGTCCTTCGGCAAAGTAGAGCGAGGGAAGGAACGACCAGGGGTTACGAGCTCTCGGGTGTTTTGTCATGGGCAAAAGAGTAGCAGATTGATGGGGAAACATCCAGAGAAAAAAGCCCTCTCCAAAACAAGAGAGGGCTCTGCACACACAACCACCCTTCAAGGGAAAACAAAGGGGGGATACTTCATTGCGGGCTATTTTTATTGTTATATCTGATAACAGCTTCCTTCGCCTCCGGCGTGTCCATTTTGCTCAACACCCGTACTGCATCGAGACAGACCACTTCATCCTTGTCCGTCTCCAGCACCTCCTTTAGTGCCTGCACAACCGCCTTTGATGTTGCCCGCATTTTCCCGATCGACAAAATCGCTTCAATGCGCACCGTACGGTCCTCATCCTTCATCGCCTGCAATAGCGCAGGAACCGTGTCTTCCGCAGCGGGGCCCATGGCGCCCAGTGCAAATGCAGCGCCGGCGCGGGTCCGGAGACTGCCGTCCTTCAGCGCTTCCCTGAGAGCGGGAACGGCTGTCGGCCCGATCTGACCCAATGCCCATCGTGCCGCTGTTCGAAGGTCATTATTTTCATCTCCTAAAGCGCGAATAATTTCTGATTGCGCCGGCTGTGCATTCTCGTGCATGTTCCCCAGCGCCTTTGCGGCAAATCCTCGCACACCGGGCTCTTCATCGACATCCCCCACCGTTCGGGCAAGCTCTCGAACAATGCAGGTATCGGTCCTGAGGTTGACTTGCGAGAATGCAGTTGCCGCGCTGTCAGTTGCGTATCCGTCTCCTCGCCTGGCAACGCGGATGAGTTCAGGCACCGCCGCTGGTCCGATGCGTCCCAAAGCGGATGCCGCATGCTGAGAAATTTCCCGGTCCGGGTCGCTCAACGTTTTTGCGAGCGCCGCGATGGCCTCCTTTGCCCGTGGCCCCATGCCCCCGAGGGCATCTGCGGCTCCAACGCGAACAGCCGTCTCTTGCTGATTCAGGACCGTGATAAGCAATGGTACTGCGCCGGGACCGATCTCGGCCAACGCAGTGATGGCGCGCGGGCGCAGGGCTTCATTTCCCCCGTTGAGGACCTGCACAAGATCGGGGGCAGCTTCTTCGGCTGCCGGTCCCATATGTCCCAGTGCTTCCGCAGCAAGGAGCTGGTTTTCCGGGTTTTTATCGGTCAGCATGTTCTTCATGATCTCGAGGTACCTTTTTTTTGATTCTGCCTTTAACGAGTCAAACTCCTTGAATGCCGATTGTTTTGTCCCCTCATCGGATGAAAGGAGTCGGTCACGCAAGGGTCCTTGCTGGCCAGCGCAGTTCAGCATTGCGCTTATGAAGAAAAGCGCTGTCAACAGGCTCATGACCCGCGGAGCAGATCGGCAGCTATAAAATGGGGCGTGCTTCAGGTCCCTGTTCCCATGTCTCGTCATCATGGCATTCCTCCTACCAGAATAATTCATTCATGAACAAAATCGGTCAGAGACTCCCTGCACGGTCCCAAAAAGGTTCCCTGACCATAATCCGTTTTCATATCCTCCCGGGAGGGGCCTCTTCCGCCCGGTTTTGCACGCTTACTTTTTCTCCGCCTTGACCAGATCAAGGGTCTTTTTCGCGTCGGGAATCAGCGCGCTGTCGGGATACTGCGTCAGGAACTTTTCCAGCCCCGTGATGGCGGCGGCCTGCTTACCCCTGGCAGCGAGGCCGATAGCGGTCTTGAAATCGTTCATTTCTTCTTCCGAGACCGGATCGTCATTCCTCTTCCCTTTCCAGTAAAGCCTTACCGATGCTTCTTCCTTTGTCCCCCGTATGCCCTCGCTGCCTCCGCTCAGGGGTGCGATCTTCTTCGTCACAATTTTGTCGATCTTCTTCTGGACCACCTTAAGCCAGTCCGCAAGAGATGGGGCCTTCTGTTCCTGGGCCGGAACCGCGGCACAGCAGAGGCCTGTTATGACGATAACCGCAAACAGTTTATTGAACATAGATCACTTCACTCCAAGACCCGCAGCAAGATCTGCATACTGCCGGATCACCCGCGGGTCGATCCCGGCCGCGTTCAGAAACAGTTTCTTTGCTTCCTCTTTTTTGCCTGCCAGCAGCGAAACACGCGCCAGGTTCACCATGACACCCGGTTCTCCGGGTGACGACTTGAGTGCAGCCTCATAGGCCTGCCGCGCATCATCAAGTCTGCCCTGCAGGTAGTTGATATTCCCTATATTGTTGAGCGCGAGGGTATTGGTCTTGTCCAATGCCAGCAGCTTCTGGAACTGCTCAAGCGCCTCGGCAAAAAAACCGTCCTCTCCATAGAGAATGCCGAGCTGCCCCAGCGTCGTGAGATCAGCCGGCGCCCTCTTGAGTGCGTCACGATACGCGGTGGAAAGATACGCGAGATGCCTACTGGCAAGTGTTTCGAGTTCGCCCTTGAAGGCCGCTTCGATCTCGCTCCGCTTGACCTTCACGCTCATGCCGGACCGGGGAAGCGTCATGGGCTTGAACTCATCCCAGATTTTGTGAACATTGATGACGTTCACCTTGTTCCTGGCTGACCAGTCGCGGTACTCCTCCGCTCCCTTTTGCCAGGCGCGGGTAAAGGACGTTCCCACCATGGTCATCTCCACGGGTATCCAGACGGTGCCCTGATAGGGTACGATGAGATCGTTCGGGATGCCGAGTGTGATCTTGTCCAGCACGTCGATCCCCGTGTTGAACAGAACGAACATATGGCCCGGCACTTCCACCAGCGCAGAGTCTATCCCGATGTTCTCAAGGCAGGCGGCGAAGAGGGTCGACAAATCGACGCAGTCCCCGCTCTTCTTCATGAGAGTATCCCGCGGATACTGACGATACGTCACCTGCGTTGTGCCTGCGGAAAATTCCTCGAACGGGATCGAGGGGTCAACGATATACTTGAGCCCAAGAACACCGAAGGCATCGTAGATGCCCCGCGCATACACGAGGACTTGCGGCAGATCGGGGTAGTCCTCAGCGTACTGCTGCACAACCTGTCTGCTGAGGTCCGACACAACCGTGTCCGCCTGCGTTACAAAAGCGCCGAGCTTTGCCTGATTGTTCCACCTCATGGCGTGCCGCTCATAGAGCGTGAGCGGGAAGCTCCGGGTCACGGTCCGCGGTCCACCCGATGCAGAGAACGTGATCGCGATCTCGCCCGTGAGCTGCATATTCTCGGCGACCTCGAGGATTTTGCCGCTGAATACGGGTTTGAGCGGGACTTCGACCTGCTGCTTTGCGGCGATCTCAGGGACCTCGGTCTCGATCGGATAATCCATGAAATCACTGGTCGAGAACCTCACCTTGACCTTCTTGTACGCATTGTCGGTGGCATTCACCATGACGACCTTGCCGAGAGGATGGGATGCATAAGACTTATACGCCGAGGCGAATATCTCGTCGGCATCCACGCTCTCGATCTCGATGGGTTGTGCCGTCACAGCCTCCCTCGGCATTGAGGCGACAACGACTTCACCCGGCTCACTCTCGTCGCCCTCCTTGCCCACAGCCGTTATCTGATAATAATAGAGGGTATCGTTTGCGACCGGTCCATCCTCATAGATCGTTTTTTCCGTTTTTGCCAGGAGCTCATAGCCCGTTGATGCCTTTCTGGAACGGTACACCCGATAGTGTTTCACAAAGGACTCAAGATTCGGCAGCCACGAGATCGTGATCTGCCTGCCCCAGGCCTCGCCCCTCACCCGCTTCGGCCTGGCAGGGACCAGCTTCGGCGTAACCGCGGAAACCGCTCCCGACAGCGCGCTCTCATTCCCCTCCCGGGCATGACTGCTCACGCGGTAGTAAAAAGACCTGTTGCTCGGCAGGTGCTTGTCCAGATAGGAAGTGGTCGTCGAAGTGCCGATGAGGGTAAAGGCGTCCGCCGGTGAATCAGCCCTATAGATCTTATACTCATCCAGATAGGTTTCGGTATTTGCCTTCCAACTCACCTGAACCTCATTTATCTTGGCCTGCGCCGTGACATCCTTCGGCAAGGCAGGCGTGTGTTTGAGGATGAAGACCTGCACCCTTTTGTTGCCGCGGTCGCCAACATATATCCTGAGTCCCTCTTCCAATGCCAGCCCCTGGGGCCGCCGGAACTGTCCGGCGTCCGGGCCTTCGCTTCCGAACTTTCTGAGAAATTTTCCATTACTGTCAAAAACCTGAACCCGCGAGTTCCCGGCATCGAGCACGTATACCTCATTGTCCGGCGACACGACGATATTCTCCGGTTCCTGAAATTCACCTTCTTCTTTGCCGGCTTTCCCCGTTTCCCAGATAAGGCCGCCGTTGCTGTCGTATTTTGCGATCCGGTCATTCCCCCTGTCCACCACGTAGAGGTTCACGAATGCGTCCGACGCAATGTCCACGACCTCTCCGAACTGCCCGGACAATTTTCCCGATTTCCCAAACGCTCCGAGGAACATCCCCTTGGAACTGAAAACCTGCACCCGCCTGTTACCCGTATCGGCAACAGAGATGTTGCCCTTAGGGCCCACGTCAACTCCCGAAGGCGAGCGGAACTCGCCGTCTCCGCTGCCGGACCTGCCGATCACCTGCAGAAGATTTCCTTCAAAACTGAACTTCTCAAGCCGATCATTGCCGGTATCGGCCACCCAGAAGTTTCCAAGCCCGTCCACGTCCAGGCCCCGCGCATTCTTGAAAAAACCGGGGGCGCTCCCGCGCGAGCCGATGGCGCGGTGAACTCCAGAACTGCCGAGAACCGTCAGAGAATCTCCGGCGATGCCCCAGGTGTTCTTGTTGATCGTGAGAGCCGCCACCTCGCCGCGTATCTCCTTGGAGAACGCCACACCCGGCAGTGGCGATAATTGCGTGAGCGGCGGCGCATCCTCGCCTTCAGTTGACAATATCTGGACCATGTTCCTGGCCGTATCAAGGACCCAGATCTTATTCTCCGGATCAATGATCAGGCCCGCTAACTCGCGGAACTTTCCCCGACCGTCTCCCTCTGACCCGATGGAGCCGACAAGTTTTCCGCGGGGGTCGAACTTTTTGACCTTGTAATTTCCCGTGTCCGCAACATAAATGTTTCCGCGGCTGTCCACGGCGATCCCCTGCGGCCGATCGAGGCCTTCGGTGCCTTTCCCCCGCGAACCAAAGATACGGACCTGGGCGCCGGAGGGGTCGAAGATGCGCACGGTATCCGTCCCCGGGTCGAGGACGTAAATCCGGTGCTGCACATCCACCGCCACCCCTACAGGGGTCTTCATCTCGTCGGTCTTCGTTCTTACCGCGATCTGGCTGACCGCGATGCCGTCGCTGGTCAGGACCTGCACCCGGTTGTTGCCCGTATCGGCAATAATGACAAACCCCGCGGAAACGGCTATCCCGGTCGGGCCGCTGAACTCACGGAGGCCATCGCCCCTTGAGCCGAAACCGCGTACCCACTTCCCCTCACCGTTGTACACCTGGATGCGATTGTTGCCGGTGTCGGCCACATAGACGAGGCCCTGCTCGTCTACCGCTATCCCCGCGGGATATTTGAACTGGCCGGGTTTGTTCCCTTTCAAGCCCCAGGACAGCACGGTCCTGCCGCTCTGGTCCAGAACGACGACGCGATGAGCGTCGGTATCGGCAATGTACAGGCGATCGCCGTATGCGGCCAATGCGCGGGGGGCGTTCAGTTGACGCGGCTTCACCTGTTTACCCGTCTCGCCGATCTCGCGCACGAATTCCATCGGCTGGAATGCGGCCGCTCGCGATGCAAACAAGAAAAAAACCAGCGCGGCGAAAATGCAACGCCGGACAACCACCATACCTGCCTCCAGGAATCAAACGCCCGTCGGCCGGAAAATGTCGATGGACGGGATAGTATCGTAAATGATGAACAGATTATAACACACTGACCTTCTCCTCGACACCAAAAATGTGTTTCAACAAACCTTGTCGGTCCGCAATGCGCAGTGAATATTTCTTTGACTTTCAAAGCATATTCAGGTATTTTTGAAAACGTACGGTGAGAGGAAAACTTCGGTGATGATCAGAAAATCGCACATTCTTGTTGCCGCGCTCTTCAGCATGGTCGCGCTCCTCACCCCGGGGCCGGCCATGGCCTTGACGTATGTCGTTGTGCAAAATACCACTCAGTGCCCCTCGGATACCGTTAACTTTCCCTGTGATACGAACCTCAGCGATGCGATCTCCAGGGCCGTGGCTGGCGACTCGATCGAAATCAAACCCGGCACGTATTCCGGGCCTTTTACCATAAACCAGAATATCGCCTCGTTCTCCGGCGATGAGACCGCACGCACGGTTCTTACCGGCAACGGGTCCGGAGCTGCACTGACCGTAACCAACGTAGCGGCGAGCATCAATATCAGAAGACTTAACTTTGTTAATGCTCAAACAGGGATACTGGTGCAAAACTCGCCGTCGGTAACTATTACGAATAATATTTTTCAAGTCGGCGCGAACAACACCGCTGTTCAATTGATCACTTCGCCGAACACCAGAATTACGAACAATACTTTTTTCCAGAACGCGAATGGAATCAGTTCGGATCAAATTGCGGTGAATATCGAAAATAATGTTTTTTCGTCCCAATTCACGACTGCAATATCCCCGAACGTCGCGGTAACGGGCATTTTGTCGAATTTGTTCTTTAACTGCACCAGCATCGGCCCCACAATCTCTTTCGATCCCGCCGACACGGTCAACTACAAGCAAAATCTGCAAAACCAGGACCCGCTGTTCGTCGATAGCTCATCTTCGGACTTTCATCTGCAGGCAGGCTCTCCCTGCATTAACACGGGGAATACGTCAGCCGGTTTAAACACCATCGGAGATCCGACGCATACCGACATGGGCGCTTATGGCGGTAATACTATGGACATTGTCCCATTCCCGGTCTCCGGCGTGACTTCCGCGACATCCGCATCAGCATCGATCTACCTGAGATGGAAACCGAACAACAGCTACCAGGTGAGCGGCTACCGCGTCTATTATGGGAGCGCATCCGGGAACCGGTCCGGCACTGGCGCGACGGAAGGCAATTCAGGATTCAACGTGACAACGGCCAGCGCCACGGTGAGCGGTCTTACGACAACGGTTGCCACACCCGCAACCCCTGCGCTCAACCCGCCCCAGGCTTTGAATGAAAGCCTCGCGCTGAGCTGGTCCGCTGTTCCTGCCAAGAGATATAATGTTTACTACGGCACTACCTCGCCTCCGGGCACGCTTGCGGCCACGGTCGATGCGACGTCCTATACCCTGACCGGCTTGACGAACGGGCAGACATACTATGTGGCTGTTTCCGCAGTCGACCAGGCGATTTATTACTTTACGGTAACCGCGTTCGACAGCTTCGGAGTAACATCCGGTCCTACGGTCACCCCCGGTCTCGCCCACGAGAGCGATTATTCGGGGGAAATTTCCGTAAGCATCGGCAACGCGGTGGAGGGCTCCCGTTCCAACATCGTATCGGATTTTCCCGAAACACTCCGCCCTTATCCGGCACTTCCCGAGGGACATCAGGGTTGCTTTATCGCGACGGCCGCGTATGGGCATTACTCCGATCCCGAAGTACGGGCATTGCGCGAGTTTCGCGATCAATATCTGCTCACCAGCGGCCTGGGCCGCGCTTTCGTGGGATGGTATTACCGGCACAGTCCCGCAGCCGCAGCGGCCCTGAACGCACACCCGGCATTGAAGCCCGTGATCAGGGCAGCGCTCCTGCCCGCCGTGGGCGGGGCCTGCCTGTTGACCCGGACCTCGCTGCTTTTCAAGATCGGCCTGCTGATGGTCTGCGGATGTGCTCTTCTCTTCCTCTTCAACAGGAAACAGTTCTTCCGTTTCGGAGGCAACCGTTGAAAAAATTAATTATGCTCCTGCTTGTCTTCTTTGTTCCGGCAGTCGTCCATGCCGCCGATCCTCTTTTTGAAAATCCGCATTGGTCGTTGGAGGTCAAGGGGGGGACGTTCACGCCGGTCTTGTCGGACTGGGCGCAGTTTTACGGCAAAAGGTCAATGCCGGCGTTTGAGGGGTCCCTGGCCTACAAGCTGATCCGTCAGATCGACATCGGCATATCGGGCGGTTATGCCCAGCAAAAGGGGCACGCCTTTGCGCCGGGCCACGCAGCCTCTGCCGGAGGAGTGACCTACCGGATCGCCCCGGTCAATCTTTTTATCCTGTTGCGCGGGCTGGTGAGTGAGAATCAGTGGGTGGTCCCCTATGCGGGCGGTGGGTTCACCAGACTGTATTATCAGGAAAAGATCGAGGGCCAGGATACGGTCAACGGCACGGTGGATGGATATCATGTCAGGGGAGGCCTGCAGTTCCTTCTGAACGTCCTCGACGAGAACGCTTCGAACAGAATGTACCTGGACTACGGCATCCACCACACGTATCTTTTTGCAGAGACCGAGTATACTCACGCGGTTGTGCGATCCGTTTCAGTCAACCTGGGCGGCACTGCGTATTTGATGGGCTTCTTGTTCGAGTTTTAACTGGGATCGCAGACATTGCTCGCGTATTTTTTTCCAGAGAAGATGAGGGAGTAATTCTATGAGATCTCCGGTACAGGTTCTTTTCTTCATTGCAGCATCTGTTCTCCTTATGATGGCCGGGCCGGGTATGCTCCTCGCTGCAGATATCCGGGTCAACAATGCCGCTGGCGCCGCATGCAGTTCCACGGCCACAACCCCCTGTTTTACAACCATCCAGGGGGCAATAGACTATGCCAACAGTGTCATTACGGCCAACACCGGGACGACAGTGACCTATTCTATCCTTGTCGAACCGGGCACGTATGGCGAAGTGCTTACCTTGAAATCCGGCGTTTCTATCGTTCAGGGCAGGGAAACCGCGAGAACAATCCTGAACGGCAACGGGAGCGTCCCTGTTGTTACCGCAAGTAGTCTGTCGACTGCGGTAAGTTTCAGGAATTTCTCCTTTTTCAATGCATCCACGGGCATCATGGTTTCGAGCAGTTCAGCCGTCATCAATATTACCAATAATGTATTTTACAACACGAGCGGAACGGCCGTAACGATCCAGGGCTCCCCCTCCGCCAATGTCATCAATAATACTTTCTATCGAAACGGAACTGCGGTCTCCAGGGATTCAGCGAGCAATCAGATCACGAATAATATTTTTTCCAACAATACGGTGAACATCAGCCAAACTGCAGGGCTTATCGTCCAGGATAATATTACGTACAACGACTTCAACCCTGCTCCTGGTTCAAGCGATATCACAGGTTCAAACTCTATTCCCAACCTAACGACTGCGAATACCGATCCCCTCTTTGTCGATATCTCGAATGTCTCACGCCCGGACCTTCATCTCAAGACCGGATCGCCATGCATAAACTTCGGAGATGTGACTAAAGGTACGCCGAACGATCTCGGCGCCTATGGCGGGACGAATGCAGATACGATCCCCATGCAGGTGTCCAATGTAACCGCAACTACCTCATCGACATCGATCTCCCTGGCCTGGAATGCGAATTTGAGCTACGACATCACCGGCTACCGGGTCTGGTACGGAAAAACATCCGGCGGCCCTTACGATGGGACCGGGGCTGCTGATGGCCCTTCTCCCATCACCGTCCCAACAGGTACGGCTGCCTCGACATTCCTGTTGAGCGGTCTCAGTACAACGGTGAACACTCCGGACAGCCCTGTGCTTAACCAGCCCTCTGTTCAGAATGAGAGTCTCGTCCTGAGCTGGTCTGCCGTTCCCAACGCAACAGGGTACCGGGTATATTTCGGCGAGTCTTCTCCTTCGAGTCCGGCTATCGAAGTCGGCAACGCTACCACGTATACGCTGTCCGGCCTTACGAACGGGCAACACTACTTCATCGCCGTGTCGGCGATTTCCCAGGATACATACTTTATCGCGGTCACGGCCGTCAACAGCAGCAATGGTCCATTCACGCCCGGCATAAGCAATGAGAGCATCTATTCTACGGAAGCAGCGGTCGGGACCGGTGTTATCAGGGAGAGTGCCCGATCAAATGTGCAATATGAATATCCCGAGGCTCTCGCGGCCTACCCGAACCTGCAGAACTCGCGACGCGGCTGCTTCATAGCCACCGCCGCATACGGAAACTACTCCGCCCCGGAGGTGCAGGCACTGCGCACATTTCGTGACCGCTACCTGCTGACCAACAGTGTGGGCAGCGCGTTCGTCCACTGGTATTACGAACACAGCCCGGTCGCCGCCGCCTGGCTGGACTCACATCCAGGATACAAGCCCGTGGTCAGGACAGCGCTCATGCCGGCGGTCGGCCTGGCTCTTTTCATGACGGGCGCCTCGCTGTTCATCAAAGCAGTCGTAGTCTTTATCCTGTTGATCGTTGCCCTCATGATCGCGTATCGTTTTTCCGGGAAGAGGCTTTCAGGTTCGGGAGGGGCCTAATGCAAAAGATCATACTGATGTTGCTCGCGCTTCTTGTTCCGGCGGCCGCATATGGTGCGGAACCGGTCCCCGGCCGTCCCCACTGGTCGCTGGAATTAAAGGGCGGCACGTTCGCCCCGGTCCT
Organism: Nitrospirota bacterium; assembly: GCA_049793155.1. Lineage (GTDB taxonomy): Bacteria > Nitrospirota > UBA9217 > UBA9217 > UBA9217 > JALNZF01. The sequence continues at coordinate 21,802 of JBARBN010000078.1, forward strand.
TGATAACTGGTCACACTACTACGGCAAAAGAAGCATGCCGGAGTACGAAGGAACGCTGGCGTACAAGGTCCTGCGGCAGGTCGAGGTCGGGGTCAGCGCGGGAACGGCCAGGGACAAGGGCCAGGGCTATGCCCCGGGCCACGGCACGGTATCCGGAGAGGTTACCTATGAGCTTTATCCGGTCAATGTCTTTGTTCTGGTGCGCGGCATTATAAACGAAAGACAATGGCTGGTGCCCTACATCGGCGGGGGCTATACAAGAATGTATTACCGAGAGACCATTCAGGACCAGGGGACGGTACACGGTTCGGCTGACGGATATCACGTCCGGGGAGGCCTGCAGCTTTTATTGGATGGCATCGACCGGGGTGCGGCCAACAACCTTTACATGGATTTTGGCGTATACCACACGTATTTCTTTGTTGAGGCGGAGCGGACAAAGGCGAAGGATAAGGCCTCGTCAAGCGATCTCGGCGGCACAGCGTATCTGATGGGCCTGTTATTCGAATTTTAACTGGAGTGGCAGAATCCCTTGAGTGGCGATTGAAAACCGTCATCGTTATGACGTGATGTATGAGAGAGCATATCGGAATCCGTTATCAGAATTAGATTGCAACGCTTCAAAATTCAAGGAGATAGGGCCGGCATTCACAGGCAGGTTGTGGCTTTTGATACAGCGGGGACAGGAGATCATACAGGAAACAGACAGCTCGAACTCACAACATACTCAATTCCGGCCGTTTGGCAAAATGCTTTCATTCCGCGAAGCAGCACAAATGGAAGATGACCTATCAGCATACATGGATCGACCATGTTCATGTTGATGACTCGCCGGCATACCAGTGACGGGCGGCACTCCCATACGAAGGCCCGACAGCTGCCCTTTACCAGCAAAAGACCTTGTCGCTGGCGAACACTTCCGCTACGAGCTTGTCGTAGGCGATACCGCCCTTGGTCAGATCGATGACTGTCGATTGATTACCCGACGCCTGAACCTCGATGATCTTCTTCGTGCTTGCGTCCGGGGCTTTTTTCAGAATATGCAGAATCTTCATGGCGTGGTCTCCCTTGCCTAGTACGGCACCACGAAGTCATAGTCAAGGAGCTTCTTCGCCATCTCCTCAAGCGTGATCGTTGTATAGCCGTTTTCCTGATTATTGGAGTACACTTTCAGCTCAAGATCCGTGACCAGTTCAAGCGGCTGCGCGATCTCGGGATCCGCCTTGTCGAGCTTGCGGTCGAGGACAAAGACCTCGATGGTGTCGTCCGCAAGGGTGAGCCCGCCCGCAACACGGAGGGCCTCGCCCGGACGATCTCTCACGATAACCGCTATCTTTTTTGTATCTCCCATGTTCTCACTCCCTAAAATATCAGGACTCTTGTGCTGTCGTGCAGCATCCCGGCGTTATTGTACTGGCTGCCATAGGATATCCCTTCGGTCTTGTCATGGACACCGATCCGTTCGCAGCTGTGATCGCAGACCGATATCTCGATACCGCCGACCTTGAGGAGTTCGAGGAACTTGGGGTCATTGGCAAATTTCACGCCCTCGTCGGTCATGAAGATCGTTACCGGATGCCCTGCCGCCCTCGCGGCTTTCGCCACGCCGGCGATATGCACCAGGTTCTCGTACTTTGTAACCATGATACCCAGCATATCATCAGCCATGGTTCAACCTCATCTCAAATTGAATGTTGTGCCTTAGATTTAAGAACAAACATGATCCCGGGAAATAACGTTGACAGCTGCGTTACTCCAGGTCCCTCATCGGTCTGATGAGCAGGAAGTAGGCCATGGTCCAGTTGCCCAGAATGATGAAAGTCGTCGCCACCCAGCTCGAGACCGCGAGGGTGGACATTCCGGTGAGCCCGTGCCCTATGTTGCAGCCGCCGCCGATCTGGGCGCCGATACCCATAATGACTCCGCCGAGGAGCACTTTGAGCATCTCGTCAGCGGGCGGGACCTTCAACTTGACCTCTTTCAAGAGCTTGCCGCTGAGATACGCGCCAAAGGGAACCGCAAGCACATAGAGCGAGCTCCACGAAAACGTGATACCCAGAAGCGATCTGGATTCCGCGGCAACGATGCTCGCGGGGTCGTTCGTATAGTTCCCGAAGCTGAGGGCGAGGAAAAACTCGCGCAACGGACCGGTGAATGAAAGTCCGCGGGCCCTGCCGCCGTAATACTCCGATGCCCACCAGGCCGCTACAGCCACAACCCCGACAAGAAGTCCCACCACCGACCAGGAGTAACCCTTCTTCACTTTTTTGAGCGGTTCTCCCTTGAGTATAAAGGGCACTGACGCTGCGGTGAGCACCGCGATGACGATCCATTTATTCACGCCGATGACGTTTGCAAGCGTTGGAGTATCGCCATCCCCCACGGTCACTATCTTCGAGATCAGCGCATCGTAGACCGGCTTCAGGAGACCGAACTTTGTTATGACGATTCCAAAAAAGAACCCGAACACTGCAAAAATATATGCGAGGTTGCCTTCACCGACTTTGTACAGGATGCCGCTGCCGCATCCGCCGGCGAGCACGATGCCCAGACCGAAGATATACCCGCCGATGATGTTCGCCCAGGGCGCGAATCCCTGACGATAGAGCGTGCCGACGACCATTGCCCCCGTCTCATCGGCATGCCGGAGCCACCCCATATC
>JBARBN010000079.1:0-5180 GCA_049793155.1 Nitrospirota bacterium
AGTTCGGAGTAAAGCGGGTGAAATGCAAAATGAATAGCGAAAAAGGCGGTATTCTATCCAAGATCATCTTTATCCCGATGGGAGTGGCCCTCGTGGTGGGCTTCTTTTTCCTGGGTTATTATGTAGGGAAATATCAGAAAAAGGCCGGGGTGTCGGGAGAGATGGCGCCGCCGCTTCCCGAGATAGCGTCAAGCACCGGCCAGAAACAGGAAGAGTTTACCTTCTACAAGACACTGGCAGACAAAAATGACAGGATGGTATCAGTAGACCTCAAACCAAAGACCGTGAAAGAGGATACCAAACCGGTGAAGCAGCAAATAACTTCGGAGGTCCCGATATCGATACCTGTTCCCCCTGTGTCTAAGGAAAAGCGGTCGGAGATCGAACCTGGAAAAGAGGCGCTTTCGTCAGCGAGGCCCAGACAGTTGGCGTCGAAACAACCGCAAACACTGGTGAGGAAAGAGACTGCCGGGGCGTCCACAAGCACTAAACTCCGCTATACCGTTCAGACGGCAGCGTATCAGGAGCGGGATATGGCTGCGGATGAGGTGAAGCGGCTGAAACAGAGGGGATTTGCAGCATTCATTGTCTCATCGCCACTTCCGGGCAAAGGCGTTTGGCACCGCGTGAGACTTGGCAGCTTCTCAAACAGAGCGGCGGCGGAAAAACTTCAGAAGACGATTCATGATAAAGAGGGTATCCAGACCATCGTGGTATTGGAGTGAGAATGGCCGCTTCCCGTATCAGTGCACATTCTTGTTAGATATGATCTGGAGGACGAGAGGAATGATGCCGGCCCGTTCCTGATCGAGGAGGGTCTCTATCCAGTACGTGCCGGGGACATTGAACGTTGAATTGAACCGGATGGATATGTCCCGGTGATGCTGGCTTTCGTTGAACAGGGTTATCGTTGCATCGGACTCGGAGAGGACCAGCTTCTGGTCCGGGGCAAGGAGCCTGATCCGGGAAAGGAACTCGCCCTTTCCACCTGTCCATTCGTTCACAATGGCAAAACGGGGGTGAAGCGCCGGGAACGTGTTCGAGTAGATGCTTTCGAACAGTCCCATGAGACTGAACTTGCCGCCCATCTCCTGGCGCACATCGTCGCAGAGGATCGTGTAATTTAACCTTGGTTTGATCTTCGGCATTGCCATGCCGGTAACGTAACATACAGTTCTGCTGTGTGTCAAACTGTTTTTTCTTGACAAATATTTTCAATCAACGTAATCTTATCCGCATCTTATGGCAACTCCAGCCCTCATAAAACTGCTCGAAAGCCTCCATCCGCTTGAAAACAAGGTGCTCCTCTCGTTTCAGGGAGAGGCCCTGTCTGCACTTGAACTCCTGAAAGCATCAGGTCTCGATGAGTCCCGCCTTGACATGGCATCAGGCTGGCTCCAGTCCAAGGGGTTGCTCGAGGTGAAGGAAGAGTCCGTCACCTCGCTTGTTTCTCTTACCGAAACAGGAAGGGAGTATCTGGATAAAGGCACTCCCGAGATGAGGATTATCAATGCCCTCCGTGACGGAAAACAGTTTACGGTCAAAGATATCATCCAGACCTGGGGCATGGAGCCTTCCGAGGTCAGCTCTGCTGTGGGGGCGCTGAAAGAGGCGAAAGTGGCGCAGATCTCGCAAGGCGGCATTCTGGTGCTTGCACCTGGAGCTGACATTTCTGCCTATGAGTTCCTGGCGGTTCTGATCAAGATGGCGGCCGATAACGACCAGGCTGATCTCTCTTCTTATTCAGAAGCACAGCAGTTTGCGATCAATGCAAACTTCCACAAACGCGGAAAAGGCAAAGGTCTCTTCCGCATCAGTGAAAAGAAAAATCGCGTTTACACGCTTACGAATGACGGGCGGGAATTGCTCCTCCTGATCAAGGAACGCGGCATTGTCGCCGAAGAGGCTTCAATGCTGACGCCCGAGATGCTGAAGCAGGGCGCCTGGAAGAACAAGAAGTTTCGCGCCTACAACATAGCCCTCAATCCTCCGCGTCAGAGCATAGGCAGAAAGCATCCCTACAAAGAGTTCCTTGATTTCGTGAAATACAAGTTCGTCGGCATGGGGTTCGAGGAGATGCGCGGGCCGCTCGTGGAGAACGAGTTCTGGGACATGGACGCATTGTATATGCCGCAGTTCCATCCGGCGCGGAACATCCATGACGTGTATTTTGTAAAAGAACCCGCGGCATGCAGGGAGATCGAGTCGCCATTCGGCAAGAACGTGGCGGCAGCTCACAAGAACGGCGGAAAGACCGGGTCCACCGGCTGGCGCTATCCGTTCGACATCGAACGCGCAAAGCGACTGATCCTCAGGAGCCAGGGCACGGCGGTATCGGCACGCACCCTTGCATCGGGACCGAAGGTCCCGGGCAAATATTTTTCCATTGCGCGCTGCTTCCGGTATGACTCGGTCGACGCAACCCACGCGCCTGATTTCTATCAGGTCGAGGGCATTGTCCTCGGCGAGGAAATAAATTTCAAGGCGCTGCTCGGGCTCTTGAAGCTCTTTGGGCAGGAGATCGCCAAGGCAGGGGAGTTCCAGTTCAGGCCGGCCTATTTCCCGTTCACCGAACCTTCGGTGGAACTGCACGTGAAGCACCCCGAGCTCGGCTGGATGGAACTCGGCGGGGCGGGCATCTTCCGTCCCGAGGTCACCAAGCCGCTCGGTGTGGATGTGCCGGTGATCGCCTGGGGGCTCGGCCTCGACCGCATGGCCATGGTGGCGCTCGGGATCAAGGACATCCGGGACCTGTTTTCCAGGGACTTGGATTTCATTAGAACGAAGAAAATACAATTAGGTTGATTGACCACGGATACACACGGATTAACACGGATAAAAGAAGCAGTATATTGCCTTTTAAATCATTTCATCTGTGTCTATCAGTGTCCATCCGTGGCTAAAAAGTGTTTGAAAAATGCCTACAAAAGATATTAAAAAGAAGGACCTTGATACGCTTATTGGCAAGAAACTCTCTCTGGAGGCTCTTGAAAAGAAGCTTATGCTTGCCAAGGCAGAGTTGAAAGAGTACAACCCGGAGACCGATGAGCTCAAGGTCGAGTTGTCGGACAGCAACCGGCCGGACCTCTGGTCGGCAGAAGGCATCGCCCGCCAGGTTCGCATCGATTTGTCCGGAAAGCCCGAGACCTATCCCTTCTACAAGCATGGCGGAAGGTCGTCGCGGGAGATCAGGGTCGCGAAGGGAATGAAATCCGTGAGGCCGTATATAGCGGCCTGCACCGCGATCGGCATTCATATGAATGATGACGTGCTGTCCCAGATGATCCAGAGCCAGGACAAGCTCTCGGAGATCTTCGGACGGAAGCGGTCCACGGTGTCGATCGGCATCTATGAACTCGACCGCATCGTGTTCCCGGTGGATTACCGGCTCGCCGAGCCGTCCTCCGTGTCATTCATGCCGCTCGGCATGGAAGAGAAGCTTACGCTTGCCGAGATCCTCGAACGACATCCCAAGGGCGTGACCTACGGCACTATCGTGAAACCCTTCCCGCAGTATCCGGTTCTGACGGACAGCATGGGCCGCGCACTTTCCTTCCCTCCGGTCATCAACAGCAGGGAGATCGGTGAGGTGAAGCCGAATACAAAAAATGTACTGATCGAGGTGACCGGCACGGACCTGCGGATGACCGTGCTCACGCTTAATATCCTTGCGACGAACTTTTACGACCGCGGCGCGGACATCGAGCCGGTGCTGGTGACCTATCCTTATGAAACCGGACTCGGGACGCGCGTGACCTTCCCCTCTGATACTTCGGGAACGTTCACGGTGCCTCTTGCAAGATTCTCCGCAGGGCTCGGAGAGGATGTTTCATCCGCTGAGGTGAAGAAACGCCTCAGTTCCTACGGCCACATCGTGAAAGCAGGACGGGGGGCAGTTTCCGTGATCGTGCCGCCGTACCGCGACGATATCATGCACCCCATGGACCTGGTGGAAGACTATGCCATCAGCAGAGGATATGAATCTTTCGAACCGATCATGCCGCGGCAATCGACGGTCGGGGCGATCTCGAGGATCGAATTATTGTCCGATATTGTACGCGGCCACATGGTCGGGTCCGGTTATCAGGAGATCATGTCGAATATTCTCTGCTCGCGGGAGGAACTTGATTATGCCATGAATGCGGGCGAGAAGCTTGTTGAAGTGGACAATGTGATGTCGCTTGCCTACTCGGTGCTCAGGAACCGGGTCATTCCGTCGCTGTTGAACGTGGAAGCGGCCAGCTCAAAAGCCTTCTATCCGCATCGGACGTTCGAGGTGGGCGAGGTAGCCGTGCTCGATGAGAGGGAGAACATGGGCTCACGCACTGACCTGAATCTCGGCGCGATCATTTCTCACCCAGGCGCCAATTTCTCGGAGATGCATTCAACGCTCGATATTCTCCTTTACTACCTCGGTCAGGAATATAAACTGGATCCGGCGGAACATGCTCTCTTCATCCAGGGCCGTTGCGGCAGAGTGGTCGCGGGCGGCATTGAACTGGGTTTTATCGGTGAAATACGGCCTGAGGTGCTCGAACGCACGCAGATCACCATGCCCTGCGCTGCCTTTGAGATCAACCTGGACCTGATAAGACAAGCATAGTATCTCGGAAAAACCATCACAAACAAGGAGGTTCCCCATTATGAAAAAAACAGGTGCAGGCTTGATCGCGATCATTGTTTTGTCGCTTGTTCTCGCAGCCATTGCCGTTGCGGAACCGAACATGAAGGAAGGGACGTGGGAGATCAAGGGAGAAATAAAAATGGAAGGACTTCCGTTTCCGATGCCCCCCATCCCGATGACGTTCACGCAATGTCTTACCAAAAAGGACATGGTCCCGCAGAAGAAAGAGAAAAACCAGGATTGTAAAACCATCAAGAATGAGACCGTTGGAAATACCGTGTCGTGGGTAATGCAGTGCAAGGACAAGAACGGTGTCACGGAAAGTACAGGTAAGATAACGTATAAAGGCGACAGCTTTGACGGAACTGTACATACGGTCACGAAAGGAACAAAGGGGGAACAATCGGAGTCCACCATGCAGATGTCCGGAAAACGTACCGGTGATTGTAAATAGAAGTCCTTCTGCTGATCTCCCCTCACACGAAATGACCCTGCTGCCCCCTGAACAAGGGGGCATTTTTTTGTGGTGGAGACAGTCGATCGGGATCTGATCCTG
>JBARBN010000080.1:0-7228 GCA_049793155.1 Nitrospirota bacterium
AAAGGATACTATCAAAAAGAGAGCAGACCTCCAACTGGCAAGAGTGGAATTCAGAGAGCTGCTGCACAAAGAGCCGGTCGATATGAGTGGAATCGAAGCAAGCTTGAAAAAAGCGGAGTCAGTGCGGACCGATCTGAAGCTCACCCATATCAGGGCCATGGAAGAGATGAAGGCGATATTGACGCCTGAACAGCGAAATAAGCTCAAAGAGGATATCAAGGCAGGTTTTATGAAGCATGAAAGATGGCACGGCGTGAACATGTCAACGCCGGCCAAGATAAGAGATGAGGCGCAGCACGGGGCGGAATAAAAATGATTCCGACTTTGCCGACCCCTCTGCGAAAAGACTATGAAAAAAACAATCTATATTCTTGTCGCAGTATTCATCCTGCTTGCAGCAGTTGCAATGCCGGCATCGGCCCATTTCAGGGGGGGCATCTGGATCGGACCTGTCTGGGGCCCCTGGTGGGGATACACCGGATATCCGTATCCCTACTACGAGACCCCACCTGTTGTTATTCAGCAGCAGCCTCCGGTATATGAGGACCAGGTGCCACAGCAGCAGCAACAACAGCAACAATATTACTGGTATTTCTGCCGGGAATCTAATACGTATTACCCGTACGTAAAAACCTGTCCCGGCGGCTGGCTTAAGGTGGTTCCTGCCCCAGCTCCGATGAAATAAGGGGAAGGAGGAATGAATTATGAAAACATCTGCGCACATTATCATATTATCTCTCGCATTGCTGATGGTGGGGGCCTGCGCAACCGTCCCGACCGGTCCCAGCGTGATGGTATTGCCGCCGGCCGGCAAGCCTTTCGAGGTGTTTCAGACTGAAGATGCAACGTGCAGGCAATGGGCACGGCAGCAGATCGGCTTGAGTCCTCAGGAGGCAATTAATCAAAACACCGTGACCGGTGCCGCAGTAGGTACTGCCATAGGGGCAGGCCTCGGCGCTGCTATAGGCGCCGCTTCAGGCCACGCCGGCGCGGGAGCTGCCATTGGTGCAGGAAGCGGGCTGCTTGTCGGAACATCACAAGGGGCAAGCTCAGGACAATATTACGGCTATCAGGCCCAGCGCCGGTACGATATTGCCTATCAACAGTGCATGTACGCCAACGGAAATATAATTCCCGGGATGAGGAGAAGCCGTGTGGTGGCTATGCCGCCTCCGCCTCCACCAACGGATAGAGATTACACGTCGCCGGAGGATGTGCCGTCTTCCATGATGCCTCCACCGCCGCCTCCGGCACCCTAATGGAAGGTCAGGTAAGGCCGACGACAATGACATCTCTTCAATGGAGCACAACAGGCAGCGCAGACCGATCTCCCTGAACGAGTGCTTTGTTGCTAATAAACAGAGAGAGGCGATAAAATGAACTTAACAAATGCGGATATCGACTGGATATTCGAACGTATGAAAAATCGTTGCTTTTATTGCGGCATGAAGTTGTCGAGGAGTGATTACGGCTCAACCAACGAAACCGTCGGCTGGAACATCATCAGCTTCATTCCAACGTCGCTTGATACAGATAGTCAGCGGTGCAACTTGGTTACTGCATGCATGATCTGTGACATGGTGAAAGGCAAGCTCTTCCCCTTGGATTTCGATGCTCTAAAATTCAGACAAGGGGAAGAGTTTCCTCATGATTATTGCACATTGACTAATCCGGCATGAATAAAAGAGGGGGAGTAGTGGAGTACTCGCTTTCTGATAAGCGATTTAACTTCGGCCGATATTGGCAACTCTTATGGCGTCTTCATGCAGCATGCCGGAAAACAGGAGTTGCGCTCTGGCCCTCGAATAGGATGTGCAAATGAGCGCTATCGCATGCATGATCGCTTGTGATCGCCGTAATTTGCGTTGAGTCGAAAGGAAGGAAGATATGACAACTTTAGCCACGGCGAAGGACCCCACCATGTGGAAATGCGAGAAGTATGGCGTTTCTATGCTGGCGGCACGAGCCGATGATTTCTGCACTCGCCGGTTCGCGGCGGCAAACCGAAAGGGCGGCACTGCCGTCATCGGATTCAGCCATTGCAGTATTTGCCCGCGTGGAGCGGCACTGTATGATCTGGTCGGACCGAGGCGCGGAATGTTTCTTCCCAGGAAAGAATTCATTACGTGGTAACCGAAGAACGCAGGCTTACGAACTTTCTCATGCCATATTAATTCTGACATCGCCTGAAATTTACAAAACCAGTCGAATGAGTTAATGAAAAAGAGTGATATACTTAAAAATAACGCGTCATAGAATATGGGTGATGAAGTGCCCAAGCGTCGTGATGAAAGGGTACCCCTCTTTTCGCTTGGGCGAGAGTGGGCGCAACGAAAAACTGAGTCAATCGACGGAAGTCCCTATCTACCGGTGAGAAGACAGCGAGCGATAACTTCTTATGCGCTCAGAGCATGAGGGACGTATTGAACCTGTCTATAGGCGAGGATTATTATATGAAAATAATAAAATCGCTCGGTTTTGTGTTCCTCATTTGTTTTTCTGTATACGGCTGTTCATCGGGCAGGGGGGTCCCTCTTCCCAGTTGCCCTTTACACGAGCGGTAACCATCCATCCTGACAATATCGCTCAAGTCGTCTCCGTCAATTTTATGGTACATACCAAGCCGGGCAATAGAAGCAAGGATGTGAATGTGACTTATTCCTTCGATTATCTGAAACGGAACGGGTATGTTAATGTTATCCTGGAGACCATTGAAGTTCCGGTCTTTGGACTTTACGCCTCCTATTTAAATAATGTCGATGTGACGATATACAGGAGCGATAATACGACACAGACCCAGTCGATGCAACTGCAAACGGCCGAATACAACTCAGAATTCAAACTATCAGGCATCACCATCAATAAACCCTACGACAACCCCAACGTCAGCTTCCTGCTTATAGAATCCATTCCCGACTCGCCGATCATCGTCGATATAGACGGGGAGGTGAGGTGGCAGACCGAGGTCTCGGGCGCATCTCTGCGGCCCGTCTATTTCGAAAACGATGGGTTCCTTGCCGGTGATACAGCTGGGAACAGCCTCTATAAAATAAATTTCGAAAACGAAGTAACGAGCGTCTTTGAACTCAATGATCCCCGCTACAAAGGCTTTCACCACAATATCGAATCCGGCAAGCAGGGACTGCTCGCTGAGATCGGCTTTGCCGATGAAAATGTCGTGAAGCCTGAGTCCGTGTTGATCGAAATAGCGCCACAGGGATTAATCCTTAACTCCTGGGACTTCGATGCAATCGTCGGGGGACAGATCAAAGCCGCGGGAGAGGATCCCTCCGCACTTGTTCAGGGCGGTGTGGACTGGTTTCACATGAATTCGGCGATCTATACAGCCGATGACAGCATCATAGCCTCCAGCCGGGAGAATTTCGTCATTAAAGTGGATTATTCGACGCAGAAGATCAAATGGATCCTGGGCAACCCGGCCAAGCTCTGGTATCAGAACTATCCGCTGAGCCTTCGTCCACTGGCATTGAGCATTACCGGGAATGCGCCGATCGGGCAACATGCCCTCTCGGTGATCAACGACCCGAACCACCTCCTTCTGTTCAACAACGGCTACGGGAACCCCAACCTGCCCTCTGTTGGAGACAGCAGGACCTATAGCGGCGCATCGCTTTATGAAATAAACGAGTCTCAGATGACAGCGACTGAAATCTGGTCCTTTTATGACAATCAGGCGATCTTTTCTCCGATCTGCGGCAGCGCCTATAAAACCGAATCCGGTGAATATTTAATCGAATTCGCAACCGCTGCGTTGGAAACAATGTCAAGGATCATGATCGTCGATGCCAATCAGAATGTAAATTTTGATATGGTGATTCCCAGGCGCGGTTCGGAAAACTCCTGTGCGACCGTCTACAATGTCAAAGAGATCAAACTGGAGTCTCTCAGCATTCAATAATTACTGGATATTGTAAAGCTCGTGTGCCGGAAGAGAAGCCTTTGCAACACGAATGAACAATCTCAAGCGTAACATAAAATAGTCCGCGGTTGAGTCAGTATTTCCTTAATTCTTCCCTATTTGCTCCACATTTGATCGCTATATTTAAATCAACGATAGAGGTTAACGCCGTAAAGGTCCTTTTCGAGTTTCATCTTTAAGGTTTGGTCAGATTTTGCAATTTGTCCAACCATAAGCATTGCAAGCAGAGAAACCAGATTTGGATTTGACAGCCTTACGTATTCCATGTTAAACCTTTTTCCATCATTGATGTCTCACTCAGTATCGGCGATAGCCGGGAGCGGGGCACTACGAAATTTATACTGACGCCGGAGCATAGAAAGTTAATCAAGGAGCTGCTTGAAAAGGATCACCGGCACGATAAAATGGACATGGCGGCATGCGTATGCACCCGACTGCCGTGAAAGGAGAAGGGGTGATTCGAGACAAGGAACAAGAGAGCTCCTCATGAGGCAAGGTGAGGCCGCCTATCGACAGGGATTGCTGGATCGGAACATACCTGTGTTCAGATAGTGTGTCGATAGTATAGTGGCGCTCTTTTTAGTTGATATTGTGTAGAAGGGATCGGTGATGACCGTGAATATCATTTTAATTGATTTCGCGCTTCTTGTGTTTGCTCTATTTATAGTGGCCTATAACGCGCTCAAAGCCCCGGATGACGATAACCATACCCCAAAAATAACTAGTGAGAGGGACTGACAAGGCAGTTTTGTGAGGAAAATAAAATGAAGAAATTGTTATGGATTGTCGCAGTACTTATATTAATTGCGGGAAGCGCATCCGCATACAGTGGCAAGATCGCCTATTTTGATATTCAAACGGTCATGAACAAAACAACGCTCGGCAAAAAATATCTTGGAATTGCGAGCGGATATTACGAAAGCCGGAAAAGGGTATTGGATGCGGACGCTGAAGAGATTCAGAAGCTGCAGGAAGATTACGATAAGCAGAAACAGGCGAAGATGAACGACCCGACGCGAAAGGAAAAAGAGGAAACTCTTAACCGCAAAATCGCTGAATTTGAAAAGATCCGCGCTGAATTCGGCGATGAAATTAGCAAAAAAAACATGGAACTGTCGAATGAGTTCAATCAGCATGTTTTTGCCGTGCTAAAGGACATTGCAAAGCGCGAGAAGCTATCCCTCATTCTCAACAGAACGATCAGTATATCAAAAGTTGAAGTCCAATCGGTGGTCTACGCAGACGAAGAACTAGACATTACCGGGAAAATTGTCACAGAAATGAATAAGAAAGAAGCGGTGGAATAGATTGTTATTTTGCAAGTGTGAGTAAGGGCTGCATGCGGGAGACTGATAGATTCAAAAAATGGGGAAGGGCGCATTCATTTCCGGGTATATTCGCAGATTATTTTATCAGTTTTCTCGGGCTGGCCAATACTCATTTCGGCATTTCCACGCTGCAAGCTTTTTTTTTCAGGTTTAATCTGGATTGTTCTATGTTTTTATCCCGTGTATAAAGCATCGCTCCTTACTCCGACCAATGAGATCAGGATGCGTAACGTGAAGGAGGTTAAAAAGATAAATGATCACCGAGAATAAAGAGCACATGAATCAAATGTGGCTCTGCACGGAGTACGGCGTTACGATGTCGGCTGCGTACGCCTCCGCCTTCTGCGCGCGCAGATTCGCCGCCGCGAACCACAAGGACGCCGCCCGAATAAGTTTCAGCCATTGCCGCACGTGCGCTCGGGGGAGCAACGAATACGTACTCGCCGGAGGGGGAAAATTCGATAATTGCATGAAATCAATAAATACACTGCAGACTAAGCTGGAACTCCGCAGTCGCTTCAAACGAGTCATGAATAATAACCCTTCTCACACGCGGCGAAAAGATGAGGAACATCAGGGAGACAACGAGCTATGAATTTACCCGGATCAGTAGAGGAGTTTCTATGATGAGATACATTGTAGCCAGTCTGGTTTCATTATTGCTGGTAGCTCTCGTGTCAGTTACAGCATCCGCGCAGCAGGGGTTTGGTCGCACGGGAAGAAGAGGAGGAATAAAGAGCGAGGGGCAGCCGAAGTATGATCCCTCTCAGGCGGAGATCGTGAGCGGGGAAGTTGCTGCCGTTAAAGACATTGAGACGAAAACTGGAAAAATGTCGGGTGTCGGTTTAGAGGTTAATACAGGCAGCCAGAACCTGCTCGTGTATCTCGGTCCTCATATTTATGTTGATATGCAGAATGTTACTATCGTTCCGGGTGATGAGGTGGATATTAAGGGCGTCAAAGTCGTACTCGAAGGACAAATTATTTTACTCGCCGGCGAAGTGAGAAAGGCAAATGGCGTGTTGAGGCTTCGCGATGACAACGGCAGGCCTCTTTGGGCCGGCAATAAACAACATGGAGGCAGGTAATGCATATAGTAGCGAATAGAAAAAATACATAGTATTCTAAATATGGTGTGAACATTCGTGGAAGTCTCCAAAAAGTCGTGAAGTCGTTCTTCCAAAAAGACCTTGTAAGGTGATTCGCAATCTGGGACAGTGTGCTTGTTGATTTGTGAAGCTGATACTTTTAGAAGAGAAAAGACAGAGAGGAAAATAAGACCGCCTGTGACAAAACAAGCCGGCGGGTCTAAAAAAGGAGCGAATATGAAAACAGGTTCGGAGACTGAGACCATTCTCGTGGTGGATGATGACCCTGAAAACCGCATGATGTACAGCGAGTTCCTGAGTGAGTCCGGTTACACGATAATTGCGCGGCCGGACGGGCCGTCAGCGCTATCAGTGGTCCGGGAGGTTCCACGTATTGACCTCGTGATAACCGATTACCAGATGCCCGACATGAGCGGCCTTGTCTTCATCAAAAATCTGCGAACAGCCCTGCCCTCCGTGCAGATGATCATGCTTACCGCGTATGGGAACATAAAAACTTATTTCAATTCCAGGGACCTCGGGGTATTCGAGTTTGTGAACAAACCCGTAAGCAAAAGGGCGCTTGAGCGGATTGTCCGGGCAGCCTTAGAGAATTCGCGGACTGTTTCATGATGCCGAGAGTAAGTTATGTGGCGAGGACACCCACGTATTGAGCATTGATCGGGACACAGGGAGGCAATACTATGGATGCACAGGGACGCTCGGATGAAGTGATAAACTATATCATTAGTGTCCCAACGTTAGTATCGTAAATTCAGCTGGTTATCTTCATTGGTCTCTGTTTCGTCATAGTCGATGTGCGAAAGAGCCTCTGAAATAGGTGTTTTCTCGAATAGAGTCACACTTAGAAT
>JBARBN010000081.1:0-2890 GCA_049793155.1 Nitrospirota bacterium
ACCTGCACCTGGGCCACGCCGCTGATCATGGAAATGCGCTGCGCCATCGTGGTCTCGGCGTATTCGTCTACGGCTGAAAGCGGGAGCGTCGGAGAACTCAATGCGACATAAATGATCGGCTGGTCCGCGGGATTGACCTTCTGGTACGTCGGAGGCGTCGGCATGTCCTGCGGGAGCAGTCGCGCTGCCTTGGCGATCATGGCCTGCACGTCCTGGGCCGCCGCATCGATGTTCCGGTTAAGGTTAAACTGCAGGTTGATCTGTGTGGAACCGAGCGCGCTTACCGATGTCATATTGTCGAGACCGGCGATGGTTGAAAACTGCCGCTCGAGCGGCGTTGCCACGGCTGAGGCCATCGTCTCCGGACTGGCGCCGGGCAGCGTGGCGTTCACGACGATATTCGGGAAATCCACATTCGGCAGATCGCTCACGGGCAGCAGCCGGTACGCCATGATGCCGAAAAGTAGGATCGCACTCATGACCAGTGTCGTCATGACCGGTCTTCGTATAAAAGGTTCTGCGATATTCATCGAATATTCCTATGTCTGCCAAAAGTGAAATCGGGACGACTGAGATTCGCGGATCGACAACGACTGCCCGGCTGTTGTTTATTTATCATTTCCAGCTTTTTGCTTTTTGTTTGCCTGATCGGCCGTTGATCGATCGCTTCCTGTCTGCCCGCTTTTCACCGGGGCATTTTGAGGTTGCTCTCCTTTCAATTCCACGGTGACTCCGGAGACCAGGTTGAGTTGTCCGTCGGTAACTACTTTTTCACCCGGCGTAACGCCTTGAGCAACCACGGCGAGGTCACCGTAAGACCATGCGACCGTCACCGGACGGGACTCAACCGTAAAGTCCGGCTTTACCACAAAGACATACTGCCCCTGTTGCCCTGCCTGCAGGGCCGCGGCCGGCATGACTACAGCGTTCCGCTGGGTCGTGAGCGTCAGAACCACATTGACGAACTGTCCCGGCCAGAGCCTTCTGTCGGTGTTCTGAAAGGTGCCTTTCAGCGTGATGGTCCCCGTGGTCTTGTCCACAGCATTGTCGATAAACGTCAGCTCCCCAAGCACCGGGCGCTTTTCTTCGCCCGGGATGATTGCCTCAACCTTGAGCTCCTTCATGGCAGTATATTTTTTTATGTCCGACAGGTTCTGTTCAGGTACGCTAAACGTGACATAGGTTGGCACGATCTGGTTGATGGTGGTCATCGCAATGTCGTTTGCCTTAATGACATTGCCGTTATTTACCAGCACGGTGCCGGCCCGGCCGTTGATCGGGGACTTGATCGTGCAGTATTCAAGCTGAAGCCTGCTGTTATCAACATTGGCCCTGTCCGCATCGATAGTAGCCGCAAGAGCGTCGGCGTTGGCACGAAGCTGGTCATACTGGTCTTTGGAGACGTATTCCTTCTCGACCAGAACCGCGTACCGTCTGGCCTGCTCTTCCGCATTCTTTGCCTGCGCCTGGTCCCGTGCAAGCGCGGCTTCCGCCTGTCTGAGGGCCGCTGCATAGGGGCGCGCGTCTATCTTGAACAACAGATCTCCCTTTTTAACTTCCTGCCCTTCCTGGAAGTACACACCTTCCACTTCGCCGCCTACGAGGGCCTTGATCGATACGGCATTATAGGCCTCAACATTGCCGATGGCATTGATCTGCACCGGGATGTTCTGTTGCATCACATCACCTATTTTTACCGGTACGACCCTCTGCGCCGCCTGTTTCGCCTTGCCATTGCCGGAACAAGCGCTGAGGATGAGAAAGAGCGTGAACACAATGATCAGTTTCGTGCACGCATGTACAGGTTTAAGCCTCATATCATTCGCTGCCTTTCCTTATTGATTGCCTAAATACTTTTTGGAGAGCCGCCAGGTAACCCGGCGCGGTCAAGGTGGCTCTCCTGCCTTGCCCTGTTCAGGGTCTTCCCTTACCGCGCTCCCATGGCCTTTTCTATACTGGCCTGGGCAATCTTGTAATTAGCCAATGCACTGGTATAGTTCGCCTGGGCAGTGACATAGGTGGCGAACGCATCGGATACCTCGATGGGGCTTCCCACTCCGGCTGAGTATCTGCCGTTCGCAAGGTCCAGGTTCTCCTTTGCCTGCGACGTTGCCAGTTCGGCGGTCGCGATGCTGGCCTCCGCGGCCTGCAGGTTCAGATATGCCTGGCGCACATCGAGCAGTATCTGCTGCCGTAATGATTCTTCGTTTGCCTTCAGGATGTAGAGATTTGACTTTGATTCTGCAACCTGATGACTCGTGAGAAAACCGCTGAACAGGGGCACGGTCAGGACCACCCCCGCGCTCCAGCCGTGATCAAACGGTGACGATATCTTTTCCGACGCCCAATTGTAACTTGCATTCCCCGATACATAGGGATAATAACCCGTCCGTGCTAAACCGATGCCTTCCTCCGCGGCCTGCCTCTTCGCGGTGGCCGACTTCAGATCAGGCCTGTTCTCAAAGGCCCTTTGCGTCGCCTCTTCCATGGTTATCGTATATTTTTGGAATGAGAGGTTGTCCTCGATTGTATACTCAGGCGCATCAGGGACCCCTATCACATTGTTCAGAGTAACTCGTGCGATTTTGAACGCGTTCTCCGCATTGATGAGGCTGAGTTTTGCATTGCTCAGATCCACTTCCGCCTTGATGAGATCGATTTTCGCCTTCGTGCCGACCTCGTAAAAACCCTTTGCCTGATCGAGGTGCAGTTGAAATTGTTTTATGACGTCGGCAGCCACGTCCCAGTTCCGTTTGGTCTGCAAGACCCCGTAATATGCCTGCTTTACGCTCAGAATGATCGAATCTTGCGTTGTGCTCAGATCCGAACGGGAGGACTCGAGATTAAACTTTGAGATATTTACCTGCGACGACGTCTTGCCGAAATCCAG
>JBARBN010000082.1:0-37977 GCA_049793155.1 Nitrospirota bacterium
CGAGAACGGAGCAAACATCTTTTCCATGCGTAGACCCTTTTGATTCAAGAAGATAATATCCAGCGAGGGGTGTCTTTATGGATGCCCTGATGACAATATCTGCATAGCCTACCGGAGCCGGTCCTTCCGATATTTCAACGAAAACATCTGCCCTCTCACTATGACTCATCCTCGCGATCTCCTTTGTCATAGCTCCGCAGCTGGCGAGAACGGACATAACGGTAATCACCATAACGACAGAAAAGGGCTTTTTCATAGCTGTTTTTCCTTCGTACGCAGAGCTTTTATCGATAGAAGGAAAAAGAAGGTAAATGCCAGACCCGCGACAATGACCGGCGCGGTCGGCGCATCGAGTTTGTAGGATATGGCAATACCGGCAATGGTTATAAGCACGCCGATAATCCATCCGGTCATCAGGACCGCAAAAGGTTTGAGCGAATACAGGCGGCCGATCAGCGCGGGAATCACCAGGAAGGAAAAGACCTGGAGTATCCCGGCCATTTTGACCGATTTGACAAGGACAACCGCAAAGCTCGCAAAGAATAGGAATTCCAGGAACGCGCCACCTTTCCCTTCGTAAGAGAGAGCGAGGAACCGTTTTCGCAGAATAAAATGCAGCAGCCCGACCGCGCCATATACAAGGAATGTCGTGAAAACCTCATGCGGAGTGACCCATATGATGTTGCCGTTCAGGATCGTCTTGAACTCCTCGAGACCGTGGGGCGACCGGTCGAGGATCAGGATGGCCGCTGATACGGAGAAGATGTACAAAACGCCGATGAACGCTTCGATATTGACGAGCCGCGCCACCTTCTTTGAAAGTGAAAGGATGAAGGCACCGAGCATCGCAAACACAAGCGCAAGTACCGTGCCGTGCTCCTCTCCCAGAAGAAACGACAACGCGATACCGACGCCGATGAACTGGGCCAACGCGAGATCGACGAAGATGATGCCGCGCTGCAGAATGTGAATGCCGAAATATGCGTGAATCACTATCAGGAGCAGGCACGCCAAAAAAGGGTAAACAAGAAATGTAAGCGCTTCCATGGTTTCTCCAGTGTCCCAAAATAGGATCTCCCGTTTTTATCACAGAACGGGGAAACTGTTTACGTCAATGTCATTTCAAAGAAGTGATAATTTTGTCCCAAAAAGAGATAAGATCACCGGTCCCATCCATCGAGCCGACATCATGAGGCAGCACAATGACCTTCACGCCGGTCTTTGCTGAAAGCGATTCTGCCTCTTGCAGCCCGCTAGCGGGTGTGACAAGGATGGCAGCCGGCTTCTCTTTCTTCATAGTCTCTATCAGACCTTCGATATGTCCTGCAGACGGCGGGATGCCGGGTTTCGGCTCCAGGTAACCTATGAACTGGAACCCGTATTCTGCGGCAAGATACTCAAAGTATTTGTGATAAGCGACGTATTTCCTCCCCTTGAATGGTACAGCGTTCCATTCTTTTTGCTTCTCGTTTAATCGAGCTGCAAATGCCTTATAATTTGCCTTGTAGTAACCTGCATTGCCATTGTCCGCATCAGCAAGAAGTCTGGTCATACCTTCGGCAACGCGGAGGACTCTTGACGGAGAAAAGTGATAATGAGGATTGCCGAGCGGGTGCACGTCCCCCATACTCCTGTCCACGGTCGCTGGTTTTTCCAGAACGGCAATGAACTGCGAGCAGTCGAAATTGCCGGACTGACCGGGCATGAGCTTAGGATTTTTCGAGGATTCTATAACGAGCGGGAGATAGCCAATCTCCAGATCGAGGCCGTCATACATGATGATATCGGCTTTTCGCGCTGCCAGGATCATACTCGGTTTGGCTTCAAGAAAGTGGGCGTCCTGACTCGGCTTTGCAAGGACCGTGACGTTGATCTTGTCCTTGCCGATCTCTTTTGCCGCACTGCCGATCCAGGGAAGCGTGGCAAGGACATTCAGGCCCGCAAATGCGGGAGTCGTTAACGCTAACGATAATGCAATTGACAGGAAAATTTTTCTCATGTGCTCCTCCTAAAAAGAATGCGCCGGGTGTGCGCCGACGGTAAAGTTAAATTGCAGGATTGCCTCGTCGTTTGTGCGTCCGGTCACCGTATCAGACCGGTCATGACTCAGCTGAAGCCGTATCCGGGCGAACTCACTAGGGTTGTATTCAAGACTGGCCGTCTCGCGCCAGGGCTTGCCATAGTTTTTCTGAACGCCTGCCTGTTCGAAGGTGTCGGAAAATACATTGAGCGTGTCATACCGTACACCAATCCCCCAGCGGCTTATCCGATACATCCCCTGGACATAGAACCCGTCCTGTTTTCGCTTAAGGGAATCGATTAAACCGGTCGTGGTGTCCGTCGCAGTTCCCGTTTGGGTCAGAAGCAAATACTCACTCTGGATCGTCAAGGCTTTACGGCTCGTGGGTTTCCATTTCCAGACCGCTTCAAGGCCGTACAGGGTGCTATTGCCTCTGACCTCTGCTCCGGGAAGGCCGTTAATGTTGTCTGTCTTACCGAAGAGCACTGAAGGTCCGAAATAGAGTGTCGAGTAGTCGCTCGTATCCACTGAGCTTTTAACGAAAAAGGTAAAAGCATGGGGACCTTCCTCCGCACCCGGCCCGAACAGGAGAGGGTTTTCTCCCTGGAGCACTTCCGCACCGAACAAGGTGTAGATCGGCAAGGTTGGAAGATAGGTGAGTTGCACACCTTTTTCTCCGCCCAGACCTTCGCCACCCAGGAATGCGCGGTAAGGCAAAGCAATGTCCCAGAAATCCCAGGCATGAGGATGCTGCGAATCGAGCCTGCTGAAGTTGCTTTTAAATTTTCCGCCTTTGATCTGCCAGCCCTCGGGAAGGGCCGTGGTCACAACGTATGCTTCCTCGATGCTTACCCCGTTTTCGGTTACCGGGATATTTGCGTAAAAATTAAAATAGGGGTCTACCGGAGAAAAGAAGAAGAGCTCTGCCGAATTCATATTGAATCCCTGGCGCTGATCGAGCCCCTGTGCCGTATAACCGGCGATTCCGCGATTTGCCAGCTCGGCATTTTTGAGATTCGACGAGTAGCCGAAGGTATCGAGCACAACGGATAAATTCGGGTTGGTGAAGGCGCTTCCGCCGAATAATCCGCTGGCCTTTTGCGCCGATGACTCTGTTTGTTGTGACGAAGAGACTTTGTTCTTTTGTTGTTCAACTTCTGTCTTTAATGCATCGACTGTTTCTTTCTGCTGTTCAATAATCGCTTCCTGCTTTTTTACGGTTTCTTCAAGCCTGTTCAAACGTTCGTCCTGGTCCTGAGCGATGGCCGTGGCCGTAAAAATACCGAATACGAGCAAGAGCATGATTGGAAATGAAATGATTTTCATAACTCCTCCATGAACTTAGCTATGACTAGTCAATAGAGAGAATACGTGATAAGCCACCATAAGGAAGTCCGGACAAAGAGGGATTCCCCAGAATGAGTGTATCTCACAAAGCCTATGTTGGCGGTACGTGTGAAGGAATGTTATGCCGGGGGGCCGCGGGTGCTGCGAGAAAAGAAAGAGAAAGTATCGGTAAGAGCGGGAGCGGAAGCATCAAATCTTGTTTCGGTTATAAAGGGGATGCCGTCAAAAGCAACTGCTAACGGACCGGTTGCAGTTTGATGATTGATCGCAATACAGATGGGACAGTCGTGATCGGCAACAGTATTATCATGATGATGCGAAACAGCCACCAACGTGGAAAGAAGGAGGAGCAGTATAAGAAAAACTGTAAAGCGTCTGTAACAGCCCATGGATCCTCTTTCAAACATAAGCACAGATTAACCTTCACCGGCCAAATTGTCAACATGTCGTTTGAATTCGTTTTAAATTCTCCGGATGCGTGAATTACGGATAGACAATACCGAATTTGGCATTTTCTCGGACACATCTACTCCGGGCTGTTGGAGGTAGTTCTGAAGGCTTTTGAAAATCCAAAAAAACTCTTTAAAAAATAACTCCCAGTCTTAACCCGATAAGATCCGCAGTGGAACGGGGTTGATACACGATATACCCGCCGGCGCGTTCATCGTCGGAGCGTGAGAACCTCATTCCGTCATAGAACAGGCTCGTCTTCAAATGGCGAAACTGCAAGCCCAACTCGCCGAACAACGAGGCCTGCCTGCCGGGATGCAGGGTAACATCACCTATGCCGAAGGAGTTGAGATCGACCGAATTTTCGTTATATACAGGCAGCTTTACCCCCGACTCCGCGAAGAGCCGCATCTGGCCTGACACGCCAAGCCGCGCACGCAGGCCGAGACGTACATGCAGTGTTTTCCAATTTTCCCTGTACCCGTAAGCCGTCGCTCCGTTGGCTGAGGTGCCATCATTGATCGTCCTCAACCAGGCTGCAAAGCCCAAGCCGCCGAAGGGTTCTATTTGCACGCTGTCTGCGGAGCCGAAGACGTGTCCCGCCTCGATTTTGAGCTTTACCCCGAAATAATCGACCGTGGTGCTGCTCTGTAACCCGGATTGCGTCATGCCGTCGTAATCTACATTGCCGCCGAAGAGCTCGGCCCCCGCCTGCAGGGATACCGGACCCCTGGGTTTCCACCAGTAGGAGCCGCCTATCCCGTAGAGCGTACCCGATTCCTTGAGAAGACGCGAGCCGTTGTCATTGAACTCCTTCCAGGAGAAGCTCGAAACCGCGGTATAGATATTGACATCCCCGGCCCACGCGGTTCCGCAAACCATGGTGCCGGCCGAGACCAGCGCGAGTACGAGCGCCGCCCTTCGAAGTCTGATTAAAACAAAGCTCAACAGGTTCATTGCATTCCCCATTTCGTCGACATGATACTCAGCCGAACAGCGGCGTTTCCCCTTCAACTCTTTGTGATGTCTTTCCTTCCAGGCAATACGCCCTCCCGCGTCAATTATGACCCCGTCGGACGCGGTATATGAATCGCTTCTTTATGCACATCTTCCGCCGCCTCCATCAAGGCCTCTGCCAGCGTAGGATGCGCATGGATCATCTCCCCGAGCTGTTTTGCCGTGGCGCCCAACTGCATGGCCAGCGCACCCTCATGGATCAGGTCCGTTGCGTGGGCGCCGCAGATGTGGACGCCGAGGACCTTGTCCGTGGCCTCGTCGGCGATGATCTTTGCCATACCCGTGATCTCTCCCATGGCGTGCGCCTTGCCAAGCCCCCGGAATTGGAACCTGCCTACACGGTACTTGATGCCTCTCTCGATGGCCTGCCCTTCCCGGAGCCCTACGCTGCCGATCTCGGGCATGGTGAAGATGCCTGCCGGGACTACGCTGTAATCCATGCGCGAGTCCGCACCGAGCGCATTAGCCACCGCCACGAGGCCCTGCTGCGACGCGACATGAGCCAGCATCATGTTCCCCGTCACGTCGCCGATCGCGTAGATGCCCGGAACGCTGGTCTCCATCCTTTCATTTACCGTGATCTCACCGCGCTTGCCGATGGCCACGCCAACGCTCTCGAGCCCGAGGTTTTCCGAGTTTATGCTCCGGCCGATGGAAACAAGTATCCGTTCGGTCCTTACCTCTGTCGCGTTCGAGAGCTTCGCGACCATCATGCCGTCGGAGCCCTTTTCAACCTTTTCCACCTTTACCTTCGTCACGAGCTTGATCTTTGCTTTCTTGAGCTCCCGTTCGAGAAGTGCGGACATATCCTCATCCTCGGTCGAGATCGCACGCGCCATCATCTCGACCATGGTCACCTCGGCCCCGAAGGACCGATAGATGAAGGCAAATTCGGAACCGATCACGCCCGCACCGACGATCAGCAGGCTTTTGGGAATGCTCGTGAGCTGGATCGCTTCATCGCTCGTGATCACCCTCTCGCCGTCGAACGGGAAACCGGGCAACTTCGCGGGCCGCGAGCCGGTGGCGATAATGACCTTGTCCGACTTCACGTCCGTCACGGTGCCGTCCTTCCGGACAACCCGCACCGTATCGGGTGACAGCATCGAGCCGCGGCCCTCGATAAGTTTTACACCCCAGCTCTTGAACAGGCCCCGGATGCCCTTGACCTGAGTAGAAACGACCTTGTCCTTGCGCTCGCGGATCTTCTCAAGGTTGTAGCCGACCTCGCCCGACACCAGGATGCCGAAATCAGCAGCGTTCCGCGTGCGCTCGAGCGCCTCGGCTGAGGCGATAAGGGTCTTCGTGGGTATGCATCCCCGATTCAGGCAGGTTCCGCCCACTTCAGCCCCTTCGACGACGGTCACCTGGGCGCCCTTTTGTGCTGCGCGGATCGCGGCCACATAACCGCCCGGTCCCGCGCCAATTATGGCGAGTTGTATTGTCATAAGCCGCTCCTGACTTGTCCGGTCATCCCCTCAGCTTGCCTGACCTTTTCCCACGGTAAATTTTCCGGTAAAATAATTTTTCCGTATTTGTCCCGCTTCCTTTTCAATCCAGAGATCAAGCCCGACCTTCTTGATGCGGCAGAGATTGTATACTTTAATGTTGTGAGGGCGAAGACCGGCGAGGTCGGCGACCGGGGCCAGGAAGGCACACGGGAAATCATCGCAGTCGCAGCACATCTCCACGCCTTTAGCCTTGACACATTTCAGCGTAGCGCATCCTTGCGGCAGATGCACATGTTTTCCATCCTGCTTGCGGCAACCTTTGCACGCTATGTCTTCCTTCGGCCAACCATATTTTCCGTGCAACAGTTCTGCAACCTCATTTGATAAATTATCTTCGTAGATTTCGCAGTTGAAGCAGTCGATCCCGCAGGGTGCCGTCAAAGCCTTTTTGTCTTTCATAGGTCCTCCTTATGGCCAGCGCTCGACCCTCTTCGACGCTGAGGGGAAATACAATTCTTTCAGCAAAAAAAGGGAGAGTATACACTCTCCCTTTCGGTTGTCTTCTCACCGTATATGCCGCTCCAAGAACGCTCCGCTACTTCGCCTCTTCTTCCTTCAGGAACTTCTCGTACTCGGACTTGGTCATCAGATCGTTCAACTCCGTGGGATCGCCCATCTCGAGGACAACAAGCCAGCCGTTGCCGTAGGGATCTTCATTGATGATCTCCGGTGAGTCGGCAAGGTCCCCGTTCACCTCGACGACCGTGCCCGATACCGGGCTGACCACGGGCGAGGTCGCCTTCGTGGACTCGACCTCGGACAGTTCCGAGTCAGCATCGATCTCGGTATCGGCCTCGGGCAGATCGATATACACGATATCGCCCATCTGCTGCTGGGCATAGTCAGTGATGCCGATAGTAGCACGCTTGCCTTCTGCTCGCACCCAGGCGTGTTCCCTATGGTATTTGATATCATCAGGATTCATATGCATACCTCCAAAAAATGATCGTGTCGAAATTGAGCAGAATGACGAATGAGTCTGTTTTTAACCTAAGCACGGAATTTTGTCAAGCAGAAAAAGGAAGTGCCGTCGATCTGCATTTCTGCGTGAATCGTCCACGATCTGCTTTCACTGAGGGGCATGCAGATCCATTCGCGCTCCTCTGTTCCTGCCGCCCACCAACACCCTCTCTCCTCGACGGAAACGGCCGGTGGTGCTCGTGGTCTTCAGGTAAAAAAAGGGAATGCGCCTTGCGCATCCCCTTCTCAGAAATGGATTGAGTTGATGTTAAACCGCGACCGGTTCCTTGGATTGTGCTGATTTCTTCGCCGCACCTGAGGAGGAAGCTTCAACCATCGTAATGGCCTTTTTGGGGCACCGGGATTCACACATCCTGCAACCGATGCACTTGTCCTGATCGACAGTATGCACCGATCGAATGTCTCCGGAGATGGCGCTGACCGGGCAGACCTTTTCGCACACATCGATGCCCACACACTTTGACGGATCGATGTAAGCTTTGGGCCGTGCCGAGATATAATCGCGGATCGCGTTCGTCGGACATTTCTTGACACAAAGGCCGCAGACAATACATTTGCTGTGATCGATCCGCGCGAGATTATTTTCTATCCTGATGGCATCCACCGGGCAGGTCCTGACGCAGAGGCTGCAGGCGATACAGCCAACCTGACACTTTTTCTTTACGTCGATGCCCTTGTCTTTGCTGTGGCAGCTGATGACCACCGCCTTGGACTCTACCGCAAGTTCGATCACCTGTTTCGGACAGGCGGCTACGCACTTGCCGCAGGCCGTGCACTTCTCCTTGCTGATGATCGGCAGGTTGTCCGCGCTCATCCTGATCGCATCGAAGGGGCAGGCGCGCATACACGTGGCGTATCCGAGGCATCCGTAATCGCAGGACTTGTCTCCGCCTGCCGCGAGCACCGCTGCCGTGCAGTCCATCACCCCGGTATAGATGAATTTCCGCTGGCTCAGGGACCTGCCGCCCTGGCAGAAGACCCGCGCGATCTTCGGGTCCATCTTCTCCGCTTTCTTGCCCGTTATCTCCGCTATCTTCTCGGCAACTGGCGCTTTGCCGGGGGCGCACATGCTCACAGCGACATCGGGGTTCCCCACCACGGCCTCGGCATATCCCATACAGCCCGCGAAGCCGCAAGCGCCGCAGTTCGCGCCGGGGAGGGTGTTCCGCACCTGCTCCACTTTGGGGTCTACCTTGACGACGAACCGTGCGGCGACCATGGCAAGGGCCACGCCAAAGACGATGCCGAGCCCCGCAAGCACGATCAGTGTGATATACACGGTTGACACGGGGACGTTTCCGGACTCCGCCGCGCCACCGGCTTCGACGAGGGGTATCAGCTTGTCGGCAAAAATTGACAGCGCGTGCGAGAACGCCTGTATCAGGACATGTACCAATTGTTCAATCATAGTCATACACCTTCATGTTGCCACGAAGTCACCGCGAAGCCTGGAACTGCTTTTTGTTGCTTCGTGACGTGTGCCTTTGCGGCTTATTTAAAGTATTACAGCGTGATCATGCCGGAAAAGCCCAGGAAAGCGAGGGCGATCAGCCCGGTCAGAACGAAGGAAATGGGCAGCCCCTGAAACGACTTGGGCACATCGGCAAGTTCAAGCTTTTCCCGAATGCTCGCCATGATGATGAGTGCCAGGCTGAAACCAAGACCTGATCCCAGCGCAAGCGCCAGGCTCTCGAAAAAGCCGTAATTTTCATCCGCGTTGAGGAGCGGTACTGCCAGGATAACACAGTTCGTAACGATAAGCGCGAGATAAATGCCAAGCTTGTAGTACAGCGCCGGCGCGACCTTCTTCATGATCGTGTCGGCAGCCTGCACGAAGGCGGCGATCACACCGATGAAAATAACGATCTTTAAAAATCCGAGATGATAGGGGATCATTACATAATTATAAATTAGCCAGTTCAGAGATGCGGAAATGAGCATGACGGCGGTAAAGGTAAAGCTCATCCCGATGGACGTTTCCATCTTCTTCGTTACGCCGAAAAAGATGCAGAGGCCGAGGTAGCGGGAAAAAACGAAATTGTTAATGAGCGCTGATGCGACAAATATTGTCAGGACATGCTGCAACATGATATCCTCCAGTTCTAGTCTGTAGAGTTTATAGAGTCAAACGAGTCTCTAGAGAGATCTGCGAATCTGATGAGTATCTCCCTCGACTCCATGAACTCAATAGACTCAATGAACTCTTTAGACTCTAATGATGTCCGCCCCCACCGCCACCGGTGCCGCCGAAGAACTTCCGGTCGATCCAGTTGAGCCAGCCCATCATGAGACCCATGGCGAAGAAACCGCCTGTAGGCATGATCATGATAAGAAGTGGTTTGAGCGCTTTCCCATCAGAGACCAGTATCTGATTCCCCCAAAGAGACCCTTTTCCCAAAAATTCCCGGAAAATTCCGAGAAGCACGAGCGCAAGCAGAAAACCCAATCCCATTCCAACCCCGTCAATAAAGGACGGCAGAAGCTTGTTCTTACTCGCGAACATCTCCGCCCTGGAAAGAATAATGGCGAAGGCGACAATGAGCATGATATAGAGGCCCATTTCCTTGTAAACCGCTCTCTGGTAGGCCGCCATAACCTGATCGATCACGGTGACCCACGTCGCAGTGATGAACACATAGGAGGGAATCCGGACTTTCGGACTGATAAAGTTCCGCAGCAGGGAAACCGTTACGTTTGTCATGGTCATGACGAATAAAACCGCAACTCCCATCAAAAACCCGTTTTTTACACCACTCGTAACGGCTACGGCCGGGCAGAGCGAGAGTGCGAGCCTGAAGACCGGGTTCTCGCCGAAGATGCCGTTCTTGAAAAGTGCCCAGTAACTAACGTTGTCGCTCATTTCGTCACCTCTTGCACCGCCGATTTGATGCCCGCTCCGTATTTGTCGATGAGCAGCTGCGCGGCGTCCTTAACGCCTTTCGTCACTCCACGGCTCGAATAGGTGGCTCCAGACACGGCCTGGATGTTTTCTTTTGTCTCCACCTTCACCAGTTTGATCTGTTCAAGTGACTTCCCCTTGAACTGGTCGAGAAAATTCTTATCCTCAACCTGGTCCCCAAGCCCAGGGGTCTCTTCATGGCCGAGGATCTTGACATCTCTGATCTTAAGATCAGGACCGAGAGAAACGAGCATCTTGATGTAGCTTGAATAACCCTTGCCCGCGGTGCTCGCGATATACGCTACCGGTTTCCCGCCGGCGGTTGCCTCAAAATATTCATAGGGTTTATTATCAGCGGACCAGTTTCCCGCCACTTTAATGGGGTCAGTTGCATCAGGCGCCATTTCTTTCAGGGCCTCTTCCTTCTCCCTCTTCTCTGCTTGGAACCGCACGGGATAGGCAAATTTGTAAGTAAGCCCCATGATCAATCCCGCAACGACGAAGATGGCGACCAGGCTCAGGGTTATTCTCAGCATATCTTTCATTTCTTTACCCCCTTGGCCTCTGCCTTGCCGAAGACTCTGCTTCGCATACCCCGGTCAAGGAGCGGTGCAAAGCAGTTCATAAGCAGGATCGCGAACATTACGCCTTCAGGATACCCGCCCTTGAGGCGAATGAGCACCGTAAGAACGCCGCACGCTGCGCCGAATACGATCTGTGCGCTGCGGACCGAGGGGCCGGTCACATAGTCAGTGGCCATGAAGAACGCGCCGAGGACAAGACCGCCGGACATCATATGGAAAAGAGCGTCACCCGTCATAAGCCCTTCCTTCCCGCCGAAGATCCAGGTAAGGATACCGACCGTCGCGATGAACGTGATCGGAATATGCCACGTGATATACCGCTTCAGCATGAGGAACGCGGCGCCGAGCAGCAGTGCGATCACCGATGTTTCACCGAGAGACCCTGCCCGGTTGCCGAGGAATAGGTCCTGATACAGGGCCGCCTTGGTATGATAGATCTCTAGCAGCCTCGACATCCCCTCCTCTTTCAGGAGAACAAGCGGCGTTGCAGTGGTCTTGGCATCAAGAGCCATGAAGGTGGTTGCCGGCGCAACATATGTGGTCATGATCTTCGCGAAGCTGACCAGGACAAAAGCACGTCCAATGAGCGCAGGGTTGAAGATATTGAAGCCGAGGCCTCCGAAAAGATGCTTGGCGATCATGATGGCCACGAAAGACCCGATGAACGGTATATAGAGTGGTGCATTAGCGGGGAGGTTCATGGCCAGGAGCAATCCTGTCAGGAACGCACTCCCATCGGAGAGTGTAACAGGCTTCTTAAGTAGCCTCTGCATCCCCGCCTC
The DNA here is from genome assembly GCA_049793155.1 of Nitrospirota bacterium. Lineage (GTDB taxonomy): Bacteria > Nitrospirota > UBA9217 > UBA9217 > UBA9217 > JALNZF01. Next base: position 11,592 of record JBARBN010000082.1, read on the forward strand.
GGTCAGGAGTGAAGTCACGATGCAGACGAGAATAACCTGTATGGCAGGCATTCCAAAATAGTAGACCGACATGAGCGTGGCCGGAAGGAGTGCGCCGCTCACGGTCCACATGATCTTCGCCGTGGTCTCTTCATCGTGCACATGGGGCCCGATGGAGACGATCAATTTATGTTGTTCCTTGGGTTGTTCCTTCGCGGCTGCTTCCATTATTATCTATACCTCATTCGGCCAGGATAGTGTATTGATTACTCCAAACTCCGAACAGTGGACCCTGAACTAATTCTTTTTCTTCGCCAGTTCCTTTTTCGCCTTCTTCACCCACTGGACCATGGGCCGGTTGGCCGGGCAGACGAAAGTGCACGAACCGCACTCAAAGCAGTCCATCAGGTTATAGTCCTTTGCGTCTTCGTAGTGACCCTTCTCAATATAGAGTCCAAGAAGAGACGGCTGAAGCTTCATGGGGCAGGCATCGATACACCGGCCGCAGCGAATGCAGGGTCCGTAGGATTTTATACCTACTTCGGCTTTCGGGAGAACCGTAATACCGGACGTACCTTTGATCACCGGCACGTCGAGCGTGTACTGGCTCATCCCCATCATGGGTCCACCCGAGATCACCTTGGCCGCATCGTCAGTGAGGCCGCCCGCTTCTTCGATGAGCTGGGAGAACTGCGTACCGATCCTGACCAGGAAGTTCTTCGGGTCTTTCACACCCCTGCCGGTGACCGTAACATAGCGCTCGATGAGCGGCCTGCCGTACCGAACCGCGTTGTAAATAGCCTCGGCGGTGCCCACGTTCTGCACTACAACGCCCACATCCATCGGCAGGCTGCCGGCGGGAACCGTCCTGCCTGCAATGGCTTTAATGAGCATCTTCTCGGCGCCTTGCGGATACTTTACCTTGACAGGCCAAACTTTTACTTCCGGTGACCCGGCCGCTGCCCTTGACATGGTCTCGATAGCGTCCGGCTTATTTGCCTCGATACCGATATATCCCTTGCTGACATTCAGGATTCGCATCAGTATCTTGAGGCCTGTAATGATCTCGTTCGGTTTTTCGAGCATGAGCCGGTGGTCGGAGGTCAGAAAGGGCTCGCACTCAGCGCCATTCAGGATCACCACGTCGATCGGTTTTTCTTTGGGAGGAGAAAGCTTCACGTGTGTAGGGAAGGTAGCCCCGCCCATTCCAACGATACCGGCATCCAGTACAAGTTTCTTGAGCTCGTCAGGGCTTAATACGTTGAAGTCAGGAGTTTCCTTGAGGCCGGCTATCCACTCATCCTTGCCGTCACTCTCGATAATGATCGACGGCAGGTCCGAACCGAGGATGTGGGGGAAATTACCGATGGCCGTTACCTTGCCGGAAATTGATGCATGGACGGGTGCCGAGACAAAACCGGTGGTCTCGCCGATCTTTTCTCCTTTTTTTACTTCCTGACCGATGACAACGAGGGGTTTGGTGGGAGCGCCGATATGCTGGCTCAGGGGAATGATTACGCGTTTGGGAATCGCTGCGGCAACGGTCGGTTTGTGTGCTGTGAGGTGTTTGTTGTCAGCAGGATGCACGCCTCCGCTGAACGTATCGTGTGCATGTACTTTCGTAGCTTCCATTCTGTCTCACCTGCCGTATGTTATAACATTGAGATTACCGCTCGTGAAATTACCGCTTTAGAACTTCTACGAAAAAGTCGATGAGTTTATAACAGAATGGGTTCAAAGTGTCAAGCGATTTTTGTCAATGGTCTGCCACGGGGAAACAGCGTTTCATTTCGTAACATCAATGGCTTTTATCATCTTTCGCATGGTCATCTTTATGTTCGCGATGACCCCAAAAAATGGACTGGAATTGAAGGGATTTGAATCGGACGGAGAGAAAGAACAGGAAAAATACGAACGCCGATGTTCTAGGTTCATGCCATGCTGCGATGGTCGAGAACACATTTGTTTCTCAAGGAAGATTTCCAGCGTACGGGGTCGATAATTCAACTTTGATTTGAGTATAGTGTGACACCTGTCCTTGGAGCACCTCGTTTCAAATGCCTGTTGCCATAATAAAACCGCTGCCCTTCGACAAGCTTAGGGCGAGCGGAATTGTAATCAGTGCATTATTCGTTTCCCTTAACCCTGAGTCCTTCTGCACGCCTATCCTGAGCAGAACCGAAACACTCCGGACTTGCTTGTCGAAGCGCAAATTTTTAGTCGAATAACATCTGTTAATTTTTCAAGATATGCCTTACGCCACCTGAACAACTTCCTTTACCTCGGGAAGCTGTTCCTTGAGGTGCTTCTCCACGCCCATCTTGAGGGTCATTGTGGACATCGGACAGGACCCGCAGGCACCTTTAAGCCGAACTTTTACCGTGCCATTCTCTTCAACGCTCACGAGTTCAATATCACCCCCGTCACGCTGGAGCGCCGGCCTGACCTGTTTGAGGGCTTCTTCAACTTTTTCTTTGTTCATGATCAGTTCTCCTTTTCATCTATCCTCAATTTCCCACTTCTAAGATAGTATACACCATTTGGCTCCGCATTTAACAGGATTTTTCAAAAACTCTAATAACCATGCGAAGAAAGGGGGAAATAGTATTGTTCATCTGTCGGTAAGAAAGTATCATTATAGTGGACATAGTTGCGCATCTATGGTATCATTAGACGAATGAAAATAGGATGATCTTCTGCATTTTGACACAAGACAATGAACAGCCCGTAAATATTGTAAACATTGGACATGTGAGAATATGAAAAAAAACTTAACAGAAAAGGCATTATACGAAATGCAGGCTGAGATATGCAAAACACTCACCAACCCCAAGAGAATCGAGATCCTGAACACCCTTAGAGCAGAAGAGAAGACGGTCACTGAACTGGTGACCGCCCTCGGTGCCTCAAAAGCAAATGTATCCCAGCATCTCGCGGTAATGCGGCGTTCAGGAATTCTGGGCTCAAGACGGGAAGGAGTTAATATATACTACCGCGTGTCGAACCCAAAGGTCATTGATGCATGCTCATTAATGAAAGAAGTGCTGTTTGAGCAACACTCGGTTAGAAAAAAGGCAATGTCCGGGGTATAACTTTTTTATTATCCTTATCTTACGCTTTTTATATCCTGTCATGATCAATATGTACGATTTGTGCCTCAAGGGAACATGACGTATACGCGGCGGTAAAACAAGTTTCGATGCAGGTAACATCCTTTGAAATGCAAAATTTCTCCCCTTTTTCATCCCCTCTTCTTCATTGAGCAACGGCGATACCGGTAGCACTACGGAGAGTAAATAGCCAATTGCGTGAATTGCTAATTAGAATACAAAACCCCGAAGATGGCCTTCGGGGTTTTTTCATAGGACGGAATTATCCTCGTACACAGCACATGGTTGTTGTTAGGAAGCTTTCAGTACATTTGATGCCTGAGGACCCTTATCCCCCAGAATAATCTCGAATTCAACGGGTTGCCCTTCGGAGAGCGTCTTGTATCCTTCACCCTGGATCGACGAGTAGTGCACGAACACATCGCGTCCCCCTCCATCCGGTTCGATAAAGCCATACCCTTTCGACTCATTGAACCACTTCACTTTCCCTGTCGACATATTTGTCGCTCCCCCCCTTAGTTTGTTGTGTTGTTGAAGATCTCAGCATTTAAAACTGCACAACAAAACACGGTTAAGTAAAAAGGGAAAGAGCTTTAACCGAACTCCACGCTCTTTCCCCCGGCCAAACTAAAAAAGGATCTATATATAAAGATGAAAACAACCAGCATGGTCGTCGCAATACAACCTCTTAATTCATATATCTCATCGGATTCACCGGCAGTCCGTTCAAACGCACTTCGTAATGGAGATGAGGACCAGTGCTCGAACCGGAATCGCCCAAATAGGATATCACGTCGCCGCGTTTAACGCGCTGGCCTGCCTTGACATTCAGCCGCGAATTGTGCGCGAAAATCGTCTTAATGCCGTAACCATGGCTGATCTCAACCATGTTGCCGTAACCGGTGCTGAATCCTGCTTTAATCACCACACCATCGGCAGGTGCCATGACCGGCGTTCCGGTCTGGGCCGCGATATCGATGCCTTCGTGGAATTTCAGGATGCCGCTGAATGGCGAGGTCCGATTCCCAAAAGGAGAAGTGACCCAGCCGCGGACCGGCCATACCGAGGGTGTTGACGCATACAGGGAACGCTTGTCCTCAAAATACTCGATCAGCAACTGAAGACTGGCCTCTTGCTTTGACGCAGCGCCCTTCAACTGGCTCAACTCCTGGTGCATCTCTTTCAGGGCTTCTTCCTGTTTTTTCTCTCCCAGCGTGGTAAGGTTCTGAAGACCGAGTTCATCAGGTCCGCCGATGCCAAGTACCTGCTGAGCCTTGTCCCGGGGACCGAGGCTCACGACGCGCCTCAATTTGGTATCGAGATCACGAAGCAGGAACATCTGACGTTTATAATCCAAGAGGTTAAGCGCAAAACTCTGAACCTGCGCCTTCTGCTGCATCAGTTCTTCGCGCACCGATTGCAATTCCCAGACCTTGTCTTTTACATCGTTATATTCGTAAACCAGATAGAGCGAGAGAAAAAGCACAGCCACCAGTGAAAGAAAAACAGACTTAAGAGCGGACTTGGAAATACTCAGTGTTCGAACCCGGGAATTGGGACCAGGCAGGAACATAATAGTGAAATACTCTTTTTTCCGCATCTTTCTTGAACTATTTTCCCTCATCAGACCCCCGAGATTGTGCATAACTGCTTATCAAAGTCTACACAAAGTGATAGAAATTGTCAAGCATTTATTCGCCTGGTTTTATAGAAATAATATTATAATAACAATATGTTAAGTGTTATTTGTGACGTGGACTACATATTAAGTAATTGAGATTTATACACACTTGCGACACTGCCGGTGGATTGGACAATCGCCGCAGATGGGCCTCACTTTTTTGCAGTGCTCTTTCCCGATTCTTACGATAAGTGCATGATATTCATTGAAAAAGCTGGCGTTACGGGTCAGGTTATTCATAAAGAAGCCCTGCATCGCGTGGTAATCCGCATCATCCGCAATCAACCCCTGCCTGCTGAAGATCCGCCGGGTGTAAGCGTCGACCACAAAGAACGGCTTTCCCCCCGAATACAACAGGATCGAGTCGGCCGTTTCCGGACCAATGCCGTTTACTTCGAGCAGCTGTTTACGCAACCGTATTGGATCAGCGGCGAACATGCTTGTAAGATTATCGGAGTACTGGGTGTGGATAAACATAAGCAGGTGCCGAAGACGCTTTGCTTTGATATTGAAATAACCGCTGGGCCGTATGAGCAAAGCCAGTTTTTCCGGAGGTACCTTGATCAGGCGCTCGAAAGTCAGGACCCGTTCCCGCTTCAGGTTGGCAATGGCCTTTTCCACATTCGACCATGAAGTGTTCTGTGTCAACACCGCGCCCACCATCACCTCAAAGGGGGTATCACCGGGCCACCAGTGCTGGGGTCCATAAGCCCGAAAAAGCAGCCGGTAAATGGACGCCAATTGTTTTCTGAGCTCTTTATCAAACATCCTGAGCCTGAACCGAGACAAGCCAGGTCAGAGGTCTACTCCTTCGTCGCATTCTGCACCCAGTCCAGGTACTCCCGAGAACCAGCGACGATCGGAAGCGCAAACACCTCTGGCACGCTATAGGAGTGGAGTGATTTCACTTGCGCAACGAGTTGCTCCATACGCTGCAGCCTGCTCTTGCAGATGAGCAGTGTCTCCCTCTCATCCTGCGGTTTGCCCTCCCAGAAAAACAGGGATCGCACCTCCGGGACGATGTTCACACAAGCCGCAAGATGGCCGTCTACCAGTGCTGTGCCGATCTTCTCGGCTTCGTCCCTGGTCGGGGTCGTTATCAGTACAATGATCTCGTCTCCCACGCTATCAGCCTCCCGGTCGCTTATTTCGTTCCCCTGCTGCCAAGGCCTTTCAGGTCTATCATGGCTTTGTAGCGGTATTCCCCCGGCAAAGCCGTATAGGACACGCTTAGCCCCCAACATTGTGCTGTGTAGTGCAGGAGGTAATCCTCCTGCGTGGTCTTCTTGTTCAGTATATCGCGGCCAATCTGCGCGCGCAGGTCCCACTTGCTGAACTTCAGCTCTCCCCCGCCGACCAGGTATTCCGCCGCTCCCTGTGAAAAAGTATGCGTGAGGTTAAGTGATACCACGCTCCTGGTAAAACTCACGCTTTCGGTATGAGAAGTCACGGCACGGTCATAGGCATTGTAAGTCCCGGTCGCCGACATGTTGAACGTCTTGGGCGTCCTCAGGTAAAGTTCACCGAGAACATCTGTACCCGGATGGGTAGCGCTCCCGTGCTCCCGCGCTATGTTAAGGTCATAGGACCGTGAGAGTCTGAAAACCATCACGTCAAAGGTCGTATAATTCGGGGCATCCTTCGTTTCTTTATAGTGTGCAGTCACCCGATTGATCAGTGCCATAGTCACAAGGTTTTGCTCGGGCACGAAGTCCACAGAATCGAATTGAGGCAGGTTCCCCTGCTCCACATGAGGAACGTAGTTATAGGATATCGTCGGTTCTATGGAATGTCTCACTTTGCCGATCCCGACTGCGCCATCACTGCCATACACCTGGGAAACACGCGCATTCACATCGGTCCCCGCATAAAAATATTTTCGCTCTGTCGGTTCCACGGTCGTGGCGCTTCGATCGTAAAACGTGGCCCGCACACCGACGTTCGGAGTAATACTCAGACCGTTACTGCCGAACGTAGCGATCAACCGCGGGTTGAAGTCTGCGCGCCGGGCGTCGCCATTATCCTGCTTTGTAAAATTCGCCGCGGACCCCTCAAAGTTCAAGTGAAGGGGGCCCGAAAGCGTTTCATCATAGATCGTATAGCGTAGTTCGGGCAGTTTCTGGACCGTCTTTTCGTTGGTCCGGGTGAGGTCGATCGAATACTGTCCCAGCAGATAGAGCGAGGCGGTATTCCAGCGCTCCACGTAGAAGGCATTCGAGTCGAGATACGGCTTAGACTTGTTCTCAAGCTTCTTGTCGAGGTCATAAAAGTAATGCTCATCGCTCACCAGGTTGATATCCACTCGGCCGGAGAGGTCATCGGCAATCTCTTCCTGGTGCTGAAATATAAAATTCCACCGAGATGTGCTCGTGTGGTACTGGTCGAAAAACTTGTAATACACCTGACCCTCGGACTCCTGGGAATTCATATAGCGATATTCCACGGCGGTCCCGTGCCCGATGCGCGCCCGGTAATCCGAATAGATGGTCATATCCCGGTAATCCGAGATGGCCCAGAAGAACGCATTATCCGTGAAAATACCTTCACGGCTGCTGTACCCGATGTCCTCCGGCAACAGAAATCCGGTCTGCCGGCGCACGGGAAAGAGAAAGTAGGGCGTGTAAAGCACTGGCAGACCAGCCACATTGAAAGATATGTTCCTGCCGGTGGCATACCGCTCCATGTCGATGTTCAGCACATCCGCCTTCAGGAACCATTCTCCCTCATCGCAGGTGGTGACCGTGCCCTTCTCAACATGGTAGACGTTCTCAGAGTGCCGTTCGATCAGGTTCCCCTTCACGTGAAGATTTTCCTTCTTGATAAAAATATCGCCGTTCGAGATAATTCCGTCCCGGGTATTGATATTGACCTTCATTTTCTCGGCATGCATGATGTCGCCCTTGTCCTGCAGGAAGACCTTTCCCTCGGCCACGGCCTCTCCGGTCTTGTTATCAAGTACTACCTTTTCGGCCTCAAGCCGCAGTCCTTCCTGCTCGATCTTCACGTGCCCGATCGCAATATACCGGTCATTGGTCCTGTCATAGTCAAGCGTGTCCGCCGTCACCGTAACAGGGATCTTCTTCGGGAACACCTCGCTCCAGGCGTGTCGCGTCGGTCCTGCCAGCATCGCGGCGACAAGAAGAATGAAAAGTATGGATATTCTTCCGTGCTTCATAGTGATTTTTTCAAGACCTGAAGATTTATAATCCAAAATCCGCGATCGAAAGACCTCAACCTTTCAGCCCGCTCAGCGCCCCGGAGACGTCCGCTTCCGGGTGGAACACCGCCCGCGCATCGCCTACCGTGTAGAGCGAACCGGTGACAAGCACAAGATCAACCGAAGATACTTTATCCCCGACAGTTGCGATGGCATCACTGACTGTATTCGCGGTCTCGACGGAGCGATGCATCTTCCGTATTTCCGATGCTAGCACCTGAACATCCATTGCCCGTGAATACTGAGGCTTCGTCACCACCACGTGGTCGGCAAGAGGGACCAGCGCGGTTATGATCCCCCGATAATCCTTGTCCTGAAGAATGCCGAGGATGAGGACGAGCCGCCGGTAAGCCGGTTTCATTTCCCGGATCGTCGCCGCGAGCTTCTGTGCTGACGCCGGGTTGTGAGCGCCATCAAGATAGATATCGGGCCTGCGCGCCACAAGCTCAAGACGTCCTTCCCAGCGGGCCCGGTCAAGACCGCTTCGCACAGCAGCCTCGTCCACAATGATTCCGGCATCGAGCAGGCACTCGATCGTCGCCAGGGCAAGACAGGCATTGTCCACCTGATACCTGCCGAGCATATTGATCCGGATCTTTTCGTAAGAAGTCCTGATCCCCCGATAATCAAACACCTGCGCATGCTGAGATACGGAAACGCCGGGCATAAAATCTTTAGACAACCGGTAGACCCTGGCCTTGCGGGCCGCGGCCTCCTGCTCGATGACCGTGATGACCTCCTGTTGCATCGCTCCCGTCACCACCGGGACCCCCTGCTTGATGACGCCCGCCTTTTCTCCGGCGATCTTCGTGAGCGTGGTCCCCAGGAACTCAGTGTGTTCGAGCTCAATATTCGTAATCACCGAAACAAGCGGGGAGATCACGTTCGTGGAATCGAGCCTGCCGCCCATCCCGACCTCGATCACGGCTACGTCCACGCCTTCTTCCGCGAAGTAGGTGAACGCCATGGCGGTCACAACCTCGAAGAACGTGGGACTGAACGCCGCCATTCCATCGGGAATCTCCATCTTCCGGGCAATGTCCCGCACCCGACCTGCAAGTTCCACTACCTTGGCTTCATTGATCAGCGTGGTGTTGATCCTGATCCGCTCGGTAAAACTGACCAGGTGTGGAGAGGTGTAAAGCCCGACGCGATATCCCGCGGCCTGCAGCATGCTCGCGATGAATGAAGATGTCGAACCCTTTCCGTTCGTGCCCGCAACATGAACTGATCGGAACTTCCGGTGCGGATCTCCCATGAGTTCCATCAGCGCAAGACTGTTGGACAGCGCAAGTTTGATCCCGTGCTTCTGGAGCGCATAGAGGTAGTCGATGGTTTCCCGGTATGCTTTGTCAAGGGGCATCGTCGTATGAGATCCGTTTCTCCGTCAACGGTCGGTCCGCTGAACCGCGCGATACCGCCTGCCGGCCTCCCGCTACTGCGCGGTTGAGGTTGCGGGTGCGGTCACCAGCGGGGCAGGGGCCGCGGTCACGGCAGGTGTTTGCGTTTCAACGCTTTGCACCGGATGCGATACCGGCATTGGTCTTTCAACGGTCCTGGGAGCCGTTTTCAGCGTCAACACAAACGGGACCTGTTGGTCTTCGGGGAATGACTTAAAGCGCTTACGATCATACCGCACTTTTGCCACTTCCCCGATCCGGTCGAAGAGCGTAAGGAGCTCTTGCGCGGTCAGCTTGCCAGACAGCTGCCGGACATTGTTACTGAACTTCATCTGCCGAAGTTCCCCATGCCCGACCATAACCTCGTTGACCCGCTGAATTGCAGAGGTCTCATTGATCGGCACAATGCTCACCTCCAGTGGCGCTACTGTTCGACGGGAGACGGGCTGCGGTGCAGGCCCGTCCACGCCGGCGGTCGGCTTCACCGGTGATTCTATTTTCAGCGCTGCCGCCGGAACCGGGGCGGTGGTTGCCGGCGCGGTCTTCACGATGTTATCGATCTCAAGATCAAGCTGACGCGGCAGCATGGCGTAATAAGTGATACCCGCGGCCGCAAGGGCGATCCCGGCGATCCACAAAGGCCGATACAGGATCTTCTTAAGTTTCACGAGCGCGAAAACGCCTTCCTTCAGCCGGTGCGAGACACCCTCAGGCGAGTCGATGTCTTTCAGGAGCTGACGGGTTTCCTCCGTTCGTCTGAGCGCTTCGAACTCGGACTTGCAGACCACGCAGCTCCGCAGATGCCTGCCGATCCTGTCTCGCGTGATCCGAAATACGTGACCGCGCAGATAATCAGGGAGCGTTTTTCTTGTCCGTTCACATTCTTTTTTCATACTTACCTCAGTGTGGCCTCAGTCGGATAATCCTGAACCAGTGATGTAAAAAAAAGCAGCGGTCGAGAGGATAAGGCGCTGTGAAAATCTGGTCCTGGCATTATGAATGAGCCCTGCACTACACTCCTCCCACCTTCACCTGCTCCGCGTGAAGCTGCGAATCACCGAGAAACCGCTTGCCGACAACCTCGAAACGCGTCGGCGTGTCGGTCACATAAAACTTCCGGATCACCTCGCCGGTCCCGCTCCCTCGCCACTTGAGCTTCTCAAGCACATCCGCCACCTCTTTGGCTGTTTCGGTCGCCGAGTCGATCAGCGTGATGCCGGGGCCGATGGCCTTGCCGATCACCTCTTTGAGCAGCGGATAATGCGTGCAGCCCAGCACCAACATATCAATGCCCGTGTCCCGGAACGGAGCGAGATATTTTCTGGCAACGAGCTCCGCAACATCATTGTCAGTCCACCCCTCTTCGGCCAGCGGCACGAAGAGCGGACACGCAAGGCTCGTCACCTCGACATCGGGCGCAAGCCGCTTGATCGCCTTTTCATAGGCTCCGCTGTTGATCGTCGCCTCAGTGCCGATGATGCCCACCTTGCGGGTCCTCGTGGCCGCGACCGCGGCACGGGCGCCGGGTTCGAGCACGCCGATGACGGGAAGCGGGAACTCCTTCTTCACCGCCTCGAGGCTGATCGCTGTCGCCGTGTTGCAGGCTACCACGAGCATCTTTATCTCCTGGGACAGCAGAAAGTTCGTGTTCTCAAAGCTGTAGCGCGTCACGGTCTCAGCCGAACGGATCCCGTAGGGGACCCGGGCCGTGTCGCCGAGGTAAATGATGTTCTCGTCCGGGAGCTTGAGCACGATCTCCTTGAACACGGTGAGACCGCCGATACCGGAATCGAATATGCCGATGGCTTTTTGCATGGAAAACCCTGTTAAACCTTTTCACCACAGAGAACGCAGAGGAAACCTTATAAAACATTTTGGTCGTGGATAATTGCTGAATACCGAATTTAATTCCAGGTCACAAGTGATTTAAAATTTTTATATTGATCTGCGCTCTTCCGTGAAAATCCGCATCCAAACAGATGTTGCTTTGCCTTCCTCTGCGTCCTCTGTGGTTAATAAAAATGTCGTTACTGTTTCACCAGGTCCGTCCTCTTGGTGAACGTCCTCGACAGGTCCATGTGCCCCGCCAGGGTCTGCGCTTCCCCGCCATCGAGCAGCAGCATGACCTGCTTGATGTCCCCGAAATTCTGCATGAGCGTGTTCACCAGCGCGTAGATCGCCAGCAGCTCCTCCCATGCCGACGCGCGCAAGTCCTTTCGCAAACCCAGGGTGAGGTCTATGTAGGCTGTACCGGAACCGTCAATATACAGCTCCCGAAGCCTGATGTCGCGCAACACGGGCGCCAGCAGGGCCTTCTGGTCTGCGAACAGGGCCGCCAGCACGGCTCGCGCCTGTGAACACGTATCGGGCTGACGCTTCACGACAGTTGACCCTGTCGCGAGCATTCCCTCACGGGGGTAATAGAGCGTGATCGAGAACGACTCGTCGCGCAGCAACTGTTGCGTGGGCTGCTGGTCTTGCACCGCCGGCATCGCAGCCGTCTTGGTCGAGTTCATCCGCTTCCAAAGCAGGCCTCCGCCTGCCGCGAGGATGGCGGCGATGATGATCACCACGCCGAACAACAGCCGTCCGCTTTGTATGCCCCGGTCAGTTCTCTCTGACATACCGTTCGATCCCTGTTGCGATCTCCTCAGCTACCTGCACTCGGTCCATCTCCATGCCTATCTCGATCATGACCGCTGCTGCATCCACGGACTTGAGCAGCACCAGCGGGGCCTGCACGGGTTCGGCGATGTCCTGACCGGCAAGCTGCCGCGCAAGCTTCCGGCCGAAGGCCCCGCTCTCTCGTGCGTGTGCCGTCTGCTGTTTACCCCAGAGCATCTCCCGCTGCTCGCTTCCAGCCTCATAGCCGAGGAAATCACCGCTCACGGGCCTGTTCGCCCGTGTTTCCGGCTCATCGAACAGATCCTGGATAAAGACCCGCGAACCAGTGTTCGGCGCACAGTGAACAGCCACAAAAAGCAATGCACCGGCTGCGTTCGAAGCTGCGGCCCGTTCGTCAGGCGTGAGTGCCTGGTCCTTTTCCCGGGTCAGGACCACCTTCAGACGCGGGTCCTTCTGCAGTATCTTTCTTATCGCCTGAGAGAGGTCCAGCGCGATCTTTTTCTCCTGCCCCTGCGGCGCAACAATGCCCGTGTCTTTGCCTCCATGGCCGGGATCAAGCACGATAACCGTCGGTTTGTCCACTGGAAGCGCAGCTGCCGGAGCAACCCCTTTCGAGATGTCGATCACGATCCGGTCGGGCCCGCGAAGAACAAAGTCCTTCACCTCTCCGGCCGCGCCATCGAGGCGGATGACAACTGCAGCCCTCCCCGCCTCACCATGCGACTCCAGGCCGAGCACCACACTGTCACGGATCATCGGCAGCATCGCTTTGAGCTGAAATGGCCCGTCATAGGCGCTCAGCGTAACGCTGCGCCCGTCGGTCGAACGAAGTAGAACATAGGGCGCCGCGGCCTCGATCTCGAAAACGATCCGCGTGAACGTAGCGTAGGACGCGTACCGCACACCCTTAACGATCAGCCCTTTTTCGGCTGCGTCTGCAGAGACAGGCGATGAAAGTTGACAGAGAATAATGAGTGCGAAAAGTATGCGCATACCGCTTGCAATACTAACATAACAAACGGATTTGCGCAAGAAAAAGGGGGGAAAAACCGGACCGTACAACTTGAATTTGCTTTCTTCCGTGCTCCGTGTTAATCTGATTTCGATGAATGCCTTGAAGATTTTCGGAGAAGCGGGAATGATCGCGCTGTCCATGCAACGGGCTTACGAGTACCGTCCGCAGCAGAGTGAAATGGCTGCAGCCGTGGAGAAAGCGCTCGAGCATAAAATGCATCTGATCGTTGAGGCCGGCACGGGCGTGGGCAAAAGTCTGGCCTACCTTGTGCCCCTGGTCCTCCGTGCTCGTGAGGAAAACCAGCGTGCCGTGGTCGCGACGTACACCAAAGCTCTCCAGCAGCAGCTGGTGAACAAAGACCTTCCCTTCCTGAGGTCCGCGCTTGGAGATTTCCGCTACGCGCTCTGTGTAGGCGGCGAGAACTACCTCTGCCTCCGCAGGTTCGACCACCTCCGCATCGGCAACCTGTACGAGCAGAACGAGATCGAGCCTCTGAATCGTCTCTTCGTCTGGTCAACCATGACACGCACCGGGCTCCGAAGCGAGCTCGATATCGAGCCGTCTCCGGCCCTTTGGGGCAAGGCATGCAGACAGGCGGACCTCTGCTTCGGCAAGGACTGCTCATACTTTAAAGATTGCTTCTATCTGAAGGCGAAAGCGATCGAGCAGCAGGCGCACATACTGGTGGCCAACCACCACCTTTTCTTCGCCGACATGGCGACGGGCGGCAATGTGCTGCCCCCGCACAAGGTCGTTGTCTTCGATGAGGCTCACCAGATCGAGGATGTGGCAACAGACTACCTCGGGGTCGAGGTCACTAATTTCGCCGTTCGGTACCTCATGGACACGCTCCTGAGCCAGCGAACGCGCAGGGGCATGCTCACGCGTCTCACCATACAGGACCCGGATACGCAGATCGTGCACGGCATGGTTGACGGTCTCCGCGTCATATCGGACAATTTCTTTTTGAACTTCCAGCCCCTGCTCGCCAAAGATCCGGCGCTCAGGATCAGGCAGAGGAACATCGTGCCCGACATCCTGAGCGAACCTCTCATGGAACTCAGGGACGCGCTTCTCCAGCTCAAGGCCGGGAGCCAGGAAGAGGAACTCGAGATCAAGGCCCTTGCCAACCGGGCGCAGTCCTTTGCGACCGCGATACGGGTGAATCTCGACCAGAGCGCCGACGGCTTCGTGTACTGGGCCGAGCGCGAGAACATGCGGTATCGGCTCGTTGCTTCGCCGATCGATGTTGCGAAGACGCTGCGGGAAAATCTTTTTGGGAAAACAGACACCGTAGTGCTCACCTCGGCCACGCTCTCCGCCGCGGGTGCCTTCACCTATATCAAGAACCGGCTTGGTCTGGACGCGCCGATGGAATTACTCCTCGATTCACCCTTTGACTTCCAGAACCAGGCCCTGCTCTACATCGCCTCCGGCCTCGACGATCAGCAGGCAAGCGGGTATCAGGAAAAGTTCGATGCTGAATTGAGCGCTGTTCTGTCCGTGACGCGGGGGAGAACGCTTGTGCTCTTTACCAGTTACGGCCAGCTCAGAAAGAGCGCGGAGGCGCTGCGGCGGGAAATGCCCGACCTCGGTTTCCTGTGCCAGGGAGAGATGCCGCCCTACCGGCTGATCGAGCAGTTCAAAGGCTCGTCGACCGCGGTACTCATGGGCACGGCCTCCTTCTGGCAGGGCATCGACATCCCGGGCGATGCCCTCCAGTGCGTCGTCATCGCGAAGCTGCCGTTCGCTGTGCCCGACGAACCCATTGTCGAAGCGCGCATGGAGCGGCTCAAAAATCCTTTCTACGAATATCAGGTTCCGCAGGCTGCGCTGCTCTTCCGCCAGGGCTTCGGCAGGCTCATCCGCACAAAAACGGATCGCGGGGCGGTGGCCGTGCTTGATTCGCGCATCATGACAAAAGGCTACGGCAAGTGGTTTTTGAGGTCGATCCCGAAGTGCCGGATCACGGATGAGCGGGATGAGTTCAGGAAGTTTTTCGAGGGACTGCGGGGGAAAAGTAGCGCCATCAATTCTTGACGCAACGGGAGATTCATACCGCCATGAAGACACATAAACGGCATAAGCCCTTCTCCATGATTCGAGAGTTCCATCTTGCCGACTGGTTCACGCTGGCAAACGCGGTCTGCGGCACGGGGGCAATGTTCTCCATGCTGACGTACCTGCAAACGACCGACGTCATGCATATCTACTTCGCGGGCGGGATGGTCTTTGCGGCTTTAGTCTTCGATGTCCTGGATGGACGGATCGCCCGGTGGCGACAGAAGACGTCTGGAATGGGTCGTGAGCTCGACTCTCTCGCGGATGTCATCTCCTTTGGTGTAGCCCCGGCCCTGATCGGATATGGTTGCGGCATGCAGGGTTTTTACGACCGG
This sequence comes from Nitrospirota bacterium, assembly GCA_049793155.1. Taxonomy (GTDB): domain Bacteria; phylum Nitrospirota; class UBA9217; order UBA9217; family UBA9217; genus JALNZF01. The sequence goes on from JBARBN010000082.1 coordinate 27,015, forward strand.
ATTATCCTGACCTATTTTGTTGCATGCGGAGTATCCCGCCTGGCGCGCTACAACATTACGACCGAGGCGCTGTCAGAGGGCGGAGACAAAGTGAAGTACTTCGAAGGAACTCCTATCCCAACCTCGCTGCTGCTGGTACTGTTGATGCTATGGGCCGCTTCGCAGGGAGCATTGGGCGAGTCGCTTTGGTTCGGACAGGTCGTGTTTGCCGGCTTCACGCTTCATCCGATAGCCCTGTTTTTCGCGGTTTCCGGCTCACTCATGATAAGTCGAATACGGATACCAAAGCTCTGAACTGCCCCATGCCGGGCTGACACAAAGCAGCCGAACCAGCCTGGATGCGCTCTACGGCTCGATGCCATGCTGGGACAAAAAGAGATCCACCCTGTCCGTCTCCCGCATCACCCGCCCTGCTTCCGGCTTAAAAAATCTTTTTCGATCACGCGACTGACCGCTTCTCTGATGTCAGGGTCGCTTATCCCGCGAACGTGGTCCTTGATCTTCTCCCGCTCAGCCTCGCTAAGAAAGTTACGCACAGGGGGTTCTTCGGGAGGTTCTGCCCGAGACTCGACCTCGCCGATTCTCAATGCGATGTCGTTGATCGTTTTCTTCCCAAGGGTGCTGTTCACTTTTTCGATGATCTCGGGCTTGAGCAGTGAAAGCTGCTGCATCCAGGCCGGGCTGTCTACGATGAGCGTGAGTTTTTTTCCCCGCACGGCCTGCGGCTGGGCGTGGCGCGCTATGGCCAGGCCGACGGCCTTCTCCCACTGGCCGAAAATACGGTACTCGCTCAAGCGGCTCCCCAGACCTCGGGCCTTCAGCATGCTGCCGAGCGTGTATGACAGCCTGTCCAGTTTCTTCCTCATGGCGCTCATCTTAGCACAGCAAGAGTTCTTTTGACAACAAGGAACAAGATGGTTATAATAGAAAATACGCCGTTCAAGAGCTTGCAGAGGAGCATATATGCCTGAATTACGAAAAGATCCTATCACCGGCCGCTGGGTCATCATCTCTTCCGAGCGCGGCAAGCGACCCGCGGATTTCCAGGACCAGCGCGGTAAAAAAAGAGGGGGGTTCTGCCCCTTCTGCGCAGGGAACGAACGCACCACTCCGAATGAGGTCCTGGCCTATCGCGCTGCCGGGGCGAACACACCCAACGGGCCGGGCTGGCGTCTCCGCGTAGTGCCGAACAAGTTTCCCGCGCTCCAGATCGAAGGCAACCTGAACAAGCAGGGCGAGGGCATCTTCGACAAGATGAACGGCATCGGCGCGCACGAGGTGATCATCGAAAGCCCTGACCATAACGCCACGCTCGCGACCCTTCCGCAGCAGGCGATGGAAGAGGTGCTCTGGGCATACCGCGACCGCATGCAAGACCTGAAACGGGACACCCGCTTCCAATACGCGCTCATCTTCAAGAACGAGGGAATCTCGGCAGGCGCAACGCTCGAACACACCCATTCACAGCTGATCGCGCTTCCTATCGTGCCGATCCATGTGCAGGAAGAGCTCGACGCGTGCCGACGACACTACAATCTCAAGGAACGCTGCATCTTCTGCGACATCGTTCGTCAGGAGATACGGGCGGGCGCGCGCGTGGTGCTCGAAACGCCGCTCTTCATTGCTTTGGCGCCCTTCGCACCCCGTTTCCCGTTCGAGACCTGGATCATGCCCAAGTCACACCTCTCCTGCTATACCTCGTCCTCGAACGAGGACTTTAAAGATCTTGCAGGTCTTCTGCAAAACATTCTCCAACGGATCGATCGTGCGCTCTCTACTCCTCCGTACAATTTTGTGATCCACACCTCTCCGTTCAAGGATGAATGCAACGAATATTACCACTGGCACATTGAACTCATGCCCAAGTTAACGAACGTGGCGGGTTTCGAATGGGGATCGGGGTTCTATATCAATCCCACGCCGCCCGAGGAGGCGGCGAAATTCCTGCGGGAAATCAAGGTATGAAAATCCTGTTCGCGGCATCCGAGGCGGCCCCCTTTGCAAAGACCGGCGGGCTCGCGGACGTCGCCGGGAGCCTCCCCCCCGCAATCGCCTCGCTCGGCCATGAGGTGCGTGTGGTCATGCCGTACTACCGGCAGGTGGGCCGGCAGGCGTCCAACCTCAAACACGTCGCGACCTTCCCGGTCCCTATCGGGTCCTGGGAGGAGCGCTGCGATGTCTTCGAGGGGAGAATGGACCATGACGTCGTTGTCTATTTCATCAAGAAGGACATCTACTACGACCGGCCGGGGCTCTACCAGACAGCGCGGGCTGATTATCCCGACAATGCCGAGCGGTTCATTTTTTTTTCACGCGCAGTACTGGAACTTTGCCGCTCCCTGAACTACAGCCCGGACATCATCCACGGTAACGACTGGCAGACGGGACTCCTGCCGCTCTATTTGAAAACGCTGTACCGCGGGGCCGAAACATTGCGTGGGACCAAATCGGTCTTCACGGTGCACAATCTCGGCTACCAGGGTATCTTCTGGCACTGGGACATGCGTCTGACCGGTCTCGGTTGGGAAGTTTTTACACCCGAGGGCGTTGAGTTCTGGGGCAAGATCAATTTTCTCAAGGCCGGCCTTGTCTACTCGGACATCATTACGACGGTGAGCAAAACTTACAGTCGCGAGATCCAGACCGCGGAATACGGGTATGGTCTCGAGGGCGTGCTCGTGAAGCGGGCTGCGGAACTCTTCGGCATCGTGAACGGGATCGACCATCGGACCTGGAACCCGGCACGCGACCCCGACATCCCGAAGACCTTCAGTGCAACGAGGCTTGGGGGCAAGGCCTTCTGCAAAAAGGCACTTCATAGACTGATCCGCATGCCGGGGACCGACGACCCGCTGATCGGAATGGTAACACGCCTTGTGGACCAGAAAGGGCTGGATATTTTGACCGAGGCGCTTCCGGACATCATGTCCTTCGGCGTGCAACTCGTTATTCTCGGGACCGGAGACGAGAAATATCATCAACTTCTCTCCGACGCAACCGATCGCTATTCAAAGAAAATGCGCGTGCTGCTGCGGTATGATGATGCTCTCGCAAAGAAAGTATACGCCGGGTGCGATATGTTTCTCATGCCGTCACACTACGAGCCCTGCGGTCTCGGCCAGATGATCGCGCAGCGCTTCGGCACCGTGCCGGTCGTCCGCAAGACAGGCGGGCTCAGCGACACGGTAGCGAACTATAGCCCGAAAACAGGACAGGGGACCGGATTCCTGTTCGAAGAATACTCCTCATCGGCACTCATCGACTGCCTGCGACGCGCGCTTGCAGCGTACAGTGACAAAAAGGCGTGGAAACGCCTGGTGCAAAACGGCATGAAACAGGATTTCTCGTGGGAGCGTTCGGCAAAGGAATATGTGAAGGTTTACAGGAAAGCGATGAGGAAAGGTAGTGCAGGAGACAGGGGCCAGAAGCCCGCAGACAGGAGAACGTCAGATGCCTAATATTCTGTCTGCTGACTATTGACTTCTGGCTCCCCAAGGGCTCACATGGGAACGACCGAAAAAACAGAACTGGGCATCCTGAGTGAGATCAGCCGTATATCGAATTCATCGGCCGGTCTCACGGAGAAACTTCGGCGCCTCGTCGAGGCCGTTGCCCGGGGAATGGGAAAGGACGGCGCCTCGGTATTCCTGCTCGACCGATCCGGAAAGACCGTCTCGCTCGCCGCCGCAGTCGGTCTGAACCAGGAGTCCATCGGCAAAGTAAGTTTTCCGCTCGGCATGGGCATCGCCGGCTGGGTGGCCGAGCAGAAAGTCCCCCTTGCGCTTGATGACCCGTATGCTGATCCGCGCTTCGCCTATGTCCCCGAATCGGGCATCGAGAAGTTCCGGTCGCTCGCGGCCGCGCCGATAATGTACGAAGATCAGTGCCTCGGCGTGGTCTTCGTGCTTTCCTCCGCCGCGTGGAGCGCCGCATCGTCCGACGTCACGCTGCTCACGACCACGGCCAACCAGATCAGCGGTGTGATCAAGAACGCACAGATGTTCCAGGACATCCAGGACCGCCTGGCCGCGCTTGCCACCATCTACGAGATCGGCCTTGCGCTTACTTCGACGCTCGACCTCGAACCGCTCCTTTCGCTCATCGCCAAAAACAGCACGCAATCGCTCCGCGCCCAGGGCTGCACCATCCGGCTCATAAATCTGCCGGAGATCGTGACCCATAAAACCTTCTCTTCTTATAGCGTGGTCGGCGACATTATCGCTGATATGGATATGAAGATAGGAGGCATCTTGGCGGAACGTGTCGCCCGGGAGAAGAAACCGACCTTGATCCAGGACATCGCGAAGGATCCTGTCCTCGCCGTCGGCAGCGGGGTCTCTGCTGCGTCCATACTCAGCGTGCCGCTCATTTTTCGGGACAAGGTGATCGGCGTCATCACGCTCTATAACAAACAGGAGGGACAACCCTTCACCGAGGAGGACCTGCAGTTCCTGACGACCGTCGCGAGCGGCGCCGCGGTGTCGGTCGAGAACGCGGCGATGTACGAGCGCATGGAGGACCTGGCGATCGAAGCACGTACCAGGGCACAGGAACTTTCCATCCTCTACGATATCGGCACCGCCATGAGCACAACGTTGAACCTCGACCGCCTGCTCAGGATCATCCTAACCGCCGCGACCATGGGCGGGAGCGGCCTCGGCTTCAATCGGGCACTCCTGCTCCTGACCAATGAACGAACCAACACGCTCCAGGGCATGATGGGTGTCGGACCGACAAGCTGGGATGAAGCGGGCCGGGCTTGGAGTGAAGTATCGAGCGTCCACAAAAGCCTCATGGAGTGGATCCAGACGGGTGCGCTTTTTGAGCACCGCGATTCGCCGCTCAATACTCTGGCAAAGGGCATCCGCGTTTCGCTACTGCCGAACGAGGAGGTGCTCGCGCTCACGGTGCTGAACAAAAAGCCGTATAATATCACCAATGCCGCCGCAAACCCCCTTGTAAGCGACAAACTCCGAGAAACGCTGCGGGTGAACAGCTTCGCAACGGTCCCGCTTGTCGCAAAGGACCGGGTCATCGGCGTCATCCTGGTGGACAATATGTTCACCCAGAGGCCGATCACCGATGGAGATATCCGTTTTCTCACCATGTTCGCGCATCAGGCCGCGCTCGCCATCGAGAACGCCATTTTCCATACGAACCTCGAGACCATGAACAGGGACTTGCGCGCCATGCACGAACAGCTTGTCCAGTCCGAGAAGATGGCGGCCCTCGGCGCAATGATGGCCGAGATCACCCATGAGATCAGGAACCCGCTCGTCTCAATCGGCGGCTTCACCAGACGGCTTGCGAAGAAGCTCAAGGACAACGAGGACAAAAAATATGTCGACATCATCCTGAGCGAGGTCGCGCGGCTTGAAGGGATCATCCACGACAACCTTTCTTACATCAAGGAGATCGCTCCGCACCTTGTTGAAACCGACATCAGCGGCCTCCTTGAGGAGGTCCTTACGCTCTACGAAGATGAACTTGCCCAGCGAAGCATACGTATCGAGCGGAATTTATCGTCTTCCCTGCCGCGCCTTATGATCGATCCGCAGCAGATCAAGCAGGGAGTGATCAACATCCTGAAGAATGCCCTGGAGGCCATGGAGAATGGCGGGAGGCTCTTCATCAGGACCTCTGCGATCTCTGACACCGAGGCGGCAATCGAGATCGGGGACACGGGACCCGGCATTTCAGCCAAGGCCATGCATAATATTTTCAACCCCTACTACACGACGAAACCGCGGGGCACGGGGCTGGGACTGCCCATCACGAACAGGATCATCCAGTCCCACAAGGGCAAGATCGAGGTGAGGAACAGGGACGGAGGAGGAGCCATTTTCACGATCAAGCTGCCTCTGCCTGAAAATAAGGACACAAAGGCCTGACCTTTGTCCGGGTTGGAAATGAGAAATGCCCGCTTGAGAAATAAATGCTGAGGAGGTGCGAATGAAAAAGATACTGATTGTCGACGATGAGGAAAATATCCGGGAGCTTTACAAAGAGGAGTTCGTGGAAATGGGCTACGACGTAGTAACGGTCAACGACGGCATCCAGGCGCTCGCGGCGATGGACGCTGCAAGGTTCGACCTGGTCACCCTTGACATGCGCATGGAAGAAATGGACGGCATTGAAACCCTTCGGAAGATAAAAGAGAAGGACAGCTCTCTTCCCGTCATTATCTGCACCGCGTATGAAGAATATAAGCACGACTTCGGAAGCTGGTGCTCCGACGCCTACGTAGTCAAGTCCTCAGACCTGTCTCTGCTCCGGGACACGGTAAAAAAGATCCTCGGATGAGCGAACAGACAGGCACGCTCGAGGTGCTCATTGAAAAACTTGTCCACGGCGGCAGCGGGCTTGCCAGACTGGACACGGGCCAGACGGTCTTTGTCCCCGGCGTGCTGCCGGGAGAGCGGATCGTCGTCACCATCAGGAAAAAGCGAAAAGGCGTTTTAGAAGCCGCCCTCGTCAAGGTCCTCACACCGTCGAAAGATCGCATCATACCCCCGTGTAATGGAGAAATTGAATGCACAGGCGCAACCTGGCCGCACATCGCGTATGCGGCCCAGCTTAAGTATAAGCAGGAGATCCTGCTCGACACCCTGAAAAAAATAGGCGGCATCGAACCCAGGCGCCTTCTTCCGATGCTCCCCTCACCCCTCACCGACCACTACCGGCTGCGCACCCAGTTCAATGTCCGGATGAAGGACAACCGGCAGCGCATCGGTTTTTTCCGCCAGGGTTCGTACGATCTCATTGAAGTGAATAATGCGTTCCTCATCAACCCCGTCATCGACAGGGTACTGAAGAACATCCGGTCCCTTTCTGACGAACTCCCCTTGCTCACCGAACTCCATATCAATGCCTCGCCGACGGGAGAGGTACATCTCCTGCTCTTCGGCGATCAGCCGTTTATCCCTGCTATTGACGCATTTTTCGCGGAGCTGAAGAGAATCTCGCCCGAAGTGATAGGCATTACCGGATTCGAGGGCAGGAAAAAGGTCTCCACCCTCGGGAGGAACCAACTCACGCTCGATGTTGAAGGCATGACCTTCAAAGCGACTGAAGGAAATTTCTTTCAGGTAAACTGGGAGCAGAACAGGAACATGGTGAAGACGGTATTGGACCTTACCTCGCTCACGGGGAACGAGACCGTGCTCGACCTCTACTGCGGCATCGGCAACTTCTCCCTGCCGCTCGCGAAGAAAGCAAAGGCCGTGATCGGCATCGAATCGGGTTATTCGGCGATCGAGGACGCGAAGGCGAATGCTGAGTTGAATAGTATTTCGAATATTGAATTTATTGCCGACGATATGCAGAAGGGATTGAAGGCCTTGATCCAGAGAAAGTTGCGCGCTGACGTTATCGTGCTCGACCCGCCGCGCGCTGGCGCCACACTCAAGACGCTCGAGCGCGTGCTTGCCTTTGTCCCGCAGAAGATCGTCTATGTCTCGTGCAATCCCTCGACGCTTGCTCGGGATTTGAAATTCTTTCAGCTCTTCGGCTTCCATTTAGACCGGCTTCAGCCTGTGGACATGTTTCCCTATACCTATCATATTGAATGCGTGGCGGAAATGGTGAGGCCAACATAGAATCTGCCGATCTTACCGAGAGCTATAATGTCGATTAGTTTAAGGTCACACACTGTATAAAAATATTACAGTAATTTCCCAATTTTCTTGTACGGGCTGTGCCCGAGGGCAGTGAGTCTATTGCGAGTCATTTCATGTTCAGCTCTATACCGCAATTTTCCCTTGAACCTTCTCTGAGATGAACGTAACATACCGTTTTTTTTAATATTTAATCTTACGTTGGTCTTCAGTTAAACCCGACACTTTTTTCTTCCAACTCACCTTTCCTCCTTAAATCCTAATTTAAAAATTGTCGAGCAAGCTTACACTAAAAAATGTAATACTATTTTATTACCAAAATCAGGCAGTTCTATTCTGGCAATTTTTTTGCATTTTAATACTCAAGATCAGGAGAGTTAGAGCAAGAAGAAAAGCTTGGTGAGCACCATGAGCGATCGGGAACAGGAAAACGAGATCAACAATATCTTGATAGACAGTTCGCTTTACCTGGAAATGTCGATAACGGAGAGACAAAAGCTGTTGCACTATATAGTTTCGTCTTACTTTAATCTACCAGTTGAAAACCGTCGGGCCCTTCCCACGGCAATGCAAACCGGATCGGCGATGTAAACCAAGACGCGTTACGTATTGCCCTCGGGAAATGAGTATATACAAAGTGCCTTGTACCGTGAAAATGGTTTGGCCTAAATGGGCAATACGCCCCCTGCCATACTCGCGGGCCCGAAACATTTGCCTCCCTTAATGTCGGAAGCTGCTTTGAGTAGTACAGCTTCCGACATTTTTATTCCATCGCAAAAAGCGACCCTCTGCATGCATCGGTCAGACAAACGAGACCTCACGGGTAGCCGCGGAGAAAACAAATACTCGGTCCATATTGGATCCTGGATCGGCGGGAAAGACGAAGAAGCCCGGCCGGCCGGGTTGATAACCCTGCGTCGTTCCGACCAATTCCTCCCCATCCTTGAATACTACCCGGATCTTTTTCCCCACAACCGGTTTGGCGGCGCCGAATGTTTTTTTCTCCTGATATTGACTATCCCCGTTAAAGTCCTTCACAAAAAATACAGCCTTCAATACGTTGACATAAACATCAAGCGGCTTGGAACCGGCAGGGGCATCCAGCGGCAGGAGATGAAAAATGTCTTTATTGGGCATGAAATTGCTCGTATAACCCTTTGACATGCGGCCGTCCTGATATCGCACCACGATCTTATTCTGTATCATAGCGCTCCTTTCTTCAGCTCCCGATAATGCATCGCTGGAATCTGAAAAAGAATCTGTTTCTAGTCATCCAACGGTTCTATGCTTTCCGGCGAATCAAATTTAAAAGAGTTCACCTTTGGAGTAACAGGGAATAATTCCATCTCCTCTGATGGGTAAGGATTCAATAGCGCGGGAAGAACTGAACTATCCTGAACCCTGGGATCCAGCCATAGGTCATATTTGTCTACCGGGGCAATGACCGGCATCCGCTCGTGAATGGGCATGACCAATTGGTTCGCGCCGGTCGTTATGATCGTACTCATCGTGAGCAGTTCACCGTCCGGGGACCTCCAGGCGTTATACAGCCCGGCAAAACCAAATGGCTTATGCGACTTGAGCCTGACATAGAAAGGCTTCTTTGTCGTTCCTTCCCTTCGCCATTCGTAGAATCCATCAGCCACCACAAGACACCGCTGTTTCTCGAAGGCCGATTTGAACGCCTTGCTGCTTGCCACGGTCTCCGCGCGGGCATTGATCATCTTGTAGCTGGCATCAAGGTCCTGGGACCAGGACGGCACAAAACCCCATCGGGACTTGATGAGCCTCCGTTTACCATCGTTGACGACGATCAGAATGTCCTGGCTGGGCGCGATGTTATAGTGGGGTGGATATTCAAGCTCCCAGTCGGCGATCCCGAATATCTCCGCGATGATCTCAATGGGGCTATGTATCTCAAATCGTCCGCACATGACCGGTCACCTAACCTGTTGTAAGTATAGCACGTTGCTGCAACCACGCTTCGAGGTCCAGAAAACCCTTGACAGGTGAACGTTCGTTCACTTATACTCTATTCATGCCATCACCGATCACCAAGGATGAAAAGCACCGCTCCCGCATCCGGGACATTGCCCGTTTCCAGCAGAAAAACGGCAGGATGCCCAGTTTTTCAGAGCTCGGCGAGATAACCGGTCTGCGGTCAAAGAACGCGGTATTCAAGCTTGTAGGCAGGCTGGAAAAGCTCAAGGTCGTGGCGCGGGACAGGAAGGGCAGGCTTATTCCCGGTTCGATCGCCTGCCCCGTCAAGGTACTGGGAACGGTCGAGGCAGGGTTCCCCTCTCCCGCGGAAGAAGAGCTGGTTGATACCCTTTCCCTTGATGATTTCCTGATCCAGAACCGGGAGGCAACCTTTTTGCTCAAGGTATCCGGCGATTCCATGTCCGGCGCGGGGATTCTTGCGGGTGATATGGTCATCGTGGATAAGGGCCGGACGCCAAAGAGCGGCGATATTGTTATCGCCCAGGTGGACGGTGAATGGACAATGAAATACTTACGGAAACGTGGTGACAACGTGACCCTCGTTCCCGCCAATCCCAAATACCAGCCCATCAAGCCGAAGAATGAGCTTAAGATCTCAGGCGTCGTGACCGCGGTGGTGAGGAAGTATAAATGACGCACGGTTACAAAGCATACGTCATCTCCGGTGAAAGGCAAAATCTTTTTTCGCGCAAAGTCGCAAAGACGCAAAGAACGGCACGCCAATATGGGACGAAAATCAGATATCAAAGATTGTTGTTGATTGTTGTTACAGAATTCACACAAAGCTCGGGCCTGGACTATTGGAATCAGTCTATCTTGAAATTCTGATATACGAATTAAGGAAAGCGGAGTTGAACTGCAAAAAAGAAGTCGGGATCCCCGTGCACTCTATGAAGAGGTGAAACTTGATCTTGGATTTCGCGCCGATTTGTGATCGTGGACAATCTGGTAATCGTTGAATTGAAATCCGTTGAGAAAATTCAACCTGTTCATATAAAAAACAGGTCATGACATATTTAAAATTGACCGGGATGAAGCTCGGCTTGCTGGTTAATTTTAATGTAAACCTTATCAAGGATGGGATCGAACGTGTTGTCAACCGCTTGTAGGCCTCTGGCATTATGAACCGTCATTTTTTACCTTTGCGGCTTGGCGGCTTTGCGCGAAATGTACTTGCCGTTGTTCTTTCCCGTTTCCCTTTTGATGAAGCGGCAGAAATAGAGAAGTTCCATCTTGCTAAAAATTATGAACGATGATAAGCTGAACGCGGATCGAAGCCGCTGACATGCCGATGCGGTTGCAAGCTAAAGCAGCAGGTGGTGGTGGGGTCCGGAGGAACAACTTTG
>JBARBN010000083.1:0-1618 GCA_049793155.1 Nitrospirota bacterium
ATTCTCATCGGGGACGGCATCATAGAACAGCAGCAGCGCGGGGTAGTGAGGGAAAAATCGGAATTCAAATGCAGCATCGTGATTGCCTTGTATGGTCGCTTCATTGCCGCCGAACTGCCTGCATGCCACTTTCAGCTCATCGACCTTTCCTGAAAAATGCCCGGCGATAACATCCTCGACATGGCCGGCCCAGGCCTTGTCCTTTGCGTGGGATGCAGGCACCGAACCAAAGGTTATCCACTCTCCGGAAAGGGTAGGCGGATCGGGCATGCAAAGATGGTTGGCAATAAGGATGGATATCCAGGGCCTCGGTTCCTTGCCGGCTGCGTCAACGATCTTTTCTTTAGTGACGAAATACCTCTCGTTCAGGAATTTGATCTCAAGATCACCGGGGGCGATGAGGATGGCGCCGAACAGAGACGCGACTTTCTTGAAATCCAAAGCACGGACCCTCGGTTGCAGCGTTGCCAGTGCCTGCTCATACACGGTGCCCGGCGAGTCGCTTTGTCCAATGTCCGCCTCCCTGAGAGATGCTCGCCCCGCCGGGGTCATGGGAGGGCACTCATCCGGAGATGCCTGTCCGGTCGCCAGCTTCGCGGCAAAACCGAAACAGCTTGGGAGCCCGCACTGGCCGCAATTGGTTTTCGGTAAGAGCCTGTAGATCTCGACCGCGGTCTTCATGACGGCACCTTACTTCCTTTTGAACTTCCTGTCAAATGACCTGGATCATATATTCGTTCCTCTCTTGACTTCTTTCCTTTCCCTTGTTACTATCCGTGATCCATGGTATGCACCGGGAGGCCATTTATGGAATGGACAGAAAAGCTGGCGACCGGCATCAGCTCAATAGACAGCCAGCACAAAGAGCTTTTCAAACGGATCAACAACCTGGTTATCGCCATCAAACAGCGGCGCTGCAAATCCGAGATCGACGGGACGATCAAGTTCCTTGATGATTACGCGCGGGTACACTTTTCCGATGAGGAAAAACATATGCGCGACTCGAACTATGGGGGGTTGGAGGAGCAGCAGAAGAGCCATAAAAAATATCTTGCTGCTCTTGCCAAGCTCAAGCAGCAGGCGTCGTTGCCCCGTGAAACGGGCAGCTCCTATGATCTTTCCGCAACCACGAACCAGGTGGTGGTGGACTGGATCGTTGATCATATCATGACGCTGGACATGAGGTTCGGCGCCTTCCTGAGAAGCAGGAAGAGTTCGGAGAGAGGAATGAAGAAGAGTTCGGAGCGATGAGTTCGGAGTTCGTGGTAATCAAAATGAGTCTTCCTCATTCCTGATACCCAACACGCAACGCTCAACTCGGGACTAACGCCTGTCCAGTATTTCCCTGACCTTTTTCAAAAGATCCGAAGGGCTGATAGGTTTCGGGACGAAATCGAGACCTGCTTCGAGGAGTCCTTTTCTGCTCACGGATTCAGTCGTATATCCGCTCATGAACAGGACCTTGATATCCGGGCGGATCTTTTTAATCTCCAGATACGCTTCTTTCCCGTTCATCTTCTGCATGATGATATCGAATACGAGGAGATCGATCAGTTCCCTGTTATGGAAGAACTCCTGCACTGCCGCCTCACCATCGGCGGTTTCAAGAACCTGGTAG
>JBARBN010000084.1:0-1646 GCA_049793155.1 Nitrospirota bacterium
CTGAAGTTCATTCCCGTGGTGATCCTGACGTCCTCGCGGGAAGAGCGGGACCTGGTGCAGGGTTACCGCAACGGCGCGAACGCTTACGTGGTCAAGCCTGTGGATTTCCACGAATTCATCGATGCAATGAAAACGTTCGGCGTATTCTGGGCGGTTTTTAACGAAGCGCCGCCGGAGATCATCAAGTAGGGAGACAGGCATGAACGAGAAACTACAAATCCTTAATCTCGAAGACAGCCCGAATGACGCAGAGCTTATTCGGGAAATGCTGAACGAGGAGGGTGTTGACTGCGAGATCCATCGTGTTGACAACAGAGCGGACTTCATCACGGCCCTTGACCGGGGCGGCGTCGATCTGGTCCTGGCCGATTATACCCTGCCTTTGTTTGACGGCATGTCAGCGCTTGCCGTCTCCCTGAAAAAATGTCCGGACACCCCCATCATCTTTGTGTCCGGGACCATCGACGAGAACCTCGCCATCGAAGCCTTGAAAAACGGTGCAACGGATTATGTGATCAAATCCAAACTGTCCCGTCTTGCGCCCGCGGTGCGGCGGGCGCTGAAGGAAGCAAAGGACAGGGCATCCTACAAGCTGGCCGATGAGAAACTCAGGGAAAGCGAGGACCGTTACCGGTCTCTGTTCAATAACAGTATCGATGCGGTCATGCTTACTGTGCCAGACGGGAAAATATTGTCGGCTAATCCAGCGGCATGCCGTATGTTCGGTCGAACGGAAGCTGAGATATGCGCGATTGGAAGGGATGGGCTGATTGATCCGAGCGACCCCCGGTGGAGGGCACTGGTTGAGGAGCGGACACGGACGGGTCAAGCGAGCGGCGAACTGACCTTTATTCGAAAGGACGGGTCAAGATTTCCTGGCGAAGCATCATCCCTTGTATTCGAGGATAAAGAGGGAAACCTACGAACCAGTATGGTCGTCCACGATATCACCGGGCATAAGAGGGCCGAGCAGGAACTCAGGAAGCTGAACAGGGTGTTGCAGGCGAAGAGCAGAAGCAGCGATGCCATGATGCGCGCCAGTGATGAACTCGGATATCTGAACGAGGCTTGCCGGGTCATCGTTGAGGACTGCGGTTATGCCCTGGTCTGGGTCGGCTATGCTCAAAAAGATGAGGGAAAAACGGTAAGGCCGGTCGCCCATGCCGGTTTTGATGAGGGTTATCTCGAATTCTTGAAGGTAACGTGGGCTGATGTGGAAAGGGGCAGGGGACCGGTGGGGACGGCGATTCGGACCGGCAAGCCGGTGCTATCCCGCGATATAATCACTGCCCCCGGGTTCGCTCCATGGCGCGATGAAGCGATTAAACGCGGATATGCCTCCTTGATCAGCATTCCCCTGCTGACGGACGGGAAGGCCTTTGGCTCTTTGAATATATACTCCCGGGAACAGGACCCGTTCTCCGGGAATGAAGTGAGATTGCTTTCCGACCTGGCGGCAGATCTATCTTATGGCATTGAGCAGATTCGGCTCAGGACGGCGCATGGTGAAGCGGAAACCGCGCTGCGGGAGAGCGAAAAACGCTTTCGTCTGCTGTTCGAGAACATGCTCGAAGGATTTGCGTATTGCAGGATGCTGTTCGAAAATGGTGTCCCGCGGGATTTTATCTACCTCGATGTAAATGCCG
>JBARBN010000085.1:0-20418 GCA_049793155.1 Nitrospirota bacterium
GTCATAGCGTTTTTTGTCCGGATCCATTGTCAGCTCAAGCACAACTCCTCTTTCTTTGAGCGCGGCAAGCGTTGTGTACACAGTGGCAAGAGACATTGTTGTGAATTTTTTTGACACTTCCCTATAAATATCATCAGCGGAGGGATGATCTTTATTCCCGATGATATAGTCGAGGATAGCGATCCGCTGAGGAGTAAGTTTAAAACCTATATCTCTGTATTTTTTCATGTGGTGAATGATTAAACTGTAATGACTATAATATAATAATCTATATTTGTCAATATTTAATTCAAGAAGGGTGGGCTTAGATATCATCATTTATACGCTGAAGCGATGCCATATCTTCGGTTACTGTAAGCACAATTCTTGGTGTTCTCTGCCCAATAATTAATCATATGCCTAAAATATAATCTTAAAAAATATGCGGGTGATCGCTCCATATGGCAAAGTAATATAATAGTCAAATTAAATCAGTCTGTTAACTGTTTTAGATATCGTTCATAGAGTGGCACGGGCTTTGCTAAATATACTGGCAGGTAGTGCGCACATGGTGAGCAGGCGTCATTCACTATTGGAGTTTGATCTCCCAGGTTTCGCTGCCTACCTCGGACCGGTTAGTCCGCCCGTTCTTTGAAAATCGAAATGTTCGTTGAAAAAAATAAAGGGAGGATAGTGTTCAATGGATGAAAGACGCTTGTTCAAAGTTGTTGTGGTCATGCTGATCTCACTGGCGGTATTCATACCGCTTGCAGTCATGGCCCAGGATACACTTTCTGTTTCACCTGCCGCGGCTGCATCTGCGGCAAAGATCGATAGCGGTGACACGGCGTGGGTCCTGATGTCCACGGCATTGGTCATGCTGATGACGCCCGGGCTCGCCCTGTTTTACGGCGGCATGGTGAGGAGTAAAAATGTTCTCGGAACGATCATGCATAGTTTCATTGCGATCGCGCTCGTCAGCGTCCAATGGATACTGCTTGGGTACTCGCTTTCCTTCGGTCCTGATGTGAAGGGTATTATCGGCGACTTGAGCTGGGCGGGGCTCGGCAATGTCGGCCTGACGCCGAATCCCGATTACGCGCCGACCGTGCCTCATCTCGCGTTCATGATTTATCAGATGATGTTCGCGGTCATCACTCCGGCACTCATCAGCGGGGCTTTTGCGGAACGGATAAAGTTCTCCTCATTTTTGATCTTTACGGTGGTCTGGACCACGATCGTGTACGATCCCGTGGCTCACTGGGTCTGGGGCGCAGGCGGATGGTTGAAAAACCTCGGGGTGCTCGACTTTGCCGGCGGCATCGTTGTGCATGCGACATCCGGTTTTTCCGCTCTTGCCGCCGCGCTCTATATAGGAAAGAGAAAGGGTTTTCTGCAGGAGCATATGCCTCCTCATGACCTTCCCATGACCGTGCTCGGCGCCGGACTTCTCTGGTTCGGGTGGTTCGGGTTCAATGCCGGCAGCGCCCTGTCAGCGGGGTCGCTCGCGACCATGGCCTTTGTTACCACCCATACTGCCGCTGTTTCAGCAACGCTTACCTGGACGTTTATCGAGTGGTTCCACCGCGGAAAGCCGACCATGTTCGGCGCCGCGACCGGCGCCATAGCCGGACTTGCCACGATCACGCCGGCCGCCGGTTTCGTGGGGCCCATATCAGCACTTTTCATCGGGATGGCCGCGGGGGTTCTCTGTTATACCGCGCTGAACGCCAAGACCGTGTTCAAATACGATGATTCCCTTGATGCCTTCGGTGTGCACGGTGTTGGAGGGGCACTCGGGACGATCATGGCCGGGGTCTTTGCATCAGTCGCCATCAACGCAGCGGGCGCAAACGGGCTTCTCTTCGGTAATCCGAAACAACTGGCTGTGCAGGCGGGATCGGTCGCGCTTGTAGCTGTGTATTCATTTGTGGTCAGTACAGTCCTGTTCATGATCATCGAAAAGGTGATGGGGCTGAGGATTGACGCGGAGCAGGAGACTGAAGGTCTCGATATCAGCCAGCACGGGGAGGCAGGGTATACACATTAGACCGGAAAGTGGAAGGTTGAGAGGGTGAGAAGGCGAG
Source organism: Nitrospirota bacterium (assembly GCA_049793155.1). GTDB lineage: Bacteria > Nitrospirota > UBA9217 > UBA9217 > UBA9217 > JALNZF01. The sequence continues at coordinate 2,067 of JBARBN010000085.1, forward strand.
AGGTAACGCAGGGACGAAATAGTATTTACTGATTTTCTTGCCTTCCGATCTTAACGCCTTCTGGTTTATTCGTTTGTACGATATATACGCCGGCGAGGATGGTTATGCCGCCGATGATCTGGAGGAAGGAGATACGCTCTCCCAGGAACACGGCCGCGAAAAGCACCGCCACAAAGGGTACGATGTAATGATATACGACCGTGCGAGTAACGCCGATCGTCTGCACGCCTTGATACCAGAGGGTAAAGGCGATCCCGCCGGAGACGAAGGTGGAGAACGCGAAGGCGGCCCAGGACCGGACCGAAACGGAACTCCAGGACTGGTGCAGGAGTTCATAGCCGCTGATCGGCAGGAGCAGCACGGATCCTGCCGCCATGCTGTACGCCGTGACCTTGAGTGCGGAATATTTTTCGAGAAGCGGCCCGGCCTTTATGGTGTAAAGAGCCCAGAACGCGGCCGCGCTGATGGTGAGCAGGTCACCGGCGAGGTCGCGGCGGGAGAACCTGAGGCCGCCGGGCCCGCTCTGGATGATAAAAACGACTCCGCTTGTTGACAAGAGGAGACCCGTGATGATCCGGGCATTGATGCGCTCCCTTTTTTTCAGTGAAAGAATGAGCGCGGCGAAGAGTGGCGAGGAGGAAATGAAAAGGGCCGAGTTCGAGGCCGTGGTATAGTTGAGACCCTCCATAAAGAGAATATTGTAAAGCGTGATCCCGATGAAGCCGAGCTTGAAAACCGCACTGATGTCGCGGCGATCCATGGCAAGCGGTTCACGGTTTACAAGCATGACGGAGAAGAGAAAGAGTGCGGCAAGGAAGAACCGCAGTGTCGTGAAACTCAAGGGGGAAAAGTCGGCAAGGGCGTACTTTACGAAGGCGAAGTTCACGCCCCAGATGATTGCGACGAGGAAAAGACGCGGATTGAGAGAAGTTTGCATAAGGGCAAAAGCTTATGGGACAGAGCGTGTGAAAGCGCTCTCCATGGACCACTTTACCATGAATTCGCTTGAATACTCAAATATATTGTGCTATCAATAAGCATGGAGTCGCTCTCGCCCCAAATACAAGAACTGACCGCCGATATCCTGACCGGCATCGTTGACGGCGTGATCGTTACTGACGCCTCCAACCGGGTCATCATCTGGAACCGGGCTGCCGAGGAGTTGACCGGCATCGCCGGGGCAGAGGTCCTCGGGAAGCAGATGAAGGCCGCGTTTTCCGACAACCCCGCGGCGGTGAGCCTGATCGAAAAAACGCTCGCATCCGGAAGGTCGTATTCGGATTACGAGGCGGAGATAATGGTAAGGCACGGGTCACTGCGGCCAGTGGGTCTGGTTACGAGCGTGCTCATGGACAGCGAAGGCATTCCGCTGGGCGTTATCCTGACGGTGCGGGACCAGGCCGGTGTGCGGGACCTCAAGGAGCGGATGAGGAGGTCTGACCGGCTGGCCACTCTCGGGATGATTGCGGCGGGCATCGCCCACGAGGTCAAGAATCCGCTCGTCGGCATTCGGGGCGCGGCGCAGCTCATGAGGTCGGAGCTTCGTTCCGGTTCCGGCAAGAGCCTGGACGAATATCTTGAGGTGATCCTGAAGGAAGCGGACCGGCTGAACAACGTACTTGAAGGGATCCTTGATTTCACGAGGCTCAAGCCGCGCGAAATGAAGGGCCATAATATTCACAGTATTCTCGACCGGGTATTGCTCCTGAACGAGGAGAACGTAAGACAGAACGGGGTTGTCCTCTCCCGGATGTACGATCCGAGTTTGCCGGACATCACGGGGAACCAGGACCAGCTGGTCCAGGTGTTTTTGAATCTCATCAAGAATGCCGTGGAGGCGATGCCGAAGGGCGGGAAACTTACCGTTATGACGAGGATGTCGGACCTTTTCACGACCATGCAGTCCGACGGAAGGAAATACCAGCTCATGGTCGTGAAGGTTAGCGATACCGGTGCCGGCATCAAGCCGCAGCACTTGCAGAATATCTTCACCCCTTTTTTCACGACCAAGGACCGGGGCGTGGGGCTTGGCCTGGCGCTTTCGTATCAGATCGTGCAGGAACATCTGGGCACGATCCGCGTCGAGAGCCAGGAAAACGAGGGTACGACGTTCAGCGTGTATCTGCCGCTGGCGGGATGAATCGAGTTCGGGGTTTTTAAGTTCGGAGTTCGGAGTGTGATGCACGGACCTGATGCAAATAAAGGCAATGTTGTTGTTCCGGTTAAAAGATTATGACAAACGAAAAGGTACTTATAGTCGACGACGACGAGAGTGTCCGCTGGGTGCTCAAGAAGGCCCTCGAAAAAGAGGGCATAGAGACGATCCTGGCAAAGGATTCGGCCGAGGGGCTGGAGCGTTTGAAGGAAGGCGATATCGCGATCGTGCTTATGGACATTCGCATGCCCGGGATGAGCGGATTAGAGGCGCTTGACAAGATCCACGCCGATGGGCCCGGGATCTCGGTCATCATCATGACCGCCCAGGCCACGATGCAGAACGCGATCGAGGCCATGCGGCGGGGCGCCTTTGATTATATCACTAAGCCCTTTGACCTCGACGAGGTTCATATCCTTGTGAAGAAGGCCATCGAGGTCAGGCGGCTTTCGCAGGAAGTGACCGCGCTCCGCGCCGAGGTGCGGGAAAAGTACGAAGGCGGGCTCGTCGGCAACACGGCCTCCATGCAGGAGATCTACAAGACGATCGGCCGTGTTGCGGAAAGCGATGCCACGGTCCTGATCCACGGGGAAAGCGGCACGGGCAAGGAGCTGGTGGCGCGGGCCATCCATTATCACAGCAAGCGCGCGGGCCGGCCCTTTGTGCCGGTGAATTCAGCTGCTATTCCGTCCGAACTGCTTGAGAGCGAATTGTTCGGACACGAGAAGGGCGCGTTTACGGGCGCGATCGGCCGCAAGATCGGCAAGTTCGAGGCCGCGGCAGGCGGGACGCTGTTCCTCGACGAGATCGGCGACATGGACCTGCCGCTGCAGGGAAAGCTTCTGCGCGTTCTCCAGGAAAAGGAGCTCGAGCGCGTTGGCGGCACGGAGTCGATCAAGACCGATGTGCGCGTTCTCGCTGCCACCCACCACAACCTCGAGAGAGCGGTGCACGACAAGCGGTTCCGGGAAGACCTGTTCTATCGCCTCAACGTGATCCAGATCAACATCCCGCCGCTCAGAAAACGCAAAGATGACATCCTTCAGCTTGCCGAATATTTCATGGAGAAATATCAGACGAGCGGGGTAACAAAAAAGATCTTGACACCGGAGACGATCAAGATTCTGCGTGCTTACGACTGGCCAGGCAACGTGCGCGAGCTTGAGAATGCGATACAGCGAGCCATCACCTTGTCCCAGGGCGACAAGATCTTCCCCGACGCGCTTCCGCCTCAGATCTTTAAGCCGGGACAGGGCGCCCACCTCTCCTTTGAGAATTTTCTCGAAGAGAAGCTCGCCGATCTCGTGGAACGCATGGGCGGGCTCGACCGGGGAGACATCTACTCCATGGTGCTCCAGCGCGTGGAAAAGCCGCTCATCACACTTGTACTCAAGAAGACCGAAGGGAACCAGGTGCGGGCCGCGAGCCTCCTGGGCATCAACCGGAACACCCTCAGAAAGAAGATCAAGGAACTGGGGATCAAGGGGCATTTCAACGAGGACGAACGCGAAGAAGACGAATAGGCAAGCTGCTGTCCGACGTTGCCCCTCATCCTGATCAGGGGGGCCCAGTTGTTATTCCCCTCCCTCCTACTCACCACAACGCCTGTCCGATTTTCGAGAAATAGAGCTTGACGCGATCCGGGCTTTTTGCAATACTCGCGCAATGAATACGCTTATCAAAACAGTCGAGATCCTCGGCATCATCGCATTCGCCCTTACGGGCATCTCTGCAGCCCGGAAAAAAGGGATGGATATTGTCGGCGTCTATTCTGTGGCCATGATCACTGCCTTCGGCGGCGGGTCGCTGCGAGACCTTATCCTGAATCGTCACCCGCTTTTCTGGATCGAGCATTATGAATATGCGGTTCTGCTGCTGGTCATGTCACTCCTGGCATCGGGAGTGATCGCCGGGCAGTTCAAGAACAGCAAGATGATCATGGTCGTACTCGTTCTTGACGCGCTGGGCCTCGGATTTTTCAGCGCCTCGGGCGCGTCAGTTGCCGATCAACTCGGCTGCTCCGCATTCGTATCAGCCCTGCTCGGTGTGACCACCGCGGTCTTCGGCGGCGTGATGCGTGATATCATTTGCAACGAGGTCCCCTATGTGTTTCAGCGAACGGAGCTGTACGCCACCTGCTCGTTCCTCGGTGCCTGGTGTTACCTTGCGGTTGCGCATGGCGCGGGAAACGAGATCATGGCGGTCACAGCCTGCATTGTCGTAACATTCACCTTGCGGATGTTCGCCATCCGGTATAAAATCAAGCTGCCGATTTAAGGATCGCGTGAAAAATCGCGGGAGGTGTCAATGCCGTACGTCAACATCAAGATAACCAGAGAAGGCGCCACGTCGGACCAGAAGGCGAGCCTCATCCAGGGCGTTACCAAAATGCTGAAGGATGTGCTTGGCAAGGATCCGCTGACCACGGTCGTGGTCATTGAAGAAGTCGATACCGACAACTGGGGGATCGGCGGCGAAAGCATAACCGTGCGCAGGATGCGGGAACGATCATCGAAAAAAGGGGAATCTTGACATGCTTATCGTACTCCATCATTCGGCGAGTGCCAGGGATGTCGAACAGATAAAGAAGTCAATCACGATGATGGGGCTCAAACCGGTAGCCATTCCCGGGGCCGAGCGTACGGCCATCGGTGTGATCGGGAACCAGGGATGGGTGGATGACTCACCTCTGCGGGGCAACAAGGCGATCCAAGAGATCATTCATGTAACCAAGCCGTACAAACTCGTGAGCCGCGACTTTCATCCAAAGGATTCGGTGGTGTCCCTCGGCCGAGCGGTCACGGTCGGCGGAAAATCTCCCTTCCTCATGATCGCGGGTCCCTGCGCGGTCGAGAGCAGAGAGCAGCTCATGAAGACGGCGAAGTTCCTCAGGAAGTTGGGAGTTGCGGTGCTGCGCGGCGGGGCGTACAAGCCGAGGACGAGTCCGCACAGCTTTCAGGGGCTTCGTGAGGGGGGGCTGGAACTGCTCGATGAAGTGAGGAACGAGACGGGCATGCTCGTCGTTACCGAGATCGTGAGTCCCGAGCACGTGGAGCGTGTCGCTAAAAAAGTCGATATCCTTCAGATCGGGGCGCGGAACATGCAGAACTTTGACCTTCTGACCGAGGTCGGCAAGACCAGGAAACCGGTCATTCTGAAGCGCGGTCTCTCGGCAACGGTCGAGGAGTGGTTTGGTTCGGCCGAATACATGCTTCTTCACGGCAACCCCAATGTGGTCCTGTGCGAGCGGGGCATACGTACATTTGAGACCGCGACAAGAAATACGTCGGACCTTGCTATCATTCCCCTGGTGAAAAAAATGACCCACCTTCCGGTCATCTTCGACCCGAGCCATGCAACAGGCAAGAGAGACCTGGTGCTTCCCACTGCGCTGGCCTCTGTTGTGGTGGGTGCGCATGGAGCCATGGTTGAGATCCATCCTGATCCGGAGCATGCGCTTTCAGACGGAGCCCAGTCGCTTCACTTTAAGGAATTTGAAAGGTTGCTCGCGCAGGTCAAGAGCCTCGCCACGTTCAAGAAACGAAAGCTCCCGGGCATCTGATCATAGCGCGGCCAAAGCCATAACCAAAGAATTAAACCTCTGACACGGGAAAATCTGATAAAGGCTATGATAAAATCGGATCAATCAAGACATAATCATGGTTTTTCAGAATTCAATTTGTTCATCCCTTTTATCATAGGTTAACTTCCGATTCTTCCGTGTCTAATCTCTTTTTAAGATGAACAGCATTCACGATAGTGAACAATTTCTCTGCCGTATCGGGTGCGGAGCCTGCTGCATTGCGCCTTCTGTTTCGTCGCGGATTCCCGGCATGCCGGATGGAAAGCCCGCGGGCGTCCGGTGCGTCCAGCTTACCCCGGAAAACCGCTGCGGGATCTACGGACAACCCGGCCGGCCCGCAGTTTGCAGTTCTTACCAGTCATCGGAATCCTGCGGAACGAACCGCGAGCATGCCCTGCGGTTTCTGGAAGAGCTTGAGCTGATGACGCGCGGATGATTTTTATCAACGATGGGATAGCGGGGCGAACGCGGCAGTCGGGAAAACCTGTTGCCGGCGAAGCGAAGCATAATTGAAAAAAGCCACCGGCTGCAGGCGGCGGCTTGTATTGTCGATGGAGAACCTTATCGGCTTATGGCTTCGGCTGCTCAGGCGTCGGTGGTTGCTGCACATCCGGCCGAGGGGTGACAGGCTCTGCAGTTGCAGACGGTTCGGCCTGCTGCGGTGCCGGTTCGGCCGGTTTGTATCGGGTCGGAGAGAAGTTCGGGTCTATTTCGTAGGCTTGTTCGAAATTTTCCCGGGACATTCTTCGGCTGTCACCGTCGGCCTTTCTGCTTTTCATATAATATGCGTACCCGAGGTAATAGTAGGCTTCCGCTTCGGGAGCGATCTCGGCTGCTGCATTAAATTCGTTTACGGCCGCATCAAAATCTTTTGCTTTCAAAAAAGCAATGCCCTGGTCCATATGCTTTGATGCTGTTGCGGAGTCGAAGAGTTCGTCCGCCGGATATGCGGGTGCGGCGATCATGCCCGCCAGTACTGTAAGAACAAAGATCAGCGATCGGATATATTCCATTGCAGCCTCCTCTCTCAATGTGATTACCATAGCATAATCGTTGTCATACTGTCAACTCGTCATGCTGCAAAATATCATACGAATGCCGGCAACTTCGAACCCCATCGCGCTGTCAATGCGGGTTGATCCTGATGTCCGCCCTGCTGCGGAGCTCGGCTATGTACTGGTTCATCTGCTTCTTGATTTTTTGATCGGTCAGCAGCGCAACAATGGTTTTCTGAAGATCCTGAAAACTTTTGTTCTTGTACTCGGCGGCATGCGCTTCAAAATAACTCTGGGCTTCATCCCTGCTCACCCGTACGAAGATCCCGACCTTCTTTTCCGCGAAACGCTCGACCAGGAGCCGTTCGCGAACCATCCCGCGAAGCTCCTGCTCGGTCATGTCCTGTTCTGCAAGAAAGTCCTCAAAGGCCTTGTCGGAACCGAATTGTTTCCTGAGCTTGTCGCTCTCGGTATTTACCTCCTCATCGGAAACCTCAACGAAACGGAGGCGTCGCGCCTCCTGAACGAGCAGCCGTCTGGTGATGAGACCTTCGAGGGTATCCGATTCAAGCGTCTTCTGGTCTTCACCGGTGCCGCCGAGCCGCATATTCAGCGCGACTGCATGGGCAAGGTCGCTCGCGGTGATCACGTCATTGTTGACCGATGCTACGATGCTGTCCACCACCTCCGCCCGAACCGCAGAGGACAGCAGGAGGATGCAAAGGGCCAGGTTCATTACCGCGACAGAGCAGCGCGCAAGCCACACGCGATTTGTCGGGAATCGGACTTTGGCTGTGGTGAATGAGGTCTTCATGATAGCAGATATATCCTACTTTAGATCAGTCATTTTTACGCCGGCTCGATATTCCACGATATTTTCCTTTTTGATCTCCTGCAGCCGCTTGGTAATCTCGGCTATCCTGAGCGCGTTGTTCAGGATCACCTGCAGCCGCGCAGTGAGTTCCTTGTCCTTGTGTTCGTAGCGCTCGATGAGCAGTTCCACATTGCCGATGACGGTCGTGAGCGGGTTGTTGATCTCATGCCGGACGGCGACCCCCACCTGTCCGATGGCGCCAAGGCGTTCGGCCTTGACGATCATTGCCCTCAGGTTCCTCTGTTCAGTGATGTCCCGTGCCGAGACCTGGAAACCCGTCAGAACATTGTTCACGAACAGCTTCCGGAGGCTCACTTCGAGGAAGGCATGGCTCGAATCCCGCTTGATGATCTCGAATTCGATCAACCGGCGCGATTTTATCTCTTCGCCGCCAAGCAGTTCCCTCCCCATTGCGGCCCCGGCCGGAGTAAGAAAATCCTTAACATCCTTCCCGACGAGTTCCATCTTCGAATACCCGGAGAACAGCTCCGCTGCCCGGTTCACCGCGGTAAATCTGCAGTTGGTGTCCATGGTGAAGAGGATGTCCCGGGCGTTCTCGAAGAGATCCCAGTATTTCTCGCTTGACTGCTTCACCTCCGTATAAAAACGGAAATTCTCGACTGCCAGGCCAAGTTGGGCCCCGATCGCATCGAGCATCTGGATATCGGTCTGCTTGAGCTCAAAATCCATTTTTGTGTAGAGGAACATGACGCCCAGGACAATGCCTCTCGATTTCATGGGAATGATAATGTGGCCGTGGTCCTCCGCGCCCCTGTTGCGCACATGACGCGGATCCGAGCATCCGTCCTGCGTAAACAGCAACTCTCCGGTCTGGGCAGCGGTGCCGCAGAGGCATTCCCCCATCCTGATCGTTTCCTCCTGCTTCGCAAATTCCGGGGGGAGGCCCTGGTGGGTCACCAGACGCATGATTTCACCGTCGGGATCGCACAGGAACACGCCTCCCCGGGGCTTCAGGCCGGCCAGGCTGTTGATGATCCTGTCGAGCGACCGGGCGAGTATATCCGTGAGATTGCCGGCCTCGCTCAACATGAGTGCGACGGCGTCGATGGCGGCCAATGCACGCGTACGCTCGAACGGATTATGCTCCAAGCCCGAGCTTTTTTTATGCTTACTGGCTATTCTCTTAAGGTGCGCGACACGACGGTCTCTGATCTTGTTGTGTTTTTTCATGGATTATTCTTATTTCCCTCGGGCAATGGATAACTTCAAGCCCCTCTGTCGTTCGAGGAAATGATACCACAGCGGACGGCACGAAGTACAGCGTTCCGTGAGCACAATGCACGTCCGAGGGGTTTTCTTGTTTTCTTGCTCTTGTCCCGCTTTCTCAGAACGTATTCCCGATATTGAAATGAAGCTCACCCGGGCTTTCTCCGGGAAGCCGGTGTATCTTTTGTCCGTAATCGATCCTGAGGGGGCCTACGGGAGTTCCGTACCGGATCCCGGCGCCGTAGGAGGAACGGAGGTCTTTTACGTCTATCTCCTGGCCTTGCCACACATTGCCTGCGTCGGTAAAGAAGACGACGCCGAATCCCTCCCCGGGGTTCAGTCGGAGTTCGAGATTCAGCACCAGCATGCTCGAGCCTCCCGTCGGGATCGGTTGTCCGTCCGGCCCCACTACGCTCGGCCCGACGGCATCCTGTTTAAAGCCCCGAACCGTCGTACTTCCGCCCACGTAGAACCGCTCATGGATCGGGACCTCGACGGTATCGCGGAACGGCCAGGCCATGCCCGCCCGCGCGGACAGGGCCACGACGGCAGTGTCAAGCGGAAGGAACCAGCTGCCCTGGACCGTAAGCTTTGAGAAGTCCGCCTGCGACCACAATTCCCGGAGCGCCTCTTTCAGGACTATGCCGTAGAGCGCCCCCCTTCTCGGATTGAACACATCATCGCGCAGGTCCAGGATCAGGGCCGGGCTCAGACTGCTCACCAGAACGCGGCCGCTGTCTTCCGGGGTGAGCTGAGCCGCCTGCAGCACGTCATAATTGACGACATTCTCGAACTGGTATGTCAGCGAAGGCGTCAAATGCTCATAGGTCTTTTCAACGCCGAAGGAGGCCACGGTTTTGCGAGTTTTATAATAGATCTCTCGGGTGTCGGAGTTCAGTTTCTCTGAATCCGACCACACGAGGCTGAACTTGTTCTCGAGTTTATAGCCCAGGATCCAGGGTTCCTGAAAATTAAAGATCGCGCGCTTGAGGATGTCGCTTTGCTCGTACCGAAGGCTCGTGTATCGCGCCGTGCCCCAGAGGTCCCGATAGGAGACCTCCACGGAACCCCGGAGCCGGTCCAGGTCGCCGTAACCCACGCTGATCTCCACGGCGCCTGCAGGCCTTTCTTCGACCGTCAACAGCATATCTATGATGTATTCCTTTTCTCCGGGATGGACGGGCTCGAACCTGGCAACCCGGAAATAGCCGAAGCGGTAGATCTGCTGCTGGCTCTTGAGAATGGCACTGTAGTTGTAGGGGTCCCCCGGTTTCACGAGCAGTTCGCGCATGATCACCTCATCCCTCGTCCGTATGTTCCCCCGCAGAATGATCTTGCCGATCTTGACGGGCCGGTCCTCGGTGATCCGAAAGCGAACGTCCACGGTCCCGTCATGAGGTTTTTTTTCAACGTCCACCCGCGCATAAAGGTATGCCTTGTTCGAGTACATCATCAGTATCCGGTATTTGTCCTCGTCGATGAGACGTTCGTTGAACGGCGAGCCCTGTTTCAGATCTGTGTTTTTCTGGAGCTCCGCCGTCGTGAATGCGGTGTTGCCGTCAAAGGAGACATTGCCCGTTCTTGTCTGCGGTCCTTCGATGATCTCGATGTTTATTACTGCCTCGCTTTTATCGTTGCTTCTGACCGTGCTCTGGTTCACGGTTGCGGACAAATAGCCGGCATCAAGGTATCGATTGCGGAGGTTTTCAACATCCCTGTCCAGGAGGTCTTCCTGAAAAGGATGTGAGGTGAACCAGCCCGGCTCCTGCAGGGCCATTTGTTTCTTGATCTCTTTGGCGGTAAAAACGGTATTTCCGCGTATCGTGATAACCTTCACCATTACCCGCGGACCCTCATGGACCGTGAACTCCAGGTTGAGCCGGCCCGGCTGCTCGGATTTTTTTACTTCCATGGTCATATCGGCATATCCCTTTTCACGGTACAGGCCCTTTATCTTGTCCATGCTGCTGTCGATAACGGAGTCCGAGATGTCATGTTCCGTCCAGATCAGGAGGGTTTGCTTCAGCTTTTTCGCTCCGAACTCGCGGTTGCCGGCAAAACTGGCCGTGACGAGCGGGCCCTCGCTCACCGGGACATGCACCATGGCCTCGTTTTCCCTGAAACCGATGTCGACAGGTCCGGCCTTTGCAGCAGGGTACCCCTTGTCGGTATAGTTATTGATGATCGCTTTCATATCCGAGTCCTGAAGGATATCTCGCCGCAGGCGCGAACCCTTTTTGCTTTTCATTACCCGGAGGAGCTGTTTATCCCTGAACACGCTATTTCCGGAAAAGGTGATATCTGCGATCTGGGTCGGCCGTGACTCCTGGATATAGACATGGAGGGCAACACGATGCGGTTCTTTGAGAGGCGTAGTGCGGAAGGCCACGGTCGCATGATAAAATCCCTCTACCTGGTAGAGGGCGAGGAGGTCTGACCTGAGCGAGGAAAGCTTCTGATCGCGCGGTTCTTTCCCTTCTATACCGGCAAGCGCATCCAGGATCGTACCCGTGGGGACCGTACTGTTGCCGTGGATGTCGATCTCATCCACGATTGATATCGGCGTCACGATATATTCAAGCCGCACACCGCCGTTGTCGGGGAAGGCCTCGACCCGTATATCCTTGAAGATCCTCTTCAGATAAAGCGTCGCTATCCCGTCGCGGATCGTAGAGCCGGCGAACCGGTCCCCGGGCTTCACCAGGATGAGCGGTAACACCTGTCCGGGATTGGGCCAGGGTTGGCCGACGTCGTCCTTGAAATCGATCCGGTTTATCGTCAACCCGGAAAATGAAGCAGATGAAGGATAGGCAGGGGAGAGGAGCAGCAGAACGAAAGCGCATCCCGCCAACCAGGGTAATGATTTCATGAGGAATTTTTAGCACAACAGGGCAAGAATGTAAAGCAAGAACCGATGAGCAGGCGGGCAAATCGCACAGCTGCATCGCATGTTCGGTTGTGGGTCATCGTACCTATTTCTTTTTTATGGGGAATGTGTAACAGACAGCAGTGCCTTCCAAGACAATGGTGCCGTCGGCGAGAACTACGCGGGTCTCCAACTCCGTTATCGGTTTGTCTTCACGCACCTTGGTGACCTTCACTTCACCGGTGATGATGTCGCCGGGCCGAACCGGCGCCTTAAAGTTCCAGTTAACGTTCAAGAATACGGTGCCCGGGCCGGGGAGATCGTCCGCCACGACCGCGTTGAGTATTGCGCTGGTAACGCCGCCTTGGACCACAATGCTCCCAAAGCGGGTGGCTCGGGCAGCCTCTTCATCATAATGCAAAGGATTGTGGTCACCGCTGAGCGCGGTGAATAACTCGATGTCGCGAGCGGAGACTGTTCTTGATCGTTGGGCTTTTTGGCTGACCACCGGCATTCCGTTTGGCCATACCTCGCTTCGCGTATTCATGCCGCTTTCATCCGAGAAGGCATGCGATCAATTTTTCCCGCCGTTAATTTTTGACCAGATCATATCGGCCTTTTTGATATTACCGGGGATATCCCTACTCCATTTTTCATACGCTGACTTGCTGCAATTCAGGTAAAGTTTCCCGTCGACGATCTTCCATACTTCAGGATCGGTTATGGCCGTCCGTGACTCCGTCATGGCCCAGGCGCAATAACCGTCATATTGCGGGGCGTATTTTCCCGGATCGGCAGCAAACAGATCCCTGTTCTCTTTGGTTGAGAAATACCAGGTCATGTCATGCCACTGGACGGTAAATGACTCATTGCCTTTGAGTGCCTGGCCGATCTTGAAATATGCTACGGTGTCGTACCCCTTTATGGCTAAATTATCCGCCGGTGACTTTCCCAAAGCTACACTGTCGAATCCTGACAATAATACTACAAATGAAAAACTGATGAGAATCCCGTTGATGGCCATCTGTGCTTTCATATCCGTCCCCTCCATGTTTATTAATTTTGTCCCGCAAAGGTCTAACAGGGCATTAAGGCATGAGCGATAGCGAATTAGACTTGAACGAAAGTGTACAATCCGCCTAATTTTTTATAAGTATAGTATAGCACTATTACCGACGAAGACCTGATGGAGGTGTTGCGGAACGGCGCACTGCTTTGTTGGTGATGCGTTGGGTGATGTTTCTTATCGCATTCCCGCTTAATGAAAAAACGGGAGCTTAACGATCAGGAAAAAGCCGTTCAGCATGAAGAGTGCGCCGAGAGAAGCGCTGCCGATCGCGAAATAGAAGATCTGACGCGAGGCGGCGAGGATCGAGATCGATGCCATGACGATGGATATCTGCAGGAGAACCTCGGCATAATCGAAGTAGGGGTCCCTGGCGAGGTTCCTGTCGCGCTCTGATTCAAGGCGCCGGGCCTCCTCCTCCAGCTTCTTTTTTTCTTCCCGGTACCTGGTCTCCTCTGCCTTGCTGTCCTTCAGCATGGATGCATACAGCTTCCTGATATTCGGTTTCATGGCCGGGCCCCTGTCAAGGAGGTCCGCCTCCATGCGAAGGCCGTTTATTTTGTATAGATTTTCACGCATGGCCTTTGCCTGGTAGAACGCCCATTGATCTGACGACTGCTGCTGGGTAAGCATCATTTCCTTGGTGGCGTTATTGCCGCCGAGGGAGGCGATGGCGAGCAGTACGGCAAAGATCGCCGTGGTCAGCGCTATACGCCTGGTGAAGGTCTTTGCGCCCAATTCTTCAAGTTCTTCCGTTTTTGGGAGTTCTAATTCGGCCATGATTTGTTTCCCTCTCGCGTTTCTGATGTTCTCTGCGGCCTTGGACAAAAGGAGATGACGATCAGTTTCCCAACCTTATCAGATATACATAACAAAATCAAGGTCGATGACAGCCAGGGTAGTCGTCGCTGGCTGTTTCCCGTATGGAATTTGTAGATAATTTGTGATAGTATACCGGCTACCGATCGGGGAAAGGAACGTGAATGCATGAAACGCGATATTTGGGTCTTTTTGTTCCTTCTCGGGGTCTTGCTTTTCGGCGGACCCTTTCTCTATATCTTCCGTGACAATCTGACGTACTATCTCTTCATCATCTGGTTCGTTTTTATCGGGCTCATTTTCCTGGCATCGAATTATTCAAAACGAGAGGACGGAGGAGGTTAAGTGTTCTCGCCCTGGATCCTGCTCACGATCATTCTTGGCTACCTCCTGCTTCTCTTTTCCGCGGCTTATATTGCGGAACGGAAGGAACAGCAAGGGAAGAGCATCGTTTCGAACCCTTATATCTATTCGCTCTCCCTTGCCGTGTACTGCACCTCCTGGACCTTTTACGGCAGCGTGGGCAGGGCGGCGAACTCTGGTTTGAGCTTTCTTACGACCTATATCGGCCCCACGCTTATGGCCGCGCTCTGGTGGATCGTTCTGAGGAAGATCGTCTACCTTTCCAAGGAAAACCGGATCACCACGATCTCCGACTTCATTTCATCGCGCTACGGCAAGTCCGTTGGTCTCTCGGTCCTGGTCACGGTCGTGGCGGTCGTCGGCATCACGCCCTATCTCGGGCTCCAGCTCAAGGCCATCATGACGACCTTCTCCCTGCTTTCGGGCAGGCCCGAAGGCAACGACTTCTCCAGCTGGTTCATCTCGCTGCTCCTTGGGGTGTTTGCCGTTATCTTCGGAGCGCGAAGGCTCGATGCAAGTGAGCGCCATGGCGGCCTGGTCTTTGCCGTGGCTTTCGAATCGGCGATCAAGCTGGTCGCTTTCATGAGCGTCGGATTTTTTGTGACGTACGGGATCTTTAACGGCTTCGGAGATATTTTTAGAACGATCAAAAGCACGCAGTATGCTTCACTGATGAAGATTGGCCAGGGATCGCCGGTCGGTTTCCTCGAATGGACCTCCCTCACCTTTCTGTCCATGATGGCGATCATGTTCCTGCCGCGACAGTTCCACGTGACCGTTGTTGAAAATTTCTCGGCGGACCACATCAAGAAGGCCATGTGGCTTTTCCCCCTTTATTTGTTCCTGATAAATATTTTCGTGCTGCCCATCGCCTACGGCGGGCTGCTGCTCGGGAACGCCCCGTCAAAGGCGGACTATTTCGTGCTGAGCATCCCCCTGAACAACGGCCACCCGCTTCTTGCGCTCTTTGTGTTCATCGGCGGGTTCTCGGCTGCCACGGCCATGATCATTGTGGAGTCAGTGGCGCTGTCCACGATGGTCATGAACAGTTTTGTGATGCCGATGTTCTGGGATCTGCGGGCCTTCAAGAACTTCTCGTCAGTGATGCTGAACATCAAGCGGGTCGTCATCCTGGGATGCGTTTTCCTCGGGTATATCTTTGCTGTTAAGATCGGAGAATACTACAGCCTCGTGGACATCGGGCTCAAGTCCTTCGAGGCGGTCACGATCTTTGCCCCGTCGATCTTGCTCGGCCTCTACTGGAAGGGCGGCAACAAGAAGGGCGCCATCACCGGGATCATCGCGGGTTTCAGTGTCTGGATATACACGCTCCTCATCCCCGCTCTCATGCGCGCAGGGATCATCGAACCGGGCGGCGTCATGGGGGCGATCTTCAACTCGAGGCTTCTGAACCCCACGGCCCTTTTCGGCCTCGCAGGTCTTGACCGCTGGAGCCACTCCCTGTTCTGGGGCCTGCTGCTGAACCTCCTCTCGTTCGTGGGAGTATCGATCTTCACCCGGCAATCAGAGGCCGAGACCCGACAGGCCATCATCTTCGTGGACTCCTATTCACCGCTCCAGTTCTCGCAGGTCCACCAGCCCGCTGACATTGCAAAGATCGAGGATATCCTGGGACAGTACATCGGAAAGCGCGAGGCGGGCGAGGCTGTGGACGGCTTCTTAAAAAAGAACAGCATAGCCCGCAAGGCGATATCGAACGAGTGGCTTCAGAAACTCAGAGAAGAGGCCGAGCGCATTCTGTCAGGCGCACTTGGGCCGTCCATCAGCACCCTCGTTTTCCAGGACCAGATGGTCTTGACGCATGATGAGGCGCTCCGCGTCTCGGACTCCATCCAGAAGATATCCCGGAGCCTCCGGCTCTCGCGCCAGGAACTCGCCGACGCTAACCGGCAGCTTGCCATGCTCAAGGAGTTCAGCGAGAACATCATCGAAAGTCTGCCGCTTGGAGTAGCGACCCTCGATGAGTCGCTGCAAGTGACCTACTGGAACAGCGGCATGGAGATGATAACCGGCGTGGAGAAGTCCGATGCATTGAACAAACAGGCAAAGGACCTGCTGAAGTGTCTGGAGCCGCGGCTCTTTAACCCTGAGGTGCACGAGGGAGAGATCACGTGCAGACGGAGCTTCGATCCCCAGATCATCCTGAAGGGCTACCTCAGCAGGCTTACGGGAGCGCAGAAAGGATACGTTCTCGTGCTTGAGGACATCACGGAGAAAAAGAAGATCGAAGAGGAACTGTTCCGCGCGACCAAGCATGCAAGTGTGGGCAGGCTCGCTGCGGGTGTGGCCCACGAGGTCGGCAATCCGCTTGCGTCCATCTCATCCCTGGTGCAGGAGTTGTTGACCGAAGACCTGTCGGCCTTTGAGAGAGATTCTCTCGGTACTATCAATCAGCACGTGCACCGGATCGCTCGGATCGTGAGAAACCTCGGGGATTTTGCCCGGCTTTACCCGCGCCAGAAAATGCAGACGAGCCTTCAGGATATCCTCGAGAACACGCTGAACCTCGTTCGGTACGACAAGAACTTCCGGAAGATCGCGATCCACACTGAGGTGGAGGACACCCCGCTGCTTAAGATCGACCCCGACCAGATCCAGCAGGTATTCCTGAACCTGATCCTGAACGCGCGTGACGCCATGCCCGAGGGCGGGGACCTCGGCATCTCAATCAAGCAGACGGACGGCCTGGTTGAGGCGCGCTTTGCCGACACGGGACATGGTATCGACGCGGAGGTGAGGGACACGGTCTTTGATCCCTTCTTCAGCACCAAGGGGCCGACAAAGGGCACGGGCCTGGGACTCAGCATCTGCTACAGCATCATCAAGGACCACGGCGGCACGATCGAGATCGATTCGGAAAAGGACAAGGGGACGCAGTTCATTATTAAAATACCGATTGAAAAATGAAGGCCATATAACAGGTCTTTTTTTAACCGCTGAGACGCAGTAGCCTTCAAAAGAAAAGCGGGCAGTCAGGGAAGCGCGCAGAGAAACTCTTCATAACGTATTTCTCCGTGTCTCCGCGTCTCCGTGGTGAATTCGCATTTTGACTTTTGCATTTTATTCTAATTGAGGTTTCATGTCCAGGAACATATTGATCGTAGAGGACGAAGAGACGCTGCGGGAGTCCATCAAACGCATCTTTGTCAAGGAAGGATACACGGTTGACGGGGCCGAGTCCGCGGAGAAAGGCCTGGCCCTGCTTGAAGCCGATGTGTACGACATTATCCTGACGGACATCATCCTGCCGGGCATGGACGGCATCGAGATGCTCACCCGGGTGCGGGAACAGATCCCGGACCAGATCATCATCGTCGTCACCGCGTATGCGTCCCTCGACACGTCCATCAAAGCGCTTCGCGCAGGCGCCTACGACTACATCATGAAGCCGGTCATCCACGAGGAGATCAAGCAGGTCGTCCGGAACGCCCTCCGGCAGAAGAGCCTCCAGTCCGAGAACGTGCTGCTCAAGCGCGAGATCGGGAAGGACCACGACTTCAGCAGCATCATCGGCGAGAGCCCCGCGCTTCGTGCCATCCTCGACGAGGTCCGGAAGGTCACGGACACCAGGAGCAGCGTCCTGCTGCTCGGAGAGACCGGCACCGGCAAAGAGCTCTTTGCGCGGGTCATCCACCACAACAGCTCCCGGCGCGACATGCCCTTTGTCCCCATCAACTGCTCCGCGATCCCCGAGAACCTGCTTGAGACCGAGCTTTTCGGCCACGTGCGCGGGGCATTTACCGGCGCGGTCGCCACCAAGAAAGGCATCCTCGAAGAAGCCGAGGGCGGCACCGTGTTCCTCGACGAGATCGGCGACATGAGCCTCTCACTCCAGGCCAAACTGCTCCGGGTCATCGAAGACCAGGTGATCCGGCCCGTGGGCAGCACCAAAGGCAGCAAGGTGGACATCCGGTTCATCACCGCGACGAACAAGGACCTGAAGGCAGCGGTAAAGCAGAACGCCTTCCGAGAGGACCTCTATTACCGGATCAATGTCATCTCACTCCAGATCCCGCCGCTCCGGGAACGGAAAGAAGACATCAAAGCGCTCGTACAGCACTACCTGGAGAAATACTCGCACGAGATGGGGAGGCCCGTCAAGGAGCTCGCACCCGAATCCCTGGAGCTCATGATGAACTACGAGTGGGCGGGGAACGTCCGGGAGCTGCAGAACGTCATCGAGCGCGCCATCCTCGTTTCCGACGGCACCATCATCGCCCCCGAACATCTGCCCATCGGCTTCAGGGCGGGGGCATCGTTCGAGGCGGAGGTCATCGACAAAAAGCTGTCCATTGAGGAATACACCAAGGCATTCATCCAGAGATACCAGGGCCAGTTCAACGAACAGCAGCTTGCGGACATGCTCTGGATCACCCGGAAATC
>JBARBN010000086.1:0-4366 GCA_049793155.1 Nitrospirota bacterium
TCCATGACAATTCCTCCGCGGTGATGGAAAGGATGCCCGCTCCGGGGTCAGTCGATTGATCACCCGGCGATCCACCGTGTACAGTGTAGTCAAATAACGATGTGCTGTCAACAAATCCATGAAAAAAGAATTGTTCAGCCCGTCATTTCAACCGGCTTCTCCACTCGCAGGATGCGCGGCATCTTGAGAAAAACGAACGCGCTTTAATCCAAATTCCAGGAACCTGCCGCAGAAGCGGCAGTGAGCGCTCTACTTCACCTCTTCTATCTTCACCACATTCTCGTATTGGGAATAGAAGGGTATTCGCCAACCGTATTTCTTGATCTTCACCATCTTCCCCTTGAGCCGGATCGCATCGTTCTGCACGGTGCCGGAATCGAACTTGAACCGATACCAGACATCCTCGTTTACAAAAGGACGATATTCGGTTGCGATCATGAACCTCCCGTCCACCTTGGTCATCTGGGCGTCGGTTATTCTTGTCTGGACCGTGTCCGCAACGAAATAACTGTACAATACTGTTAGGATACAAACCACGATGCCGGTTATGATCGCCTTGAACTTGAAACTTCGAAAGAATCCCGCCATATCAATTCACCCTCCTTTTTAGTTTATGATTAAAAATTAACCACAGAGCATGCAGAGAAATCTTTAAACCTGAAATGGTTAAGACTTATTACTGGCTTCCCTCTGTGCCCTCTGGCTACGGCATTTGTTTCATTTTCTACAATCTTCACGGCTTCAAAACTGTTTTTATTGTTGCGTCAGTTGAACACGGGGCACTCCTCCGTGTTCTCTGTGGTTAACAATCACCGGAGTCATTATCCGGAAGGCCGCATCAGCGTTCAACAAACCGTCTGAAGAACCACTGTTTCATCCCCTCGACGGCGAAAAGGTAAAAAAGCACGAGTCCGGCCAGGACCAAATAGAATGATAACGGCGGTGCCTCAAAACCAAAGTACCTGCCGAGCGGCGTGAAGGGAAAGACCACGGCCAGAAAAACGACCGACAGGGAACAGATTGCAAGCCAGACGTTGGGACGGCTTTTGAACGGATTCCGGCGGGTGCGGATGATGAAAATTACGAGCACCTGGGTCGCCATGGACTCGACGAACCATCCGGTATGAAACAGTTCCTCTCCGGCATGGAACATGTGCAGCATGATATAAAAGGTGAGGAAATCAAAGAGGGAACTTACCGGTCCCACGGACAGCATGAAGTTGCGGATGAAGGTCATATTCCAGTGCCGGGGCTGGGTGAGGTATTCATCATCCACGCTGTCGAGCGGTATGGGAAGTTCGGAAACATCGTAAAGAAGGTTATTCAGCAGGATCTGGACCGGCAGCATGGGGAGAAAGGGAAGAAAGAGCGTTGCGCCGGCCATACTGAACATGTTGCCGAAGTTAGAGCTTGTTCCCATCATGATGTATTTCATGATATTGCCGAAGGTGCGTCTGCCCTCGATCACACCGTCGTAGAGAACGTTCAGGTCCTGTTCCAGCAGGATCATCTCCGCGGCGCCTTTGGCCACGTCAACCGCGCTGTCCACCGAAATGCCGATATCGGCTGTATGGAGGGACGGAGCGTCGTTGATGCCGTCGCCCATATATCCGACAACCCTGCCGCGCTGTTTTAATGCAAGAATGACCCGGTTCTTCTGCGTGGGATTGACCCGGCAGAACAGGTTCACCTCCTCCACCCGCGCCTGTAACGCATGATCATCCATGCCCTGCATTTCCGTACCAGTCAGGATTCCCGTGATCGGCAGGCCAAGTTTCTCGCAGATATGACGTGTTACCAGTTCATTGTCCCCGGTCACGACCTTGACCGCCACGCCGGCACTGGTGAGTTTGGCCAATGCTTCCCGGGCGCTCTGCTTCGGGGGATCGAGAAAAGCCGCGAACCCCGCGAAGACAAGCGCTGTCTCATCGTCGATCACGGCATGATGTTCGGTTTGCTCAACCCGCTTCCAGGCAACGCCGAGTACGCGGAAGCCGTCACGCGCAAACGTTTCGGAAAGCGTCTGGACCCTGGCCAGGGCAGACTCATCCAGTTCTTTGAGACCCTCCTCGCCGTTCTCCTCATATTGTGTAGAGAGACGGAGAATATCCTCGGGAGCGCCTTTTACCACAAGGAGCCTTTTTTGTCCCTGTTCAACGATCACGGAAACACGACGCCGCTCAAAGTCAAAAGGAACCTCGTCGATCTTCTTCCAGGAGGCAATGTCAATCTCTTTGTGCTCCAGAATGGCTTCGTCCATCGGGCTCCGCAGGCCCGACTCGAAAGAACTGTTCAGGAATGCAAGCTCAAGAACGCGGCTGCTGTCGCGGCCAAGACCGTCCACATGGCGCTCAAGCCGTATGCGTGCCTCGGTAAGCGTGCCGGTCTTGTCCGTGCACAGCACATCCATGCTCCCGAGGTTATGGATGGATTGAAGCCGTTTCACGATCACTTTCTTTTTTGCCATGCGCATGGCGCCTCGCGCCAGGGTCACGGATACGACCATGGGAAGAAGCTCGGGGGTGAGGCCGACCGCGAGCGCCACAGCAAAGAGGAACGATTCGAGCCACGGCCGGTGAAAATAGGCGTTCGCCAGAACGACAAAGAGCACGAGCAGTATCGTGAAACGCATGATGAGCATGCCGAAGCGCTGGGTGCCCTGTTCAAAAGCGGTGGGAGGCGGCTTTTTTATGAGCGTGTCGGCGATCTCGCCCAATGAGGTGTCCGGCCCGGTGCGGCATATAAGCACCTGCGCAGAGCCGCTCACGACTGATGTCCCCATGAACACGGAATTGACCGCATCGGCCATGTCCTGTCCAACATCAGGAAGATCACGCGGGAATTTTTCAATTGGATAGGATTCCCCGGTAAGGAGAGCCTGCTTCACAAAGAAGTCCTTTGCCTCAAGCACCCGTCCATCGCCGGGTATCAGATCGCCTGCCGCAAGAAGAACAACATCTCCCGGCACGAGGGATTCCACGGGGATCTCGATGCCCTTGCCGTCACGAAGCGCCTGAACGCGGATGGCCACTGATTGGCGCAGTTCGTCCGCAGCCTTGCCTGCCCGGTGCTCCTGGATAAAATCCAAGGTCACGCTCATGACCACAATGGCGCTGATGATCAGAAAGCTGGTCACATCGCCGGTGAATGCGGATACGGCGCTGGCAATGAGGAGGATAATTACAAGGGGGTCTTTGAATCTGGCGAGGAATTGGAGTACCAGCGCCCGTTTCCGTGGCGGCCGCAGAATGTTGGGGCCGACCTGCTTCAGCCGGTCAGCAGCCTCGCTGCCCGTGAGGCCGGAGGCAGTCGCGTTCAACTGTTTCAGCAGCTCAGGGATGGGTTGCTGCCAGAAAACGGTAGGCGTCGTGGATGGTGAAACGGGCATGGCGCGTTCCTTTGAGTATCAGCTGATATTATATAGAGAAATGAATATATCGCAAGACAAACGTGGAAGTATCGTTTGACAGGGAGAAAATCAGAAACACGATCAGGCGTTTCGATCTTGATGGTGCTTCACAGAGCTGCGTTCGGGAACGCAGCGATTAGCAGCGACTGCAGTCCATCCCAACAAATCTTGACGCCGATGCATAGCAATATAAATGCGGAGAGCCGCATCGCTACGCTGGTTCCGGTCGGCCCTAACTTCTTGAGGATGCGATCGGCGTAGCGGTAGCAGAGATAGACAGTCACCGCGACGATCAAGATGCCAAGCACGTGCGCAAGCGCGGTCACGACCAATGGACGAAGGCCTCGCGTCGGGTTTGCTCCAAGCGTGAGGGCAACCGCGATCGAACCGGGGCCCACGGTAAGTGGCATCGTTAAAGGGTAGAAGGCGCGCTGACTGAACTCGACCGGTGTTACCGTTGACGACCCGTTCCCGACAAGAGTGGGCGGCGAATTGGGACTATTCAGCAGCGACCAAGCGACCGCGCAGACGACGAGCCCGCCGGCGACCTGGACGGCGGGAATTGACAGCCCGAAGAAATCGAGCACATAGGCACCAATCAGTGCCGATGCGATAAGCAGAAGGAAGCTGTTCACCGCGACCGCCTTCGCCATCCGGCCCCGCTCTTCCGGTGCAAGGTCGGCTGTCATGGAGAGAAATATCGGCGCTCCGCTCAGCGGACCGACAATAGGCAGCAACGCGGCAACCGCCAATAGGACGATTGCGGCGAAATTGTGGATATCTTTAAATACCGTGAATAAGGACATAATGCCTGGAGTTTATCCCTTTCGGGGTCACCCATTTAAAGGGCACCGTCAAGGGGAAAAAGCTATCTTGTGGCGAGAAACGGAACGTTTCTCGTCGAGCCTTTCCGTTATCTTCATCTTCACTATTGCCGCAGTTTCATTCGGTTTCGGT